>DATDGP010000179.1:0-18043 GCA_036522035.1 Terriglobales bacterium
GCCGTAGCTGGAACCTCCCAATAAGCTTCGAAGCCGCGAAAGTGATCCAGTCTCACAAGATCAAACATTCCAAGGGATGCCCGGCAGCGATCAATCCACCAACGGTGACCGGAAGAAGCAGAAACATCCCAGCGATACAGAGGGTTGCCCCAAAGTTGACCTGTGGCACTGAAATAGTCGGGAGGAACGCCCGCAACGGCAGTGGGCCGCCCTCGTTCATCCAGGCGAAACAACCACGGATGAGCCCAGACATCAGCGCTGTCGTGAGCGACATAGATTGGAAGGTCGCCCATGATGCTAATGCCATGACGCCTGCAAAGATTTCTTACTTTTTCCCATTGTCGAAAAAATTCGAACTGTACAAACCTGTGAAAGTTCAACTCAGACGACAATGCGCTCCGCCATTCCTTCAGAACAGCGGGATCGCGTTGACATAATCCGGCGCTCCAATGGACCCAGGCCTCATCATTGTGGACTTTCTTGCATGCCATGAAGAGCGCATAGTCCTCCAGCCATTCCCTGCCCTCCTGGCAAAAGGTATCGAAGGCCCGACGGTCGGCCTCGGTTCTGTCTGCAAAGAAAGTGCGAGCAGCTTTGCGAAGGAGTTCCTGTTTGAAGGCGATTACGCGGTCGTACGCCACATGCTCGTCGGAAAAATTCGGTGCATCGGCGAGATCCTGCCTCGACAGAAGTCCTTCATCACGAAGAGCTCCCAGATTTATGAACAGGGGATTTCCGGCAAATGCGGAGAAGCACTGATAAGGGGAATCGCCGTATCCGGTTGGGTTTAGCGGCAATACCTGCCAGATTTTCTGCCCTGATCCGGCTAGGAATTCGATGAACTCATAAGCGGATTCTCCAAAATCGCCTATGCCATGGCCGCCGGGCAAAGACGGGACATGGAGCAGGATTCCACTGCGCCGGGGGAACATCACTCGAATAACGTAATGCTTCCAATGCCAGCCACGCAATAGGGATGACCTGCCCCCCGAAAACTAGTCCAGCCTGAATGAGACTTCTCCATTAAGATGGCCCGCCAGGGCCGAGGAGGAGCCGTGAGGAAGAGTCGATTCAACGAAGAGCAGATCATCACCATCCTGAAGGAGTCGGAAGCTGGGGTGGAAACGGGAGAGTTGTGCCGGCGGCACGGGATTACGAAGGGGAGCTTCTATCGCTGGAAGTCGAAGTATGGCGGGTTGGAGCTAAGCGAGGCCAAGCGACTGAAGCAGTTGGAGGATGAGAACCGGCAACTGAAGCACGTGGTGGCCGAGCTGACCTTGGACAATCGGGCGCTGAAGGCGGTGCTGGCAAAAAAGTGGTGAGCCCGCAGATGCGGCGGGAGGTGGTGCTGGTGATGCAGGCGGAAGTAAGGCTGAGCCAGCGACGCGCTTGCGGGCTGATGGAAGTGGATCGTGGAACTTGCCGCTACCAGAAACGGCGAGTGGAAGATCATGGGCTGCGGGTGCGGCTGCGCGAGTTGGCCGAGGCACGACGAAGGTTCGGCTATCGCCGGTTGCAAGTGTTGCTGGTACGGGAAGGCTGGCAGGTGAACCACAAGCGAGTGTATCGACTGTACGTGGAAGAGAAGCTGGGTCTGCGCCGCAAACGCGGCCGGCGCCGGCGGGCACCCGGCGCAGCGCGGGTGATACTGGCGCCACCGACTGAGCCGGACCAGGTATGGACCATGGACTTCACCCAGGACGCGTTCGCCTCGGGACAACGGTTCCGCACGCTGAACCTGATGGACTGGTTCAGCCGCGAAGCCGTGGAGATCGAGGTAGACACCTGTCTGCCGGGGGTACGGGTAGTGCGGGTGCTGGACGGACTGAAAGCCCAAGGACGGAAGCCGAAGCACATCATCATTGATAACGGTACCGAGTTCACGAGCCAAGTGCTGGACCGGTGGGCGTACGAGAACGCAGTGCAGCTGCACTTCATCACTCCCGGCCGGCCGATGGAGAACGGTTACATTGAAAGCTTCAATGGTAAGTTCCGCGATGAATGCTTAAATGAAAACTGGTTTATGGATCTGCACGATGCCCGGGAGAAAATCGCAGCCTGGAAATGGGATTACAACCACGTCCGACCTCACTCAGCACTGGAGTATCAGACGCCGATGGAGTTGATTCGTGGCTGGGCGACGGGCTGTGGAAAATACGGCGGCCGGGCCGCCTTGGAAAACGCTTTGCGTTTCCCACTTTCCCACAGCCGCGACGGCTGCGGGCGTCAATCTGGAAGCGCTATGCTCGACACCCAAAACCCGGAGAAAGTCTCATTATCCCTGGACTAAAAATGGGGGGCAGGTCAAAAGGGTCGCTAGGCGACTCGGCGAGCGTGCAGGCCGTAACGTGAGTGAACGCTGAGCCGGCCCCGAAACAACAATTGCACGAGCCCACTGCGCCTGTTCTCGACTCTACTCGCCATTACACTCAATCTCCCTCAATGAGCGCTAACGCCTTATCGCACTACCACCGGCCGGACTTCAATGGATCCGGTGCGAACCGACGGGATCCGTGCTGCGATCGCCAGAGCTTCATCGAGGTCCTTGGCTTCGACAAAATAGAAGCCGCCCAATTGCTCTTTAGTTTCGGCAAAGGGCCCGTCGGTGATGGTTTTCTTGCCGCCACGCTCGCGCACCGTGGTGGCGGTGGAGGTTGGCTGCAGCTGCTGTCCGGTTTTGTACTTGCCGTTGCTCTGCAGGTCCTGCGTCAGCTCCATGTATTCCTTGTACATCTTCTGACGTTCGGCTTCGCCAATCGCGTTCCAGTCCGCTTCGGATTCGTAAATCAGCAGAAGATATTGCATGGTGGTGTCTCCTTCAAAGTAGTTTGCTGTCTTTTCGTCGCGCGAGGCTCTTAGAATCGACACCGGGGAGAAAAAACTTTTTGGAAGCTTGCAGGATTTCGTGTCGCAAGCGTTCTCCAGATAGGCCCCTCCTCTTCCCCAGGAGGGTCCGCAGCGCTCGAGCCGGCGCTGGTCTTCCCCGCAGATGGCAAGTCGCTCGAATTCCCCGGGCGGCTTGCCATCCTCGATCCTAGGGATAGCGCTTACAGCGCCGCACAAGGACGGGCGGCTTCGGTCACCAGGGTCTCGTCGGGAAAGCTGAAAGCTCCGTCAATTGAATCCTGAGATCCCTGGCGTGTAAACCAGGGCAACAGTACCTCGGTTTGGGGATGGAAAGTAAATCCATCGATGCTGACGGGAAATCCTGCGTTCGGCAGGGCAGCCACCGGGTCCGCGGTTTCAAGATTGGTGTGGCAGCCTCCTGATTCGCCCACCGGTTGCCATGCCGGGACAATGTTGGTTCCGAACGGGTTGTTCATCCACTCGGAAATTTCATGGCTCATCGGGGTCACATCGCCGATGCTGTTCCCAAAAAGCCCCTGGTCCAACCAACTAGCCCAAACTAAAGTCTGTATCTGTTGCACGCGGCCCACGTGTCCGGCAGCGAAAGCGGTGTGGAATCCCAACAGGCAGCACTGTTTTACATCCGCCAGGGGCGCCAACAAGACATTCGCTGTAAGAATCAAGACCAGGGCGTCGGGCCGCATCTGTTCCAGCTGCACAACCGTATTGAGGTGGGATAGAAAAAACCGCGTGTCCACAACCGCATACGTGACACCACTGGCGCGGTTGCGATAGACCTTGGCCATGCCGGCCGGCACATCAATAGTCACAGGCCTCAGCATCTCGGGCGGCGAAAGCAAGGTGTGCCAATCCTGGTTCATGGTGCGGAAGAACTGGGCCCGCTGCACAGCGTCCGCAAACTGGGTCAGGCCCGTCTGATAAGAATAAGGACGGAAGTTCGGCGAGCCCTGGATGCGCCCGAGTACGGGCTGAGGATCCAAGATAACCGGTTCGCCGCCTTTGTCGAGAACTCCCTCAAACAGTAGCGAGACCGCGATGATCTGAGTGGGAATCTGCGTCGTCCCTCCGTTCCGGGGTGGCGTTCCCACCAGGGTGAAAGGAAACGTCTTGCCCTCGGCGGGAAAAGAGCCTGAGAAATGAGGAACGCTAGCGATGCGTTGCCGCGCGACCGCGGCTAATGTGTCCTGGGAAATCTTGTTGGCCGATTGAAAGCGTGGCAGCGCTCCTTGGTTCTGCAAAAACCCATTTTCAGCGTCAATCGGGACCGTGGGGTCCTCCGCTGGGACGGATTGACCGACCATGGATGCGGTCAGCAGTAAAGCCGGGGCCAACAAGCAGTTCCAGAACCGTCGCCGATTTGCCAAGGGGTGAACCATCTAAATTTCAAGAAAGAAGCCGCGTGCTATTGTGTTCCCCTGCCTGTGCCCCTGTCGAACATAATTTTCCAACTCATTGAGAATTCGATGCCTTTTGCTGCGACGCCGGCGGGATAACCAAGGCTTTTTACCTAGGCTTCGAGTGTGAACGGTACGTTAATAGCACACGCGGCCGATACCTGGGATATAGCGCAGTAGGTAATTTGCTGAGCAAATCTCAGATATTTCCTGGTTTTCTTGCCTGATTCAACCCAGAATTGACAAGCGCGCCAGGCATTGCGATATGTCCAGTTACAAGCTCAGGAAGTGCGCACGCCGCTTCCGGCGAATCCCATCCAGTGGAGGAGCCGGCTTCGATCAGGCCCTCTTCCCTGTCGACCCTCGAGCGTCACTTTGACTCCGCGCTCACCTTCTCGCCCAGTAAGAATTGGCGTACAAACATGACCGTGGCGTAGAACTGAAAGTCTTGGTTCCTTTTCTTGGAGAAGCCGTGGCCTTCGTCGTTAGCCATGAGAAACCAAGTGGTGATGCCATTGCTTTTCAGCTTGTCCAGCATCTGGCGTGACTCGGTCCAAGGCACGCGGGGATCGTTCTTGCCCACCACGGCAAAGATCGGCTTGCGGATTTTTTCTGAATTGTTGAGGGGAGCGGTCTTTTCCAGATATTCACGTATCTGGGGGTCACGCTCATCGCCATATTCCACCCGACGCAGGTCGCGGCGGTAGGATTCCGTGTTTTGGAGCAGCGTGACCAGGTTGGACGGTCCCACAATGGGTAGCGCGCAGCAGATTTTGTCGTTGAACTCGTAGGCCACGGCCCACGTCATGTAGCCTCCGTAGCTTCCACCGGTCACCATGATCTTGTCGCCATCGAGGTTGGGATTCTGCTTGATCCAGTCCAGAAGCGCGCCGACATCTTTGTGCGTGTGGTCGCGCTTCATGCCGTTGTCAAGCTTGAGGAACGTCTTGCCGTAGCCCGTCGACCCGCGCACGTTGGGGAAGATCAGCGCCACGCCCAGTTCGTTCAGGTAATAGTTGTTGCGCCCCAGGAAACCGGGACGGAACTGCCCTTCCGGCCCGCCGTGAATGTTCACAATCACCGGCCGCTTGCCGGGAAACTTTTTGGGATCGGGTGCGTACAGAAAACCGGAAATGGTCTTGCCGTCAAAGGACTGCCACTTGATCAGCTGGGGCTCAGAGAAGTTGGCCGTGTTGAGTCCTCCAGTCTCGCTGAAGGTCCAGCGCTCGACCTTACCGGTCACGATATCCAGCGAATAGACGTCCGACGGAGACTTCGCGGAGTTGATTCCGATCGCCAAATCCCGATCGTTCTTATGAAAAACCGGCGCGAAGACCTGTCCGGCGGGAAGCCCGGAGACGGCGTGGTATTTCCGGGAAGCTGTGTCCATCAGGTACAACTTGCCCAGCCCGTCTTCGTTGGTGATAAAGGCCAGGGTTTTGCCGTCATCGCTGATGGCAAAGTCGGCTACGTCCCACTTGATATCACTGGTGAGATACACGGGTTGCATGGTGGCCAGATCAAAGTAAGCCAGGCGCTGGAATTCGGAGTCACGGTCCGTCGTGACAAAGAAGCCCTTGCCGTCCTTGCTGAATTCGCCGCCGCCGTAGGCGACCTCCTGGCCATTCTTGGGCGTGAGCAACTTCTTCTCACCGCTCGCAACGTCAACCAACCAGATATAACTCTGGTTCGCCGAGATCTCCTCGGACACGAGCAGCTTCTTGTTGTCCGGTGACCAGTCCGTTGCGCCCCATCCGCCGCCTTCCAGTTGCAAGAGCATGTGGTCGGACTTCGCGTTGGTGGGATCCATGATCCATATGTCGGTGTCCTGTCCGGTACGTCGTGTCGAGCTGTACGCAAAACGGCTGTCGTTGTGGGCGAAGGCGCCGCCGGTATTGCGGGATTTGCCGTCGGTAAGCAGGGTGATAGCGCCGTCAGCAAGGTCGTAACGATAGAACTGGAACCACTCGCCACCGCCGATATCTTTGATAAAGACGAAGTAGTCGCTGCCCTTTGGACCGTAGTGCGCGCCCACCACGCGGTCGGGGAAGAATGTAAGCTGGGTGCGGGCGCCGCCGGGCATCTTGACTCTGTGAATCTGCGGGACATCGGCAAAGCGGGTGGCAATCAGCATCTCGCGATGCGCTGGGTCCCAATCTTCAAACCCGGCGGAACGGACCTCGCCGTACTGCGCAGCTTTCTCGGCAATCGAAGCTGGGATCGGCGGAATGTTTTCCAGCACGAGATTGTCGCCTGGCTTGATAATGGCCGGCGCCTGGGCAGTCTGCGCAAGCGCCAGCGAAACCGCAGCCGGCAAAACCAACAACCATGACGTGAAGAACCGAGCGCGACGTGGCATTGATCCCTCCCTGACCCATGAAGCCTAGTCTGGCGTTTTAGGCTCGTCAAGGTTTGAGAATTCCTTCACCTTCTCCGAGAGATCAGGCCGCCAGCCTGAGGATTTCATCGTACTCATGGACAAACACTCCCTTGCTTTCTTCGCGTGCCGCCACCACCATGGCTTTCCCTACGGCGGCCGCCTTAATCGCGCGGTAGCGTCTGAGACCGTCGAACATCACCAGATTGACGGCCGGCGCAATCGCCTGCACTACGCGCTCTGCTAATCGAAACTCTTCGCGTTGACCCAACAGCAGGCTGGGACGGAAAACGTGGAGTGCCTGGAAACCGAGCTTGCCGATCTCCTGCTCCAAATCGCCCTTCGTGCGGAGATAGAAGTTCTTGGACGCCGGGTCGGCGCCCGTGGATGACACCAACAGAAACTGCTTCGCCCCCCCTGCCCGCGCCAGCTTGGCCGCCGTCAACGGATACTCAACGTCGACGCGTCGGAAAGCGGCCTGCGATCCGGCCTTGCGGATCGTGGTTCCCAAAGCGCATAAGATGTCATCGGCTTTCGCGAAATCGTCGACAGTCATCTTTTCAAAGTCGACAACCCTCTGGATCAGCTGCGGGTGCAGGCCAACCTTGAGTTCACGGCGGTTGAGGAGAACGATGCGACTGTAGACGGGCTCCGCCAGTAGCGCCTGCAGGCAGAAGCCGCCCACCAGGCCCGAAGCGCCCAGCAGGATGGCGTGTCTCTCTTCCGATTCCCTGAGCACTGGCGGGGACCTCCAGGGCGATATGGCCAGGACACAAGGGTACAATGAAACGTCATGGTGAAGGATGGCAAAAGAGATGGTCCTACTAGTTTCCAGTCGCAGGCCGAGGTCGGTTCTTTATCATCCAGGCCGCTAGCGATGATTGTTTCCATGTTCACAAGCGGACGCATAATCCGCCGCGCGGTCTTGGCTTTCCTAGTTGCTCTGACGACCGTGCCTGCGAGCTTGTCCCAACCCAGTCCCCGCACTGTGTGCAACAAAGTGCCAGGAACTACCTGTTTGCAGCTAACTCTTACAGGTGAAGGTACGGGCAGGGTGATGAGCGAGCCGCAAGGGATATCTTGCCCCTCCATTTGCGTGGCAACGTTTGCACCCTACCGGCAGAAGGTAAACCTGAGAGCGATAGCAGCTTCAGGATCAGCATTTAAAGGATGGACGGGCGGCTGCCTTCCGCGGGAGGCCCCAACCTGCGTGGTGTCCCTCCAAGAGGCCACGTACGTGATCGCGAGGTTCGAAAAGTAAACGGAGGTCCACACCGCTCGTTCCGCAGTCTCCCCTATTGCTTTCCAATAGAACCAATCTTATACTCATGCAGGTATCCAATAGGAGAACCATTGAACGAGGAGCCCGTCATGAGAACGCTACGAGCCTGGCTATCGCGTCTGGCTGGCGTGTTGGGCAAGAAGCGTCCTGATTCGGATCTAGCCGCCGAACTGGAGAGCCACATCGCCATGCAAGCGGAAGAGAATCAGCGGCACGGCTTGAGCCACCCAGAAGCACGACGGCAGGCAATCATCCGGCTGGGCAGCCTGGAACAAGCCAAAGAAATATATCGCAATCAGCAGAGCCTTCCGGTACTGGAGAATCTATTTCAGGATGTGCGCTACGGTCTGCGGATGTTGCGGGCGAATCCCGGATTCACTTTGGTTGCGGCGCTCACACTAGCTCTGGGCATCGGCGTCAACACGGCGATGTTCAGCATCGTCAATGGCGTTTTGCTGCGGCCACTGCCCTACGAGGACCCCGCGCGCCTGATAAGTGTCTTCAACACTTCACCCGCAAGAGGCTTTGACAACTTTCCAGCTTCGCCTCCCGACGTTCGGCAACTGCGCGCCTTGAATCACACGCTCATCAGCCTCTCGGGGCTTTACTACGCCACTTTCAACGTCACGGGAGGCGATAAGCCAGAACGAGTGTTGGCCGGAGTGGTAACCTCCGAGTACTTCACGACACTGGGCATCAAGCCCATGCTCGGCCGGGCGTTCCTGACCAAGGAAGAAACTTGGGGGGCGCACCACGTGATGGTGGTGAGCTATGGCTTCTGGCGGAGCCATCTCAATTCCGATCCGAATTTCTCCGGCAAGACGTTTAACCTCGACGGTGAGCCTTACCAGGTAGTCGGCGTGATGCCCGCCTCTTTCTACACCAACGCCGCCAAAAGCGAGCTGTGGGTTCCGATGTCCTGGAAACCGAAAGACAACATGGACTCCCACAATAATTACTTCCTCAGTATGATCGCCAGACTGCGGCCCGGCGTAACGGAGGCTCAGTCTGCGAGCGATTTGAACTCCATCATGTTGGGGATCGCGCGGCAGTTCCCGGAAAACAAGGACATCGGCGTTGGTGTCGTGCGGTTAGACGAGAGCTGGCTTGGCGGGTCGCGTCGCCCTCTGCTGGTGTTGCTCGGCGCCGTGGGCTTGGTGCTCTTGATTGCCTGCGTCAATCTCGTCAATCTGCTTCTTGCACGCGCCACGGGAAGGCAGAAGGAGATCGGAATCCGCTCCGCGCTGGGAGCGTCGCGCGGACGACTCTTGCGGCAGCTTATGACGGAGAGCCTCTTGTTCGCCGTGATCGGAGGATCCTTTGGTCTGGCTCTGGCCTATTTCTCGCTCGACTTGCTTCCCTTGGCGGGCAACGTTCTGCCGCGCATCGAGCAAGTCCAGGTAGATGGCCGGGTGCTGCTGTTCACCGCCGCGGCGGCGATCCTAACCGCCGTCCTCGTCGGCTTGATGCCGGCCCTGCAAAGTTCGCACGGTGGCAAGTTGAACGATGCACTCAAGGAGGGTGGCCGGACGTCGCAAGCCGGCGGCGGCCGTCTCCGCAGCGGCCTGGTCATCAGCGAAGTGACCCTGGCTTTTGTGCTCCTCATGGGATCAGGGCTGGCCATCCGTAGCTTGCAAAAACTCTTAAAAGTCGATGCCGGATTTTCTGCGCGACGCGTCCTGACTTTTAATTTCAGTCTGCCCGACGCCTATGACCCGAAACCTGATCCTGCGCGCATTGGGGCACCGCCTGCGGTGGGTGCTCTATTTCACGATGTGCTCGATCGCATCGAACACCTTCCGGGAGTGAAGGCCGCAGGGATCACATCGTCGCTGCCTTTCAATGGCGAGAACTGGACCAAGTTCTTTGTTGCGCTGGACCGGCCGATTCCTTCTTCCATCGACAAACTGGACCACACCCAATATCGAGCGGTCTACGGACGCTACTTCGACTCGCTTGGAATCCGGCTCGTCAAGGGCCGCTTTCTCGATGAGCACGACCAGACCAACACCACGCCGTCGGTGGTTGTGAATGAGACTCTGGCCGACAAATACTGGCCTCAGGAAAACCCGATCGGCAAGATTATTTTGCTCAGCGAGCCGGAAAACTTGATGCCTCCGGAACTGATCCCTCCGGGAGCTCATGTGCCGCAGTTCACAGTGGTCGGTGTGGTGAGTGACGTCCACTATAGCGGTCTGGACCAGAAACCGGAGCCCGTTGTCTACGCCTCGGTCCTACAAAACGATTTTTCCATGACTCCCTCCTTCACCGTACGCACGGATGGCGATCCTATCCACCTGGTCTCCTCCATACGCTCCGTTATCGCCCAGTGCGACAAAAACCTGCCCCTGGCGGACGTTCTCACCATGGACGAAATCAGGTCTACCTCCGTAGCCCAACCGAGGCTCGAAGCGGTTCTGCTCGGACTTTTCGGCGGTCTGGCGATGCTGCTGGCCGCAGTGGGTATCTACGGCGTGATGTCGTACTCGGTTAGCCAGCGCACCAGCGAGATCGGTGTGCGCATCGCCCTGGGCGCTGATCGCGGCGACGTCCTGGCGATGGTCTGCAAGCAAGGGCTGCGCCTGGCCGGAATCGGACTGGCGAGTGGAGTGCTTTTGGCGCTGGCCGTCACCCGCGTTATGTCGAAGGTGCTTTTTGGCATCAGTCCAACGGACCCCGGCACTTTCGCTGCGATTATTGCCTTGCTCGCACTGGTGGCGCTGTTCGCGTGCTACGTTCCCGCACGTCGAGCCACCAAGGTCGATCCCATGGTGGCGTTGCGGCACGAGTAGTGCCGTAAAACGCTCAACTGATTTCTTCTGATGACACTGATCCGCAAATCGGCGTAGAAGAATCAGTCCGTCCGCTCTTTGGCAACGAGCCTCGTGAGCGTGGGGCACGCTCACGAGGAAGCCCGTAGTCAGGATGCGGGCTACGCTCGTCTCCGCGATACAAGAAGGGCCCGGCTTGCGCCAGGCCCCAGTCATGCAGAAACGTGATGGCGAACGTTCTACATGGACCTGTTCCTTCCGCGCGCACTACGGCCGGAGTCGCCGCGGCCCCAATTTTGGTGTTCAACGAAGGCGAATGACACGAGCGTTAACCACGGCAGCCGGCACGTCTTGAACCATTGCAAGGGGCGGTGCTCCTTTGGTCGGCATTACAACGGATGCGGGAGAAAAGGAGATGAAGGAATGGTGAATATTGTGTTAGAAGGCCGTGATGGCCGCGGCCAGGGTTTGCGCGTCTCCGAAGTTCAACGCGCGCCGATGTCCTGGGGACTGACGCCCATCTTCTTGAGCGACTGGGCCTGGAAGTCGTTGAACTCTTTCTGGGCAACAAGAAACGCTTTTCGCTGGGACTCCTGGAAACGAAGCTTGGTATTAAACCTCTCGCGGACCTCTGGATCGTTGATCACGAGATGTCCCTGGATCAGGTTAAGCTTACCGACATTCTCGGCGGCGTAGGCATATTCATCGTCAACCGCTTCCATCCAGTCTTTTTCGGCAGAGACCACGGCCTGGCGCTTGGCCTTTTGCGGATCCAGGCCGGTATCGAAGCCGCGGAGGAGAGTGTCCCGCTCGGAGGACGAGGTGGCCGAGGTCTCCAGGGCGTGGCGCAAGCTGTCCAGGATCTGTTTGACCTTTGCTTCCTGCTGAGCGTCGGCGGCATAGAGATCGTGCAACTGCCTCAGGGCGCCGGCAGCGGACTCAGGATTGGCAAAAGAACCTGGACTGTTGAGGTTTTTGACTTCGCTGATGTCCATCTTGCGGACGGTCTCGGTGTAGTCGTGGTTCTGGCGAACCAGCGCGCGGAATTGATCGCGCAGCGCATCGTCGACTCGGCGGCGGCTCGCAAGTAACGATTCGCGCACGGGCTCGAGCCCTGCGGCTTCACGCATAAGACGCCCCACGTGCTGATCGGGGGACTCAAAGCCGGAGCCAAGAACTCCGCTGGAGGCTAAGGTGCCTCCCATGAACAGAACCCCGAGCAGGCAAAAGATCACGGCAAACTGGTTGGGCTTACGTGCGCTTCTCCGGCCGGCAATCATATAGGCGATGACGAAGGGCATGAACAGCGCCATAAACGTCCTGCCGATGCGGAAACCGTCGGCACGGGTCTCGTTCTCTTCCCCGGTTGGGAGCGTGATCCCCAGAAACATAATCAAGCCGATCACGACAAACATTGCCAGAAGCGCCAAAACGTTCGTCGGCTTGGGCTCCCGAGAAACCCGGGCCAAAGCTATTCCCGGTGCACTGCCGGCGTTTTCACTTTGACCTGGAGGCGATGGGATTGCGCCGTGCACTGTACTGATAGCTTTACCGCAGGAGCTGCAGTAGCCAAAGGGGCTGGAGTTCTCCGTCCCACAATGAGGGCACAGCATGCGCGTGTTGTATCACACAAAAGAAAACCCGAGGGCGAGATTCTTAGCAGACCTAAAAGCGGGGGGCATTGCCGCGCAGCGGCCCGGTGGCGTGCAGGCGAGCCAGTTCCAGCAGCGCCGCAGCGCAGGCGTCTTCCTTATTGGGAGCATCAACCCTGGCCAGAATGTCGGAGGAGCCCTCTTTGCTGATCACACAGAACCACAACGAACCTCTCTTGCCCTTGCTCGGAGTAACTTTGGCTTGGTATGGGGAACGAGCAATCTTCATTGGCTGACGTCCTTGTCGGCTTGAGTTGGAGTACTACGCTCCCGCTCGGTTAAACGGGGCCGTGCGCATGGCTACGGGTAGTCTCCAAGATTCTACCGCCTGGCTCGTCCTATGGTCGGTCACTATTGTTAAGAACAGGTTAAAAAATAAGGGCGCTGAAACTGCACTGCAAACGGAGCAACTATCAGCAGTGTGCGTGAGTAAACATTGTGTTTTCTTTAGCTTAGCCTCCTTGGCAATGGACGAACCAGCACCGCCAGTCCGCAACTCAGCTCCAGCAAGTGGCGGGCTCCGGCGATTCTCTCCGCCAATTCGCTGCGATTGTCGAGACCGCCGGCGTAGACCACAACCTCTCCCTTGACGAGAGAGACCTTGACGCGGCGAATGGTCCCATCGCGTCCGGCATCGAAGGCGTTGGCCAGGCGCAGGATTCCGGCCAGAAGTTGGGCCAGCCGGCGCTGCTCCGGTCGCAGGCGGCCGAGGGCATTCGGGCTCCTTCCGGGCAACGCGCCGCGATGGTAGCGAGCAATGAAAGCGATCACTTCCAGGTCTTGCCGGGTCCACGAAAAGGGACGGTCCACCTCCCGGACCAGGCGCTCGGTATTCTTATGATGGCCCTTGCGTCCGGCGGAGCGTCCGACCTCGTGGACGGTCGCTGCCGCCTGCAGGTATTCGCGGGAATGTTCGTGGGCGTGACCCAGCAATCCGGCACGGGCCAGTCCATCGTGCAGCTGCAGCGCCAGACGAGCAACACGGCGAGAGTGGGCGACGTCCGGATCGAGGTAGGAAGCCCAGACCTGGAACTTCCGGAACGCGGCGCTGCGGGCTTCTGGTCCCCGAGGCAGGCCGGATCGCCACACCTGCCACAAGGAATCAGGGCCGGCCATCTCCCGGCAATATGCCTCCACTCGCGTCTTGCGCTCGTGGTCGACGCGCTGTTGCCATCGCTCCAGGGCTGAGGGATCGGCCAGCACACCGGAACGAAGCAAGGTTGCTCTGAGCACGTCGAGGTCGTGGATCTCGCCCAGAAGATCCTGGATGTGCTTCAGGCCTTGTCCCCATTGTTGATGACGTTCAGGAAGAAAGTTTTCCACCACGTAGCGGAACTTCTTCAAACCGATGCGCAAGCGATGAAACGCCGAGGGATTGTCGGTCTTCATCGCCAGGCGATGCAGGCGGCGGGCTTGCGTCCAGCGTTCCAGGGCCAGGGATTGAAAAGGCTCGCTGCCCGGATGCAGGCGCGCAGACCGACGCATCAACGACCGCGACCAGACTTCCCACTGCTTGCGGTCGAACCGGTGGAGTACGGCTTCGGCATTCTGTTTCAGGGCATGTTCTTGCACTCGGCAGTAGCCGAGCATGGACGCAACTACCGAATCGTTCGTCTCGCCGAGGTTTTCCGTCCACTCCATCAGGACCTGGCAGTCCCGGAGCTCTCCCAGGCTGCTAAAAAGATCCTTGCCCATCTTACGCATCTTCTTCCAGGAAGGATCGGGATCGATGGCCCGCAGCCCTTCGGCCATCGAGCGGCATCGCCGCAATGCGACCCGCAGGTCGTGGACCGGATCAGCGGCAAAGCCGCGTGCTGCTTTGTCCGCCTCGGTAAGGACTTGCTCCATCCAATAAGCCAGGCCCGACCGCTGGTGACGCGCGTGATGTCGATTCGGGGCCACAAGTTCTAGGTAATCTTATGTTCCGGCGGAAGATTTTGCCACGCGGTGGGCACGTGCGCCTAAGGATTCAAACTCCGTACCATCCGTTGGAACGCAGGGTCCGACGCCAGGGGCTCAAGCTCCGGGTCGGATGTGAGGCTTTCTGCGTGCTTCAGCCCATGCTCAATCGCCATTGCAACCGCTTTGAGCGCCGCCTTTTTGTTGCCGGCGCGGACGTGGGCTTCAGCGAGCATGAGCGGCGGCCACGCCTGGTCAGGAACCGCTTCAGTCATCAGCTCGAAATAGGCTGTCGCCTGGGAAACGCGGCCTTCGCGAAGGGCGTCAGTCCCGGCCTCCATACCTTGAATGTAAAGCTGGCTGAAAGCCCGCTCGCAGACCAGATGATCGGTGCCTTTCGAATTTGCCCGCCGCCGCAAATCGGTCATTACCAAGGAAATATGCCGCCCCAGGCCGAGTTGCGCGTTGGGGGAGGAGACTTGTCTCCCAGGGTCCACTTCGGGGTCAGGGCCTGCTCCGAACTGCGCCAGCTCAGAGCTGGCAACCGCGGTAAGCTCGCTCTGTTCTTCGATTTCGCGCTGCTGGTTGCGCAGCGCGGTCTTGAATGCCTTCGAGTTCTTCAACTCTCGAAGCTGATTTTGAAAGACCGAAGTATCCTCCAGTCCCTTAAAATCCTCCACCAGTGAACGGACCGCAAAATATTGATTGAGGACATCGCCATGTTGCCCCGCTTGGGCGGCCTCGGCTTCAGTGTTCTCGAACAGGCGATGGACAAACGCCGGATCGGGATTCTCTTTGCCGGCTTGCATGGCCTTAAGCTCCAGCCATTCCACGGCTTCGGCCACGATCTCAGGCGGGGCCCACTGATGGGGCCCGGGATAGACTCTGACCTTGAAGGAAGCCCCAGCTTCATCGTCTTTCTTGCGCAACTCGATAATCTCGGGATAGTTAAGGTCTCGGTCGCCGACGATCGCGTAATAGTTGAAGTGGTCGTTGGCGGGCGCTTTCTGGTTCTGCCCAATGGGGTATCCCGCGCCGTGCGAGATCACGCCGGCTACCGCGCAGGTATAGCAGTACAAGGCGAAGGAAGTCGCCACACGCGCCCCGCCAGAGAGCCCGGTGGTGTACACGCGATCTTTGTTGATAACCAAGCGGCGATGCGTATCGAGCCACACCGCCTGAGCAGCCCCGAGTTGTGCTGCCGATGGTCCGTTCCTGGAATTGTTGGAACCGACCACGATGTAGCCGTACCTCTCCGCCGCATCCTTGTAAACCTCGACTGCTTCTTTACCGCGGGCAAAAGGATCGAAAGCATAGATGATCGGCCAGGCGCGATCGCGGGAGTAATTCCGTGGAAGATACAGAGCATAACTTTCGGTGGGATCGTCGCCACAGGTCACGCTGGGGACGACCCTACCTCGGGCTGCTTGCTCATCAAAATTGCTCGACGGAGACTGCTGGGCGAATAGAGCGAGTGCGGAGAACGCAATCATCGCCCTAAGGACCTGCCGATGGAGCCCTGGACCCACCACCACAGACTAGAAGAAGCGGCAGAGAGAAATCAACCAGCGCTGCTGTCTCCCGGCGGCACACAGCGAGAACCAAGAAGCTATCTTTGGACCAGCGTGCGGCGTAACGTGGCCACTTCACGGAGCGATGAGCTTGACCGCTCGGAGGTAACGCGCTCGACTGCTTCGTCAACCAAGTTGGTAAGCTGTCCTGAGTACTTGGATGCGCGCCGCTCGCTCAACTTTCTCTTGGCTTCATGCGCCGTGAACCAGGTGGGATTGCGGTCTGACTCTTCCGGCTTTACCAAACTGCGCACTTCAAACATGTATGCCGCCACCAGAATTTCCTTGGTACGGTTTTCGTGCCCCAGGGCGCGTTTGGTATCCACATACGAGCAGAAGTGGACTTCCTCAATCCGACCCCGGGCCCCGGCTTCCTCGAAAGCTTCGCGCTCGGCGCTCTCGCTGCCGGACAATCCGGGATCGATACGCCCTTTCGGGAAAGTCCACTTCCCGGCGCTAGTGTTAACCAGTAGAAACTCGAGGATGAATCCGCGAACGCGATAGCACACCGCTGCAACTTGAACCGGGAGTCCGGTTCCGGCGGCTTGTGGAAATGCCCGGCTGAGAGGCTTCCTCATCAAGTGTTTACCCCGCTCTTGCTTACTTGCTTGAAGCCACAATATCGCGAAGCAACGGTTCGAAACAATAACCGAGGTAACCATTTAATCAACTTTTAACGGGACATTAACCTAAAGCGAGAAAAACAGAGGCCGACCGGGGCCTGGCTCGAAGGCCAGGCAGAATGGATTCTGGGTCACTTCCTACCTGTGGTCAGGACCACCTTGCCCGTCGATTGCCGGCGACCGAGCAGGGTCATGGCGTGAGCGACGTCTTTCAGATCCAGTTGATGAGAAACGTGGGGCTTAAGTTTGCCTTCCCCAAACCAGCGAAACAGCTGTGCGTACGACTCGCGAATCAGTTCGGGCTTGTGCTTCTGATAAGAGCCCCAGTAAAAACCAATCGCGTCGAAATTTTTGACCAGCGCGATATTGGCAGGAATCTGGGGGATGCGTCCGGAGGCAAAGCCGATGATAATGATGCGGCCTCCCCAGGCGATCGATCGCAAGCTGGCGTCGAAGACGTCGCCGCCCACAGGATCGTAAATCACGTCAGCACCACGGCCCCCCGTGATCTGTTTTACGCGCTCGCGGATGTCCTCACGCGAGTAGTCGATCATGTGATCCGCGCCGTGCTCCCCGGCGACAGCCAGCTTCTCCGGCCCGCCCGCGCAGGCGATCACCCGCGCGCCCATGGCCTTGCCGATCTCGACCGCGGTCAGTCCGACGCCGCCGGCCGCGCCGTGCACCAGGAGCCACTCACCTGGCTGAAGGCGCGCCCGCCAAGCCAGGGCTCCGTGCGAAGTGCCGTACACCACGGGGAAGCCGGCGGCGGCGGGAAAGTCCATCGCCGCAGGTATCGAGTAGACCCGGGGAGCATCCACGACCACCTGCTCGGCATAGGCTCCGCCTCCGGAAATCACCATCACGCGGTCGCCCTTCTTGACGTTGTTGACGCCTTCTCCGACTTCGGTCACCACGCCTCCGGCCTCTGACCCTGGAGTAAACGGAAGCGGCGGTTTTTCCTGATATTGCCCGGAAACCAGAAGCAGGTCCGCAAAGTTGATGCCTGCCGCGTGGACGGCGACGCGCACCGCGCCGGGCCGCATCGCCGGCTCAGGAACATCCTCTACCGTCAGCTTCTCCGGGCCGCCCCACTCATTGCATAGAACCGCGCGCATGAAACTCTCCTCAATAGCGTTGCACAGGCTTTTCGAATGCCCATTGTACCGGAGCGCTCCTGATGGTTCGAAGACGGAATCGCGTGTGGCAGTCTCCTTGACGGGAAGAGAGAGAGAGAGAGAGAGAGAGGGGTCTCATTTCTCAGATAGGGGAGAGTCTTTGACGAAACAGGTTGAACTCCCGCAGGGCACACTCGAGATGCTTATCCTCAAGGCGGTCTCGCTCGGCCCGTTGCATGGCTACGGCATCCTGCTGCGCATCCAGCAGATTTCCGGCGCACGCCTCGAAATCCTGCAGGGTTCCTTCTACACCGCCGTCTATCGTCTCGAGCGTGGGGTGAATCGGAGGATCAAGTTGCTAACTGGAGAGAACCCAATTGGAAAGGTCTGCCGATTCGGCCATACAGAACTTCTGTCAGCCGAAGCCCCAGTAACGGGATTATGTGGCATCGGATTCGGTTCCGTGGCTTTCCTAGGTGCCCCGCAATCCC
>DATDGP010000180.1:0-2033 GCA_036522035.1 Terriglobales bacterium
GAAATGGCGGTCATTCCTGCGGGCGAAACCCGCAGCCCAGCTCGTGATCTACCGGCGGCGCTCATGATCGGAATGGCGTTGGTGGTGACCTTCTATGTCCTCATTCAGGCTGTGTGCATGGGAACGCTTCCCGAACTAGCCGCTTCGCATCGGCCCCTCGCTGACTCCGCTGCCCGCTTTCTCGGGATTGGCGGCGTCGCGATGATCACGTTGGGGATCTTGATCTCGCTGGCCGGCAATTTGAATGCTCTTATTTTGGCCGCGTCTCGCGTGCTGTTCGCCATGGCCGAACATGGCGACTTGCCGACCAGACTGGCCGCTATCCACGCGCGTTTTCGGACGCCTGCGACAGCCCTAATCCTTAGCGCCGCGATCATGCTGTGCCTGGCTCTTTCCGGGACCTTCGTTTATCTGGTGACCCTGAGCATCGTGGTCCGCTTGGTAACCTACTTCGCCACATGTGGCGCATTACCTGTATTGCGCCGGCGTGCGAAGGCGCCCTCCGCCATGTACCGCGTACCAGGCGGCGCCGCCGTAGCGGTTGCCGGGATGCTGGTATGCGCCTGGCTAGCGTCGAACTCCACCCGACGCGAGGCCGGCGATGCGGCCTTGGCGACGGCAGTGGGGCTCGCAATTCACTGGGGGCATCGGCGTACGAAGATCGCTTGGCTCAAGACGAGGTCTTGGCTCAAGACGAGATAGCGATGCTTGCTCGTGCTGGAATTCGCTGCGGCAGATGTTCGTGGCACACCGCCTCAGCACGCTAGCGGCCAGCGCCCGCACTGAAAAAGTCGAGATCACTCTTTTCGCCGCCCTAGCGCTTGACTGCCGCGGTGAGAGAAGAGCGCCGACGGCATTTGTCCGAAATCGTCACACACCATTCCCTTTCCGCAACTCCCCCCATCTAAAAAGTTTCCGATAACGGCTGTGAAACGAGGATACCGGAAACTGAGTTGGACTCCGTCCACCAGGCCTTGATTTTCGAAGAGGGCTCATGCACAATCCCCCCGGATCAGGCTGATCCAGCCGGACCCACACCGAATCGGGATTAACGCTTGTGTCTCAGGCTGGCTGGGATGTTGAAACGATATAGGATCACCGTGTAAAGCGCGACCGAGATCAGGCCGCTCAGGACAGCCGCTCCGAAGCCCCTTACTGGGATGCCGAAGAGGCGCACCAGCAAGATTCCGGGCGTCACGACAATCACCGCCAGCCAACCTAACGAACCGACCGATGAAACCCCGAGCGAAAACACCACCAGGGCCGTGCTCAGAGCCAACGGGACACCAATACCTTCTCCATTTGCCTTCGCTCGTTCGTGATCGCTCCCAGTAAAGACATAGCCACAGTCGCACGCAACTGAGTTGTGCGGACATGTGAGGTAGCAGCGGGGACATTCTTTTGGAGCCTCCCCGTTTGCGATTTGGTGATTTCTTTCGGGGTCATTTTGCTGGCGCACTTTTGCCTCGCCCCTAATATCTCATTGTCCTGCTTTTGAGGTGATTACGGCTCCGCTCTCGCGCCCGGAAGCGGCTCGTGAGGGTGTCAGTCGTCACATCAAATTGTTCGGCCTTTCGTTGATGGCTATGACGAAACAGGTCGGCAGTGGTCGGTAGACGGAGTTAGCGGAGAAGTGGATTTCGCCCAAGCCCGCCGGCGGCGCTTCGATAGGATCTCTTTGGGTGTATCTTCCTGTTATGACGACTTCATCGACTCCCGGTCTTCTCCGCTCCCTGCGGCGCTGGGACCTGGTAGCGGTGGTGTTGAATGGCGTTATTGGCGCCGGCATCTTTGGGCTACCGTCCAAGGTGTTCGCCCTGGCAGGCAACTTCAGTCTCTTGGCCTTTGGTGCTTGCGGTCTGTGCGTCTGGTTAATCGTGCTGAACTTCGCTGAGGTGGGCGCCAAGTTCACGGGCACCGGCGGGCCCTACTTGTTTGTCCGCGCGGCCTACGGCAGAACTGTTGGCTTCGGCGTTGGATGGCTCGTGTGGCTCGCCCGCGTAACCTCCTTCGCCGCCAACCTGACGCTATTA
>DATDGP010000181.1:0-2275 GCA_036522035.1 Terriglobales bacterium
TTCCAAGGGCTCCAGAACAGTTCGTTACCTCCCCGCTCTGCCTTGTAGGCTACGTGCGATGGGACGCACGGTCTGATCGAGTTCCTCCTCTCCAGACAATCATTTTCAGCAGCTTTACAGGTCGCACCAAGGGTTGCCGACGACTCACGTGCGCTGTGGAAAGGTGGTGGTCTTCAGTGGGTGCAAGTCCCGCCCGGGAACTGGTTCGCTCCACCCGGTAGCAATCGAAGCAGTGGTGGAGGAAACGAAGCCGCTGAAGCCTTCGATGTAAAGGGTCGCTATGGCGACTCCGCGAGCGTGCAGGCTGTAACGTGAGTGAACGCTGAGCAGGCCCCGAAACCGGCAATGCAGGAGCCGACCTGTCGTGAGTTAAGGGAAGGCCGACGACGGTGGAGAAGCACGAGCGAATAAGCTCCATCGATCCTGCCGGGGTAGTGGCGACGGCATGCACGTAAGGAGACCAGCCGCAACACAGGAAGCCCCAGCGGTGATCGCAGTACGAGATCAACTGGCAACTCGTGAGAGATAGGCCGGGCCGTATGGGGTGACGGAGAGGCTCGCAGTACCTAGGAAGCCGGGTAATTCCGGTGGAGGGAAGGGGCCTCAGTTAAAGACCGACGCAAGAAGCAACAAAGGACCGAGGGATTGGCGATGAGCCTAACAACTCCACTAAGCGTTCAGAAGTTGCAGACGGCGTTACACGCAAAAGCGAAGGAATCGCCCAACTTTCGTTTCTATGCTCTGTATGACAAGGTGCACCGGGAAGACATCTTGGCATTCGCTTACGAGTGCTGCAAAGCCAATGGTGGAGCAGCCGGAGTGGATGAACAGACCTTCGAGGACATCGAGGCATACGGGGTGAAGCGATGGCTGGACGAACTGACGCAAGAACTGAAAAGCCGAACCTATCAACCGAAACCTGTGCGGCGGGTGTATATACCCAAGCCGGATGGGAAGCAGAGGCCGTTGGGAATACCCGCTATCCGTGACCGGGTGGCGGAAACGGCAGCAGTGTTGGTGCTCGAACCGATTTTCGAGGCCGACCTGCCGTCGGAACAGTATGCCTATCGGCAGGACCGCAGCGCACTGGACGCGGTAGAACACGTCCACAAGCTGATCAACTTCGGTCATGGACAGATCGTTGACGCAGATTTAAGCGGCTACTTCGATAGCATTCCGCACTCCGAGCTACTCAAGTCGGTAGCTCGAAGGATCGTCGATGGAGCCATGCTGCATCTGATCAAGATGTGGCTGGACGCTCCAGTCGAAGAAACCGACGAACGCGGAAATGAGCATCGCAGTACGCGCAATCGGGACCAGGGTCGGGGTACTCCGCAAGGATCTCCGATCAGCCCTTTGCTCAGCAACTTGTACATGCGCCGGTTCGTGCTCGGTTGGAAGAAGCTGGGGCACGAGAAGCGACTCCAAGCGTACATCGTCAACTATGCCGATGATCTCGTGATCTGCTGTCGTAGCGGAGCCGAACAAGCTCTGACCACGATGCGGGACATGATGTCGAAGCTGAAGTTGACGGTGAACGAAACGAAGACGCGGGTCTGTTCTTTGCCAGAAGAGAAGTTCGACTTTCTGGGATACACGTTTGGGCGGTGCTACTCGACGAGGACGGGCCGCGCCTATCTGGGCACGGTACCGTCTAAGAAGCGAGTGCAACGCATCTGTCGAGCGGTTAGCGAAGAAACCGAACGCCGTACCACCCAACTGGATTCCAAGACACTGGTAGGGAAACTCAACCGGATGATGGTCGGATGGGCGAACTACTTCTGTCTGGGACCGGTTAGTAAAGCCTATGAGGCTGTCGATCGACATGCCAAGAAAAGGCTACGCCAGTGGCTGTGCACGAAGCACAAAGTACCGTGGCCGGGAGCCCAGAGATTTCCGGCCGAATCTTTGTACGATGTGTTCGGATTGGTTTGCTTACCCAAGCGACCGGCAGCCTTCCGCGTGCGAAACCGTGAGTCTTTTCCGAGAGCCGGATGCGGTAACTCCGCACGTCCGGTTCGATGAGCGAGAACAGGAAACAGAGCCATGCCAAACCGGACTGAGGCGGCCAGGCGAAAGCCACGCCAATTAGCCACCGGAAGGCTACCGCCACTGCGCCTGTTCCCGACTCCACCCAGAATGCGGCGGAGTACAGCGTTTGATTGTCGGTCGTTAGCTAGCGTTCCCTATACTGCCAACGAGACATCATGGCCTGCCGAATTCGCTTGCGCTCGGAAGAGGAGAAGTACATGGCGCGATGCTCGACCGCCAACAA
>DATDGP010000182.1:0-31311 GCA_036522035.1 Terriglobales bacterium
GGCTGATCCCTCACTGGGTCGCCTTTCTCGTTGTCTCCGTCGTACGTTTTGGTGGTTGCCGATTGCTATACGCCTATATCTTCAGTAGCTCTTCGGCAAACCCAGCACAAAGTGTCCGATGATGTTTCTCTGAATCTCGGATGTTCCCGCCTCGATGGTGTTGCCCCGAGAGCGCAGATATCCGTAAGCCCATGTGCCATTATCGACGGCGTGATCATCGCCCGTTTCGAGCTGCCCGTACGGCCCCAGCAGCTCCTGCGCCACCTGCTGGAAACGCTGGTTCAGCTCGCTCCAGAAGATCTTCTGAATCGATCCTTCGGGGCCGGGGACGCCGGTAGCGCTGATGCGGCTGAAGGCGCGCATCTGGTTGGCTCGCATGATCTCGATCTCGGCATAAAGCTGCGCTAGTTTCTGGCGGAAGAGCGGATCTTCGGCTGCGGTACGCCCTTTGCTCGGGGTCTTGCGCGCCAGCTCGATCAGCCGCTCCATGTTTCGCCGATATGTTACCTGTAGCCCGGCGCCAAACGTCCCGCGCTCGTGCATGAGCGTACCCATGGCCACACCCCAGCCCTGGTTGACTTTGCCCACAACATTAGCCACAGGCACCTGAACGTCATGGAAGAAGATCTCGTTGAACTCGCTCTCCCCGGTCATCTGTTTGAGCGGGCGCACATCCACGCCTTTCGACTTCATGTTGACCAGGAGCACAGTCAGGCCTTTGTGCTTTTCGGCGCTAGGGTCTGTCCGGACCACAAGTTCGCACCAGTCGGCGGCCCATCCGTAGCTGTTCCAGACTTTCTGCCCATTCACTACGTAGTGGTCGCCATCAAGCCGCGCTTCGCAACGGACGTTAGCTAAGTCCGATCCGGCATCAGGTTCGGAAAAGCCCTGACACCAGATTTCCTCGGCGCTCAGAATCTTGGCGAGATAGCGCTGCTTCTGCTCTTCAGTGCCGAACGCGATGATGGTCGGCCCAATAATCCCCAACCCCAGTACGTTCGCCAGAGGCGGCGCACCCGCGAGCGCCATCTCCTGCCAGAAGATCACCTGCAGCATCAGGCTGGCGCCGCGACCGCCGTATTGCTTGGGCCAGGAAATGCCGGCCCAGCCGCCGTCGTAGAGCTTGCGTTGCCAGCGCTTCAGGTAGTCAAAACGCCGCTCCAGCGACTCTTCGCGAAGTTCTTCCCAGTCTGCGGGAACGTTGAGCTTGAGCCACGCCCGCAATTCGTCGCGAAACGCAAGTTCTTCGTGATTGAGATTCAAATCCATGGACAACCTCGCTTCGGTGAATCAGTCTTTCAATTCGCTGAACGATCGTTCATTCGGCGGGCAATAGTGTAACACTCGCCGTCCAGAGGGCTGGTTAGGATTTCGTGCTTCTGGTTTCTGGCCGATGCGACTCGCCACGCGCGAAACGCTTGCTGGGCTGCCCGACCCGGCTGTTCGTTGTCCCGCTCTCTGGTTGCGCGCTGGTCCCGGCCCTATCGACGCCGTCTACCCCTGCTGGAGCTTCTTTATGGGCGGAACGGTTCCATCCCATTTCTGGCAAGACCGGCGACGCTTTCACGCCCAGCCGGCTACGGGGGAAGGAATGCGAGCCCCCATTGGCGGCACTCTCGTCTTCATCACGCAATTGCACTAAAATCCGTCAGTAATGGCGAGCGCAGATCGCAAGCCGGTTGCCGACGATCCCACGGAATTGTGGACACAACCGACGCGGGGTCTCATGACGCGCGTCCTAGCCTTGCTACTGGTCGGCACGCTCCTTTCTGGCTGTGCCAAGCAGCTGCTCTCCTGTCCGCGGATGGCGAAAGTTCCTGAGCCGCCGGCGCCGACGCAGCGTCCGGCAGGAGTTCTGTTTGCCACCGACCGGAAGCCCCAATCGGACCCCGATCCCGACCTGACTTTTTCGAGTGACCTGAATTTTTCTGATCCGCGCGTAAGCTATGGCGCGAGATGCAAGGATCCTGGCTCCGGCAACGAAGCCCAATGCGATGAGCCGGCCTGGCTTAACCAGGCGCTGCCAGCCAGCCTGACCAAGCAGCAGTTCATGGATGCCATCCGCGCCGGCAACTCGGATGTGCTGCTGTTCGTGCACGGATTTTATTTTTCGTTCGACGAATCGCTAGAGATGGCCGTGCGCCTCACCGAGCGGACAGGGCTTCAGGCGATTCCGGTCGCCTATAGCTGGCCCTCGCTGGCCAAGCTCTCGGCCTATGGCTCGGACTACGATCGCAACGAGTGGGCTATCGATCACATCCAGGCATTCATCGCCGATCTGGTTGAAGCCATCCCTCCGGGGCATGTGTTGCACATCGTAGCCCACAGTATGGGGAACCGGGCAGTGCTCTGGGCTCTGGCGCGCCTCACTCTTCCCCAAGACCGCCTCGGACAGCTCATCATGATCGCCCCCGACGTAGACACCGAGGTTTTTGAAGATCTGGTTTTACGTTCGGGGCCATTCGCGAGGCGAACCCTTTATGCGTCCACACAGGACCTCGCGCTCCGGGCTTCTGGCTGGTTGCGTTCCGGTACTCCTCGCGCAGGCGACGCCCGGAAGCAGTTTGTGGTCTTCAAGGACATGGATACCATCGACGCATCCCCGGTCAAGGCTGGGATGATCGGACACTCTCTTTACGATTATTCCCAGCTGATATTTGATGATGTCGGCGCCACGCTCAGAGACAAGCCGATCTCGGAGCGCAACCTCACCGCATGCACCGTAAAAAGCATTGCCGGTTACAACGCCGAACACGGGACGTCATTGCCTGACACCGTATACCGGTTGCCGGGCAAGTAGGATTCCCAACGAAAAAAAGAAGGGCAGCGTTTCTGCTGCCCGTCTATTTCGCGTTGAAGTCTTAGATCACGGTTCTTTAGCTTGAGTTAGCCCCTGCCGTGTCCGCCACCGTGTGAACCGCCGCGGTGGAAGCTGCCTCGACCGGCGTGGAGGTTCTCGCCGCCACGGCGCGCGAAGTTACGTCCGCCGCCGTTGGATCCGCGCTCATTGCCGCGGAATCCACGGTCGGCGCGGAACTCATGATCGTTGCGGAAGCCACGTTCCCCGCCGCGGAAAGCATGTTCGTTCCCACGGAATACGGGTTGCCCGCGGAATGCAGGTCCACCGCGGAAGCCATGGTTGAAAGCACGGAACCGATCCCCGTAGAAACGGCCGGGGAAGTAGAAGCGTCCCCAGTACGTAGGATGCAGGTAGTAGAAGCGGTACCACGGGCCGGCGCCAATGAACACGCCGTTCACGAAGTACGTCGGACCCCAATAGCCGTAAGGGGAGCAATCGTACGGATAGTAGGGATAATACCCGAATTCACACACTGGAGGCGGATTGTACAGGCCGTAGTTCGGACCGATTTGCACCCCGATCGCCACCTGCGCGTGCGAGTACATTACAGGAGCTATTACCGTCACCGCGAGCAGTGCAAGATATTTGAAGTATCGCATTGAATAAGCCCTCCGATCCGCGAAACGTTCCGCTGAGGATCGAAAACCTGGAGTCAGCCGCCTTCACCTCAGCGGCGGGCTGACCCTCTGCCAGTACAAACGCGGTACCGCGCCGCGAGTTGCGAGGGACGCCTATCAGAACGAAACTTTGCCGGGTGTTAACCGTTCTTTACTGTGGTTTGCGAAAGTTAATCGGGCGAACTGCTGAAGGAAGTGCTGGCGCTGAAAATGGATGAGAAAGAACCTTGACAGTCGTGTCTTGCCCGGGCATACTTTGAACATGTTCAACTTATCACGACCGCGTCGGATTGTGATTGCTGGAGGAAGCGGCCAGGTGGGGCAAGTCCTGGCGCCGCATTTTTGCCGTCGCGGCCACGCGGTCACGATTCTCTCTCGCCGGTCATACTCCGCGCCCTGGCCGGTAGTGGAATGGAATGGGCGGGATTGGGGAGCCTGGACCCAGGCCGTCGACGGCGCCGACGTCATCATCAACCTGGCCGGGCGCAGCGTGAACTGCCGTTACACGCGCGCCAACCGGCGGGAGATTGTGGACTCACCTATCGAGTCAACCCGGGCGCTCGCCGGCACTGTGGATGAACGCAAGCACGGCCACCATTTACCGTCATGCGCTCGACCGGCCGATGGACGAAGCCACCGGCGAGCTGGGCGGAAACGAGAACGGCGCGCACGCGACGTGGAATTTCAGCATCGACGTAGCCACACGCTGGGAGCAGGCCTTCTTCGTCGCCGAGACGCCGAGGACGCGCAAGATCGCTCTTCGCAGCGCCATGACCATGAGCCCGGATTCCGGCGGAATCTTCGCAATGCTTCTGCATTTGGCGCAATCCGGCGTGGGAGGACCGGCTGGCCCGGGAACGCAGTTTGTATCGTGGATTCACGACACCGATTTCATTCGCGCCCTCGAATTCCTCATGGCGCATGAAGAGCTCTCCGGGTGCATCAACGTGTGCTCGCCGAACCCGGTTCCCAATCGTGAATTCATGAACGCGCTGCGTCAGGCTTGTAGCGCGCGCGTCGGCCTGCCGGCCACGAAATGGATGCTCGAAGTCGGCGCTTTCTTTGTGCGCACGGAGACGGAATTGATCCTCAAGAGCCGCCGCGTGGTTCCGGGACGGCTGCTGGAAGCAGGTTTCCGCTTCCAGTTTCCGGACTGGCCGGCGGCTGCGTGCGACCTGGTAAATCGCTGGCGCCAACGGGGAGCACTGAAGCGAGCACCTTGATTCCACTATTTTTTGCTGCGCAGCTCGCGCTCGATCTCCGCGTAGCGGAAGCATGAGATCAGATGATCGTTGACCATGCCCACGGCCTGCATGAAGGCATAGCAGATGGTCGGACCCACGAACTTGAAGCCGCGGCGAATCAAGTCCTTGCTCATCTTCTCCGACTCCTTCGTCTGCGCGGCCACTTCTTTTAAGGATCGTCGCGGCTTGCTGAGCGGGCGGCCGCCGGTGAACTGCCAGATGTACGCGTCGAAACTCCCGAACTCCTTGCCGACCTCCAGGAACGCCCGCGCATTGGAAACCGCTGCGTGGACCTTCAGCCGGTTGCGCACAATGCCCGGGTCCAGGAGCAGCCTGCGAATCTGCGGGGCGCCATAGCGCGCCACTTTTTCCGGGTCAAAGTTGCTGAACGCCCGACGGTAGGCATCGCGCTTGGCCAGGACCGTCGACCAACTCAGGCCGGCCTGCGCGCCCTCGAGGATTAGAAACTCGAACAGCGCGCGATCGCTGCGCTGAGGAACGCCCCATTCGCGATCGTGGTAATCGATCAAGACTGGCGTGCTCGCCCATGGACACCGCGGCTTGGAGTTTGGAGACATGGGGTCTGTTTCAGCCATTCCGAGATACTACGCGAAAGACAGTTGGGGCGTTGCCCACTAAACTGGACAGAGTGAGCAAGACATGATCAGTGCCGTAAGGTATCCGTGTGAGACGACGATCGCCGTGGCGCCGCCCTCGGTCACACCGGTCGCCCACGATCAAGGGCCATGGATCCTGGCCGCTACCGTACTCGGCTCGAGCATGGCGTTCATTGATGGGACGGTGGTCAATGTCGCTCTGCCCAACTTGCAGGCGTCGCTGCACGCTTCGTTGTCGCAAGTGCAATGGGTGGTGGAGTCCTATGCCCTGTTTCTCGCCTCATTGCTCCTGGTAGGCGGCGTCCTGGGAGATCGCCTGGGCCGGCGCTACATCTTCATCCTGGGTACGGTGGTGTTTGCGGTGGGTTCGGTGTGGTGCGGTTTCGCGCCTGGCATCGGCCAGTTGATCGTCGCGCGTGCGGTCGAGGGCGTGGGCGGAGCGCTTTTGGTGCCCGGGAGCCTGGCCATCATCAGCGCGTCATTCCCCCTGGCCGAGCGCGGCCGCGCCATCGGCACATGGTCGGCCTTCACGGGAATAACCGCCGCCATCGGTCCGGTGCTTGGCGGGTGGATCGTGCAACATCTTTCCTGGCGCTGGGTATTTTTCATCAATACACCGATCGCCGTGGCCGTGGTAGTGATTTGCTACTGGCAGGTTCCGGAGAGCCGCGATACGAACCCGCCTCATGGAGTCGATCTCCTGGGTGCGTCGCTCAACACCGTGGGCTGGGGCGCTCTGGTGTACGGGCTGATTGAGTCCACAAATTTCGGTTGGCTGAGCCCGCTGGTGTGGGGGTCGCTGGCGACGTCGGTATTGGCCCTGGCGGCGTTTGTCTGGGTGGAGGCCGCAAGCAAGCATCCTTTGATGCCGCTTGTTCTTTTCCGATCGCTCGATTTTGCTGGAGCCAATCTGCTCACGCTATTTCTTTATGCAGCTTTGGGAGCAGTGCTCTTCTTTCTGCCGTTCAATCTTATTCAAGTTCAGGGCTACACGCCGACCGAAGCCGGTGCAGCCAACCTGCCGCTGATCCTGATCCTTTTCTTCCTCTCGCGCTGGGCGGGAGGCCTCACCGCGCGTTATCGCTCGCGACTGCCTCTGACCGCTGGCTCGCTGCTGGCTGCTCTCGGATTTGCACTCTTCGCTCGTCCCGGAATTGGCCACAGCTACTGGACAACGTTCTTCCCGGCCATGGTCGTGCTGGGCTTGGGCATGGCCTGCGTGGTCGCGCCGCTCACTACGACGGTAATGAACTCCGTGGACCAGCGTCAGGCAGGCACGGCTTCCGGGATTAACAATGCGGTGTCGCGAGTTGCTTCTTTGCTTGCGGTTGCCGTTTGCGGAGCCATCATGCTGTCTGTTTTTGCCTCCCGGCTTCTGCCGGCACTGAGCGCAACCGATCTACTCTCGCAAGACAAGCAAGCGATTTACCAGCAACAGAACCAACTGGCGCAGATTCAGCTTCCAGCCGCGCTCAACGGCAGGCAGAAACGACAAGCCCGGCGGGCAATTGATGACTCGTTTGTTGCCGGTTTCCGCAGCCTGGTGCTGCTTTCGGCCTTGCTCGCGGTCATCAGTGCGGTTATCGCTTGGATGACCTTGGATCGCGGTCAGAGCCGTATTGTAGATCGGGAATAACTTAGGGTCTTGCTCTTCGTATCTCCGATTCCAGTCAGAGCCGCCAGGAAATGCACTGGACTCGGCTCGGGTTTCGCGGTCAGCGGTAGTGATGTTATGGTCGTCTGGATTTGAGGAAGTCAGTCGCCGCAAGCGGGCAACAGATCCATCTCCGCCGGATCGGTAGCCGCAGCGGGCGCGCCGCGACTAAGAAGATCTTCGAAGAAGCGCTCTACGCTAGCTAGAATCTCCGGGCCGCTGTGAGCAGAGTGCACCGCTTGGCGCAGCGCGCCGCCATTCGGTACACCGTGCGTAAACCAGGCGACGAACTGTTTCATCTTCCCCGGAGATCCGTGGCCGGTTTCCTCGAGCAGCATGTGGAAGTAGTCGCGGATCATCTCATAGCGATCGGCTTCCGTGGGGCGGTCGTAGCGGCCAGTCTCGGCATGCTGGCGAATTTGGCGGAAGATCCACGGGTTGGACGCCGCAGTGCGGCCGATCATCACCCCAGCGCAACTGGTCTGTGCGACCATGGATACCGCATCTTCCGGGGTGCGAATGTCGCCGTTGCCGATCACTGGAATCTTCACCGCGTCCTTGACCGCGGCAATCCAATCCCAGCGCGCGTTGCCGCTGTAGCCTTGCTCGCGTGTCCGCGCATGCAACGCGACCGCGTTCAAGCCGCAGTGTTCGGCCATCTGCGCGAGCTTCACGCAGACGATGTTGCTGTCATCCCAGCCCAAGCGGAACTTCACCGTGAAGGGAATCCTGACTGCCGCGCGCACCGATTCGAAGATGCGCTGGATGACCGGCAGATCTTTGAGCAGTCCTGAACCGCCATTGCACTTGACCACTCGCTTGGCGGGACAACCCAGGTTGAGATCCACCAGATCAAAGCCTGCGTCTTCGACAATGCGCGCGGCTTCGGAGAGCGTGTAAAGATCGCTGCCGAACAGCTGCGCCGAGATGGGGTGCTCGTCGGCGTAGAAATGAAGATATCGCTTGCGCTTGGATTCGCGGGTGCGGGACAGGCCGTCGGCCGAGGTGAACTCGGTCATGAGCAAGCCGCATCCGGAGCGCTCTTCTGTTGCTGAGGAATTCACCTCACCGGGAGCCGACATGACTTCGCCGGGCTTCCTCACAAAACTGGCGTTGCGAATGAAGCGCCGGAAGACCGTATCGGTCACGCCGGCCATTGGAGCCAGAATGGTCGCCGGCTGGATCAGGACACTACCGATCTCAAGAGACTCGGGCACCTTGACGCCTTCAGGAGCGACGGTCGAGGGAATCGGAGTCTCCCAGAATTTATGCATGTCAGCACTCAGCAATTCGCGGTTCGCAATTAGCTCAGCTAAAGCATAGCCCCAACCAGCGGTGGAACTGCTGTTTCTTCAAATACCTGCCTCGGCCTGAGGTGTGCTAATGGCCATATGCCAATTGCTAATTGCTCCTCCAAAACAAAGCCCCCGCCGCGGCGGAGGCCTTTTCGAATCTTGCCGCAGTTATTTCTTGGCCTCGGCCTTGGCGGCGTCAGACTTTGCGTACTTGCGACGGAAGCGCTCCACGCGTCCGGCAGTGTCAACCAGCTTCTGCTTGCCGGTGAAGAACGGATGGCAGTTGGAGCAGATTTCCAGGCTGATATCGCCCTTGTGGGTGGAACGGGTGGTAAACACGTTGCCGCACGCGCAGTGCACGCGTACTTCGTGATATGCAGGGTGGATTGCTGCCTTCATGGGCCTCTAAAACCTTTCATCGTAAAAGCTTTATTTTAGCGGATTTGGCCGGATTTGGCTATATCCGCCGCTGCCATTTGATTCGCCGGGAGCGCAAAGGATTCTAGCCGGAACGCTCCGGGCGGATGACACGGATCAAAGCCGAACCAGTGGGATCGGCAAGAATCAGCAACGATTGCAGCCCTTCCACCGTCAGAGGCTTTGTGGTTTTACCATTCTGGACACGACGAATTATTCTGTTATCTCGATTTGAGGAGCTCAGGTGCCATGATTCGCAAGGACATTCTCCAAAAGTTTCCCGATCTCTTCGGAGCCAAGAAAGTCAACGGCCGCGACATCAACGTTGAAGAGACGATTACGGCGCTGACCCGCGAGCTGCGGCCCGCGATCGCCGCCGCATTGACGGCTCGCCGCGAGCTGCTGGCCTCTCCGGCGCCGGTGCGCGAGAAGTACGGATGGCCTGAGGCCAACCGGAAGTTTGAAGACCCGGTGACCGGCACGTCCTGGACATGGCGTCAGATCGTCAGCGGGATGATCGACAACTTCCTCGGACGCGACAGTGAGTGGCGCTGGCGGCTGAACGATGAGGTGCCTATCCCCCCCGATGCTCACCCGGCGCGTAACGCGGGCCTGGAGCTCACCGGTCCGTGGCATCCCCTGGACATGGCGTTCAACGCCCTGAACAGTCCCGCGCCTATGAACATGCCCGACTTTGAAGACGCTTCGCCGCCGCACTTTCAGCCCGACGGCACGGCCAATCAGCCCATTGGAATCTTCGCCGCGCTGGAAAACGCACGGCAGATCTTCGCCGGCTGCTGGGAGAATCATCCGTATGAAGTCGTCAAGAAGGGAAAGACACGCGAGTACCGGATCAACCGACCTTCGTCGCAGTGGCCGATTCGCTTTGCACGTCCGCCAGGCATCCATATCAACTATGACCACGTGACCGTCGATGGCTTGCCAGCGCCGGCCCTGGTCGTGATCACCATACTGTGGGTCTTCAACAATTATGACGCGCTCAAGCGCGCCGGAACCGGCATCTACTTCTACATCCCGAAGATTCAAACGCCTGAAGAAGCTCTGATTCTGGAGAAGTTGCTTTCGCGCCTCGAGGAGATGATCGCGGTGCCTGCCGGCACGTTCAAGATCAAGGTATTGTACGAAGAAGGCAATGCCGGTCGCACGCTTCCGGCGATCTCCTGGGTCTTGCGGCGGCGACTGCTGGGCACCAATGTCGGGCGCTGGGATTATCTCGGCAGCCTGATGGAGATGTGGAAGGACGACCCCAAGGGAGTCTACCCCGACCCGCAGACGATCGGTATGGCCGCCCCCAACATGATCGCCTATCAGCGCTACAACGCGGTGATGATGCTGATGGCCGGCATGAAGAACGACGAGCTCGAAACCGCGGCGCCCATCGGCGGCATGGCTGCGGTAATGATCTACCAGCCCAGCGATCCCTATGGCCGCTCGCGCTACAATCCGCTGGCTCTGCGCGCCATGGTGATCGACAAGCTGCGCGAACGCCTTCTGGGACTCATCTTTGTGCCTGCGCAGCCAGGGCCCGCGGGCCGACAGCCGACGCTTGAAGACATTCTTGCGGGACGATGGAAAGGGCATCTCTACGACGCGTATCGGCAGAGTTGGGTCGCGAGTCCGGAACCGGACTACGTGGCTGCCGGCAACACGCCACTAAGAACGCCCGTCGCGGAGCTACAGCCGATGGTCGATGCCCCGCGAGCTTCAACGCAGGTAAAAGATCAAGCAGTCCCGACTGTCGCCAGTGGCCTCAGCGCGGCCGAGCGCGACGTGCTGCACTCACGAGACCTGCTGAACAGCCAGGGCAAGATTACGCCCCAGGTCATCAGCCAAGAGTCGCTCGACGCGCCGGAGAAGATTTTCACGCCGCAACTCTGGAACGCGATCTACGGCGTCCCCCCGGGCGAAATCACCATCGAACACATCCAGCATGCCTTCTACATGGCGGCCAACTACGGCTTTCAGATTCTCAACGGCAACTTTGCCGCCGCCATTGACGATTACGAAATCAAACTGCGCTTCATGAATGACCTGGCTACCTACCGCATCGATGTCTCCTGGCTCTGGACGCTGGTGCATCACCAGGCGGCTATCACCAAAGACGGCTACCTTAAGCGCCCGGCGCTGACCGAAGATGGAGTGGAGCCGGCAACGAATGCCGAACACGTCAAAGCCGGAACTCGCTTTACCCACGAGTTGTTGGACAAGGTTTGGAACTATCACAACGAATGGACTCGCGCCTTCTTCGCCGAGCAGGACCGCCGAGGCGAGCCCGGCCGCTTCGATCGCGGCAAGGCCGACGTGATCATGGAAATCCTAAAAAAGCAGCTGTTGTCGTCGCGCTACATTCAGCACAGCGCGCGCGTGCTGTTCGTGGTCGGACAAGCCAGTGAGGACGAGCGCAAGCAGTTGCTGGATGCGATCTTTGATCTCTCGCGCGAGGAAGCCGTCAACAGAGTACAGGCGGGCACGCTGAGTCAGGCGGCTCTGGTCGCGCACGATTACGTGTTTGATATTTTTCCGGCGGTGACCAAGAAATAAAGAAACGCTCGAGTCGGGAGATGATTGTCGCTGATCGGGTGCACTCGCTGTGTAAATGTTGTGCACAAGCCTGGTCTGCGCGAAAAGAAACGGTACGTCCAGCAAGCTCCATTGGTGTTATGTTGTTGAGTAATGAGTCAGATGGCGTCTCCCCTGGCAGCCGATCCTGAAACCGAATGCCCCGTATGCGGCGGAACGGGATGGAAAACTGTCGCCGTTCCAGGCAAGGCCAACCGCGTCACGCGCTGCGAGTGCCGCATCGACGCTCGGGTATCGCGCCTGTTGCAGGGCGCGCATATTCCTGTCCGCTACGAGCACTGCACCCTGGCCGATTTCACCACCGACTTCGGTGGCGCGCATCGCGCGCTAGCGGCCGCCCGCCTGGCTGCCGGACGGTTCGTCGAAGAATATCCTCTCGAGAAGACCGGCCTGTTGTACACCGGACCGATCGGCACCGGCAAGACACATCTCGCTGTCGGGATCATGCAGGAGCTGGTGCGAAGCAAAGGCGTGCCCTGCCGGTTCTGCGACTATCGAGAGCTGCTCAAGGAGATCCAGAATTCTTATAACCCCAGCGTCCAAGCCACCGAGTTGGAGATTTTGCGTCCGGTGTTTGAAGCCGAAGTGTTGGTGTTGGACGAACTGGGTGCGGTGAAACCCACGGAGTGGGTGTGGGACACCGTGAGTCACATCCTGAACAGTCGCTACAACGACAAGAAGACCACCATCGTCACCACGAACTTTCCTAATCTGCCTCCGGGAGAGTTTGCGCCTGGCCGGGGCGGTTCAGCGGCAGAATCAGCCCGGCATGCCGCACGCAATGAGACCCTGGGCGACCGCATTACCGAGCGCATGCGCTCCCGGCTGCTCGAGATGTGCAAGGTGGTTCAGCTCGACGGCGGCGATTTTCGGCAAAGGGTGCAGAGCGCGACCTTCAGGTAAGTGCGGTTTGTTCTCAACCACGGGTTGATAGACTCTAAAACCTTGCCATCGTGAATGGCACGTAAGAATTTCGAACCTCCTCGGAGTCCTTCGACTCAGCCTGGCATGGATGCGATCCCGTTCAAAATGACACACCGCGCAGATACCTGGTTGTAGGTGGTCAAGAAGCTTTCATTTCGCCGACACATATTGATTCCCCGCGATCACATACCTCAGCTCCAGTCCTGCCGATTTCACGATCCCGATGCGAGGCGTGACCACGATCCTCCCCGGCTTGAATCCCTCTTCCATCACCTGAAGATCAGACCGAGGTGAGACGGCATCTTTGGCGTTGTCACGGGGGCGCGTGATGCCCATGGCTTCGCATAGCCGCCCGGGTCCGCTGGTCAAGCTGCGCAGGTCGCGCAATGATTGCGGATTGAGATGTTTGAGCCCGCGAGCCCGCGCCATGACTTCGAGTCCCGCCACAGGCTCCAGGGCGCGGATGAGTACGCCGCCGGCCTCGCCATCAGGCAGGCAGGAAAAATTGAGGCAATAGTACTTGCCGTAGATGAAATAGACGTAGACATATCCCGGCGGGCCGAATAGGACGGCGTTACGGGCGGTACGTCCGGCAGCGGAGTGAGCGGCGAAGTCGTCGACGCCAAGATAGGCTTCAGCTTCTACGACGCGTCCCGCTAGAATCTTCCTGTGTTCGCGACGCACGACGAGTTTTCCCAGCAGGTCGTGGGCGACACGCCGCGGATCGCGATTGAAGAAAGATCGTGGCAGCAGGTGTGCGCGTGGTACTTCGCGAGTGGAATTGTCATGGAGCGCTGCCATTCGATGTGGGCGCTTTCCGGCCTCCAACCGATAGCACAGCCTGGTCTTCGGTTGGCCCTTGTAACACGCCAAAGGTTTGAAACAAATCTGTTCGCTACTGCCAATCAGCTAGAGGACAATCTGACGATGCAGCTAAAGAGCCGGCCTCCGTCTGGCGATCGTGCTTCTGGCCAGCCGAAGCCTGTCCGAAACCACACAGTCTGGCCTGCTGCGCGGACGTCGCCTTGACTTCCAGCATCCGATTGTACTGTGACCAGGGTTACACTTCCCAAGCCCGAGCAGGGTTAACATTGCCTTGCCTTAGTGTGGTCCGCTATATTTTTAGTCATCATGTATGAGGACTTTCATGCTACCGAGCGCTGGACCGGGCAGAAACTTCACTGCATTTACCAAGCGCTGATTGTGGCCATTGCCACGCGCCACGCTGACGCGGTCGATATAAAATTTCTGGTCAGTGGACGGCCGGTGTGGATCGCATTGCCGCATCCAATCTGGGTGGAATACCGGCGGCGTACCGGACGCACGATCACCGATCCGCTGGCTATTCAGACCGCCGGGCATTTTTTGAAGACCGCCTTGGAGTCCGGAAGCTACGAGCATGGACGTGAGATGTACTCGTTGACGGTGGATGAGGCCCTCGAGAATTTGAACGCTGTCTTACACGAAGTGGGCGCGCCACAAGACGCGCTGGTGCCAACAGCCTGAACCTTTTTTCATAGCGCAAACCCGCTGATTCGCGCCGGCACCTTTTAGCAGGGCGCTTCAGCTCTTTGGGAACAGGAGATCCTGATCATGTCGCAGACCTTGCCAGCCATCGATACCGCCTCCGCGCTCGAAACTCTCCTCAAGACCAACAAGACCCACCTCAATCTTCATTCCGGTCCCTTGGTGGAACACGCTGTTCGCCTCGGCGAAGGCCACTTGGCCGACAACGGCGCGTTTGGCGCCTACACCGGCAAGTACACCGGCCGCGCGCCCAAAGACCGCTTCATGGTGAAGGACTCCATCACCGCTGGTCCGGTGAACTGGGGCGAGGTCAACCAGCCGTTTGATCCGGTGAAGTTCGATGCCCTGTTCGAACGCGTTCTCGAGTATCTGCGCGGCCGCGAGCTCTTCGTCCAGGACCTCTATTGCGGCGCCGATCCCACATACCGTCTTCCCATCCGCGTGATCAACAATCAAGCCTGGCAAAACCTCTTTGTGCGAGCCATGTTCATCCGTCCGACGAAGGAAGAGCTGAAGAACAGCCATCCGGAATTCACGGTGGTCGGCGTGCCCGATTTCAAGGCCGATCCGACCCGCGACGGTTCACGCTCCGAAGCCTTCATCGCCGTCAACTTCACTCGCAAACTCGTCCTGGTGGTAGGCAGTGGCTACGCCGGCGAGATGAAGAAATCGATCTTCTCGGTCATGAATTTCCTGCTGCCGCCGCGCAACGTCTTCCCCATGCACTGCTCAGCCAACGTGGGAAAAGACGGCGTGACCGCGCTCTTCTTCGGACTTTCCGGGACGGGCAAGACCACCATCTCCGCCGATCCCGAGCGCTGCCTGATCGGCGACGACGAGCACGGCTGGAGCCCCAAGGGCATCTTCAATTTCGAAGGCGGCTGCTACGCCAAGACCATCAAGCTCTCTCAGGAAAACGAACCGCAAATCTGGAACGCCATCCGTTTTGGATCAGTGCTCGAAAACGTTGTGCTCAATCCCGAGAATCGCGTGCCTAACTACGACGACGGCAGCCTCACGGAAAACACGCGCGTTGCTTATCCACTCGAATACATTCCCGGCGCCGTGATGCCACCGGTCGGCGGCCATCCCAAGAACGTAATCTTCCTGACGGCGGACGCGTTCGGAGTCCTGCCGCCGATCTCGCGGCTCTCGACCGATCAGGCCATGTATCACTTCTTCTCCGGATACACCGCCAAGGTCGCGGGAACCGAGGCCGGACTCAAGGAACCCACGCCGAGTTTCTCAACCTGCTTTGCCGCTCCGTTCCTGCCGCTGCCACCCAAGATCTATGCCGGGATGTTGGGGCGCCGCTTGCAAGAGCACAGCGCGCAGTGCTGGCTGGTGAATACCGGCTGGTTCGGCGGACCCCCGGGAGTCGGCGCGCGCATGAAGCTGCCCTACACCCGCGCCATGGTGCGGGCTGCGCTCGAAGGCGCGCTCAATAAAGTGGAGTTTGGCTTGGATCCCGCTTTCGGGCTGTCGGTTCCGACGTCGTGCCCCGACGTCCCCTCGGAATTCCTCCGCGCCCGCGATGCCTGGAACGACAAAGCCGCCTATGACCAGGCAGCCGCTGATCTGGCGGCGCGTTTCGCCAAGAACTTTGAGAAATTTGACGCGCCAGACAATGTGCGCAACGCCGGACCCAAGCCGCCAAAAAGCTAGGCACTAAAGGCGGATTGGGAAGTCGAAATGGCTGTGGTGGAGCAACTTACAAGTTGAGGTGATCGCCAACCGGACATCCGCTAGGCGGCGGCGGATCAGGCGACTCTGTCGCTGAACCGCTCCTTCATGGCTGCGCTGATGCGCTCGATGAAACTGACTGGCTCCTGGTCCTCCCCGGGGCCCAGCCGCTTGCGCAGAAGCTCCAGGAATTTGGTCACTCGCTGCAGGCGTTGCGTCTCCAGACCTTCTGCGGCTTTTTGTGGGTCTAGCTCCGAGGCTGTTTCAATATACCTCCAGAGCAGCAGACGCATGTTGTCCACCGCGCCTTTGAGCGATCCCAGAAGCTCCACGTTCAGTTCCGCCGCGCCCGGAGGTTGCGGATCGGAAGAGCTTTGGGCCTGCATTGCCATCCAGTAGAGATCACCATGAAGGTCGGTGAGCTCGGTGGTGAGCTCCTTTAAATGGTTTATTAGTTCGTTAATGTCCTTATAGGGCCGGCGTACCGTGGTCATGGGGGAGCCTCAGATCCAAGTAAATAAAATTTCGTAACCAACTACTATTAGTGAATAGGATGCACCTGATGTTGCATTCGCGCCGGTTACTCAAGGACATGTCCTCTGGCGGCTGTCCCACAGGCCGGTGTACTCAATTGTTATCAACGAGGTGTGCCGGGTGCGAGAGAGGTAGAATGCGGGGTTTAAACCCGGCGTTTCCCTATGTATTCGCGACGAATCAGTGTTCAATACGGTCTCCGCGGGCAACGGCTCGACTGCCCCATCAAGTGGCTCGACAATTTCGCCATGCGCAACTTTACCAACGATCCGGCTTTTGACGATACGCTGCCCGTCGCCGACGGGCTGATGGAGATCGGAACCCACGTTCCCCTCGATCGTCTGCGCGAGGCGATGGAAGATTGGTTCAGACGGAAAAGTTATCTCGAGAGAGAAGCTGTGTTGCTGGTGGAGGAGAAGAAATCGAACTAGCCGAATGTGCCGATGCGGGCCCAGCCCCAGCTCGCGACGGGTTCCTGTTCTTTCGCTTTATTCCACCAACTTTGAGCCGATGCAGCAGTAACTGCCCGAGCTCGGTCACCTGGTGCCGGGCGCTAGCCCTCGGCTTTCACGACGGTCTCGCCAGCCTCTTGGATCTTGTCCGCGGTGACCTTAAGGACCAGCAGAACTTTGTCGTCGTCGTTCATGCTGGCCGTGGGATACGACGACACTTCCTGAAGGACCGCGTCGGCGATTCCCTGGGCGCTGCGGTCGCGATGCCGGCGAATCAGGTCGGCGAGTCGCTTCGCGCCGTAGGTTTCGTCGTCCTCGTTGGAGACCTCGAGGATGCCGTCGGTGCAGCAAGCCAGCACGTCGCCTGGCTCGAGTTTAACGGAACCACGGACGTAGTCGGCCTGCGGGAAGAGCCCGATCACCGTCCCGCCATCTTCCAGCAGCTTGACCTCTCCGCCTTTGCCACGCACCAGAATCGGAGGCACCAGCCCGGCGTTGACGTAGTGGAGCACGTTCCTTCGCGTATCCACGAGGCCCAGAAACAGGCTTAGGTGTTTTCCGCCGCGCGTGTCTTTGTACAGCATCTCGTTGAGCGAGAAGGCCAGGACTTCGAGTGAGTGGAGATGCAGGACAAGCGCCCGCAGCGTGGCCTGGAGGTTAGCCATGATTAGCGCCGACGAAACTCCTTTACCTTCGACTTCGGCAATCACGATGAGCAACGACTGGGGACCGAGGTTGAGGAAGTCGTAATAGTCGCCGGCCATGTCGAAACAGAAATCGTTCAGTACCGCCATTTCATAACCGGGGACCACCGGAGTCGACTCGGGCAGAAGCCGGAGGCGGATGCTTCGCGCCAGAGAAAGCTCACGCTCCAGGCGCTGTTGCTCCATCGTGTCACGATGCAGGCGCGCGTTCTCGAGCGCCATAGCCATGTGCCCGGAGAGCTTGTCCAGAAACTCGGCGTCTTCGGCGGAAAAATGTCCGCTCTGCGCGTTCACCAGCTGCAAAACGCCCACCACTTCGCCCGAATGATGCCGGATGGGCAGGCTCAACAGCGAACGCGTCTTGTAATTCAAACGCTGGTCAAAGCCGGGATCAAAGTAGGAAAGATTGTAAGCGTCGTCGGTGTTGATGGCTTCGCCCGTCGCGGCCACTCGTCCGGCGACGCCGGTCCCGAAAGGCATGCGGATCTCCTGATGGTCGAGCCCCGAAGCCGCGATCGACCACAGCTCGCTGCGCTTGTGATCGACGAGAAAGACGGTTCCGCGATCGGCTTTGACTTCCGTGCGCGCGATCTTCAAGATCAGCTCCAGCAATTCCGCGAGATCGAGCGTGGAGTTAAGCAGGCGCGTGGCTTCGAACAGCAGCGAGAGCTGATTGATCCGTTTATCTTTTTCCTGCGTCGTGAGGACGCTGTTGAGTTTCGAGGCGCTCATCTCCGCGTAGAGCCGCCACCACAACAGTAGGTCTTCGGCGACCTCGCCACGGTTATAGATGACCAGCACGCCCACCAGATGTTCGCCGGAAAGCAGTGGATAGCCGGAGATGTGAGTGAGTTCGGTGCGACGCGAGTATTCCAGGTCGTCGCCGCCGAAGGTCGAGAGAACAATGTTCTCGATCGAAGTCTTGTTCCGCGCCAGCTTGCCGACCGCTCCCGAACCTTCCTCGGCGTAGTCGCGGCGATGAGCGGCTTCTTCACCGGCAGCCTGCGTCAGGTAGCACGAGCCGGAAGAAGCATCCCACAACCAGAGTTCGGCACGGACAGCGCCAAAGTCCTGGACCAGTATCTCCAGCGCTCGCGCGCTTAAATCTTCGCCGGCACGGCTCAGCATGGCTGCGGCGCCCGCAAAAGCATTAACATAATTCTTGCTTTGTGTCTTGGTGTTAGCCACGCCGCCTGCCGCTCCCACGATTTTCCTAGCCCCGTTAGTTCTGTGCATCCCGGGCAAAAAAAATGCGCAGGCCCGGTACATAACCGGATTCTAGAGGTTTCCTGGGAGAGAGATGCATAAGTTTATGAAGAAGTACCTGGGTTGTAAAGCAAACGCGGGTAATCGGCGGTGACCCGACCTTTGGCGTTTGCCGTCCGATCGCGCGGTTCCCGTCCTCCGTCGGCCGGGCTATAATCGGCGAGCTCAGCCGGGCGTCGCCTCCTCATCAATGCCCGAAATCTCTCCTTGTCTGTTATGATGAGCCGCGGAAACACCGGCGCCAGGCAAGCTCCCGAACCGGCGCCAGCCTCTGAGCCTCACTACAACGAGTTCGGTGTCGACCCCGATTACGTCGCCCGGCGGAACCAAGGAGTGTTCCGCTTTCTTTGCGATCGCTATTGGCGCATCGAGGTACGCGGCCTCGAGCACGTACCGCGCGAAGGTCCCGCCGTTCTGGTGGGTACGCACCGCGGCTTCATGCCCTGGGACGGCGTGATGATCCTGCACCTGATCTCGCGCGAGACCGGCCGCATTCCCCGCTTTCTCGCTCATCCCGGCTTACTGCAATTTAGTTTCATCGCGCGATTCATCACCCGACTCGGCGGAGTGCTCGCCTGCCAGGAGAGCGCCGACCGTGTCCTTGCAAGCGGACAGTTGCTGGGTGTTTACCCGGAAGGCGTGCGAGGAGCCTTCGCGCTCTATCGCCAGGCTTACCAGGTGCGCAGCTTCGGCCGTAATGACTTCGTGAGGATGGCCCTGCGTCACCGCGCCGATTATTCCCTTCGTCAACGTAGGTAGCGCCGAGTCGCTGCCGATTTTTGCACAGATCAAGTGGCGCCGCTGGATGCGTTATACCCATTGGCCCTGCCTGCCGGTCTCGACGTTCCCTTTTTTTCCCGCTCCTTTGCCGTCGAAGTGGCACATTCAGTTCCTGGCACCGCTTCACGTCGAACAGCGATACCCACCGGAAGCCGCCGAAGACCGTTCCGTGGTGAAAGCGATTGGCGGGAGCATTCGTGCGCAGATGCAGCAGACGATGGATGCGATGGTGCGGCAGAGAAGACGGGTGTTTTGGGGCAAGGTGTTTGAGGAATTGTGAGGTTGTGATTTGTAATTGTGAGTTCGAAATCACAATTCGTGACTTTGTTCGCTAATCCGTGATTCTCCCGGAAGGCGATATGACGCGGGCCCCCAATCTCCCACACCGTGGCTGTACCATGATGACTGTGCTCTCAAGCTGATCCGTTGCCCAATCCTCGCCAACCCGTCTTGCACAATTGCGAAACCCTCTTCCTCGACGCAGGCGGCGTTCTGGTCTGGCCGAACTGGTGGCGGATTGCTGACGTGTTGCGCGCCCACGGCATTGAGGTCCCGGCGGAATCCCTCGCCCAGGCTGACCCGGTTGTGCGCCAGAAGATTGATTGGTCCGACGAGCTGACTGCCGTGGGCGACCAGAAGCGCGGGTCTCATTATTTCGAGATGATCCTGGCTCAGGTTAACGTCCCCCTGTCCGACGGGATTGAATCTGCCTTGTCCGCCTTGCGGGAGTATCACGCGACTGAAAACCTGTGGGAGTACGTGCCGGATTTTGTGCGGCCCGCGCTGGTCGAGTTGCGTCGTCGGGACCTCAAGCTGGTAGTGGTCTCAAATGCCAACGGAACCCTATTAAGGGCCTTCACGCGCCTCGGCCTGGTTCCGCTCGTGGACGTGATTGTCGACTCCGCCGAAGTCGGCGTCGAGAAGCCGGACCGCCGTCTGTTCGACACCGCTCTCGATCGCAGCGGTGCTCGCCGCTCGACGACCGTCCACGTAGGCGACCTCTACAGCGTCGACGTGATTGGCGCCCGCAACGCCGAACTCACGGGCGTCCTGGTAGACCAAGCGGATTTGTATTCCTCCATCGATTGCCTACGTATCAAGTCCATCGCCGAGTTGCCTAGTTTGATCGGGCCGTTGTGACGCAAAGGGCGTACCCCATATTTACGCGGATGATCGCCAACGGTGCAAGCCCGGCTCTTGAGAGCCGCCAAGGATAGATCGATGGATGGTCAGTAGGGCATGCTTTAGTCGCGACATCGTTGCCGGCCGTCGTTGCACATGCGACTCAATCCCGCGAAAGCCAGATTGACGGCTTTGGCGGCGGCTATTCTTATGCAATGTCCGCGCTGCATATGCATCCTGGGTTGGAACCGGGGAAGATACCTCTCAGCAAGAGATCGGTTGATCAGACTACCCGGATGAGTGCTTACGCATTAGCAAAGCCGATGGCGCTCGAAAGGGGACGGGGTTAACAAGGAGAGGCCAGGTAGCTTTTGGCCTGGAACTCGCGTCAGAACAGGTATCATGGAACGAATGCTGGTGCTCACAAGGCTCTTTTTTCATCGTTTTTTGGGCGTTCTTGACCGCTTTTCCAGCCGTCGGTCTATCCGATCCTCATCGGTGGCGGCTTTTGCGGGCATGGTGCTGCTATCGACGTCACTCACTCCGGGTGCCGGACAGACCGTCCAGGCTAAAGCAAATCAGGCACAACAGGCCTCGGGAAGTGAGACAAGTCCTGATAGACCCTTAGCTGCGGCATCGCAGCCGGCCGTGGGCGCGCAGTCGGTGTCGGCATCGCAAGCAAATCCGAATCCCGCTAAACATTCGGATCCGCTCAAGCCGACAGGGTCAGATACTCAGACTCGACCAACAACACAAACCGGCCCCGGAATGCAGACGTCGGCGGGGCCGCAGGAGGCCGGGAAAAGCGACCCAGTCCCCGCCATGATTAGCGAGGCTGAAAAAGCCTACGAAGCCGGACAGGCCGACTATAAAGCGGGGCACCTGGACGCGGCCAAGCAGGACTTCAATCGCGCGGTGGACGTGCTGATGTCGGGACCGGTCAGTGTCCCTTCGGACGACCGACTGCAAGCCGAGTTTGACAAGATTACCGAGCAGATCACCCACCTCGAGATGGCCGCCTTCAAGGCCGGCGACGGCTTTACCGAACAGCAGGCCGAACCGGCGCCGATCGACGAGACCAACCAGGTCACCTTTGCTCCCGATCCCGGCGCGATGGCCAAGGCGGTGGCGGGGCTTAAGAGCACGCAGTCTGATCTGCCGCTGATGATGAACGACTACGTGGCCGGCTACATCAGTTACTTCTCGTCGCGCGGCCGCGGCGTATTCGAGCGCGCGCTGGTGCGCTCGGGGCGCTACCGCGACATGATTCAGCGCATCTTCAAAGAGCAGGGCGTGCCCCAGGACCTGATCTACCTGGCTCAGGCTGAATCGGGCTTTCATCCGCTGGCCCTCTCTCGCGCCCGTGCCCGCGGCATGTGGCAGTTCATGGCCAGCCGCGGTGTTGGCTATGGGTTACGACGCACGTGGTGGGTGGACGACCGTCAGGACCCCGAGCGCTCGACCGAAGCCGCGGCCCGGCACCTGAAAGACCTCTATAACCAGTTTGGCGACTGGTACCTGGCGATGGCCGCGTACAACTCGGGGCCGGGCAATGTGCAGCAGGCGGTTCAGCGGACCGGCTATGCAGACTTCTGGGAGCTCTACAAGCGCGATGTCCTTCCCAAGGAAACCAAGAATTACGTGCCGATCATCATGGCGATGATCATCATGTCAAAGAACCCTGAGCAGTATGGGCTGGACGGATTGCAGCCGGATTCGGCTGAGAAATACGATGTGGTGCGAGTGGATTATCCCGTCGACCTGCGGCTGGTCGCCGAGTGCGTGGACGCTACGCTCGAAGAGCTGGTCGACCTCAACCCCAGCTTACTGCGGCGGACCACGCCGAAAGACCAGGCATTCGATCTCCACGTCCCCCAGGGATCGACCGAGAAGTATCAGGACGCAATTGCCGCCATCCCCAAGGACAAACGGGTGGCCTGGCGGTACTACAAAGTTCAGCCTGGCGATACGCTGGCCGGGATTGCCCGGAAGTATCATGCAACGGAGCGCAGCATCGCGCAGGCGAATGGCCTTCAGGACAACACGGTTGCGCTCGAAGCACGTCTGGTGATCCCGGTGAGCGGAGCCGAGTCCGACAAGATTCGTTATTCCCGCTACGCCTCGCATTATAAAGTCCACACGGGCGATACGGTGCTGACCGTGGCCGAAGATTTCGGCGTGCCGCCCGAACATCTGCGTCGATGGAACCACCTGAAAGGAAATGACTTACGTCGTAACCGGCTGCTCGTGATCTATAAGCCGCTGGGTTCTGGCGAGGTCGACAAAGCCCCCCTCCGCCATAGCAAGAAGAAGTCGACAACTGCGGCGGCTGAGAAGAAGCCGGTTGTTGGCAAACCAAAAGAAACGCTGAATGCTCGCACGCCATGACTTGATTATTCCTGCGTCGCGTTGCACACTTGGTGCGCGGAGTTGACACAGAAATCGTGGGACTTGTTATAATCCGCGCCTGCTTTGTTGTACCGGAATCAAGTGAATCGCGGCCCTAATTTCCTGGAGGAACTATGAGCTTTTACGATGAAACCCTCAGAGCAAGACATGAGGACGACACGGACGATGATTACGGCGACGTCGGCAGCTATAGCGGGAGTTCCGTGGAAGAAGATTACGAAGAAGAAGAAGAAGAAGAATCGATCGGCGCAGAGACCACGGGCGGCGCGATAGGCGGAGCTCCCAGTGAGTCTGCACCCCCCTCGCCACCCTCACCCAAGAAGCCAGCCCCCAAGAAGAAAGCGGCAAAGAAAAAGCCAGCCAAGAAGAAGCCAGCCAAGAAGAAGGCCGTGAAGAAAGTGAAGGGCAAGAAGAAACCCGGCAAGAAAGCTGCTGCCAAGAAAAAAAGCGGGAAGAGCGGCAAGAAAAAAGCCAAGAAGAGGAAGTAACGCTGCTTAGCCGGCTCAACCTCGATCGCGGCGAGTTCTTGTGCCTTGTAGCGTCCCCAGGAGTGCGCCGCAAAGATTTTCAGGGCAGCTTTCGGCTGCCCTGATTTGTCTTTGGTCGACCGCTACCGGCCATCGATAAGAATCTATGCGTAGATTCCACGGACGCGGATGGTGTGAGCCACACGGCTGATTGCCAGCATGTAAGCCGCAATGCGGTTGTTCACATCGTGGGTTTCGGAGAAGTGCACGACATCCTCAAAACTTTCGCGGAGGATGAACTCCAGCTGTTCATTCACCGCCGATTCCTTCCAGAAATAGCCTTGGCGATCTTGCACCCACTCGAAGTAGGACGCGGTCACGCCGCCGGCGTTGGCGAGAATGTCGGGGATCACGAAGACTTTCTTATCGGCGAGAATCTCGTCGGCTGCAGCGGTGGTAGGACCGTTGGCGCCTTCGCAGATGATGCGGGCTTTGATGCGGTCCGCGTTCTGGCTCGTGATTACGTTCTCGATGGCGGCGGGGATCAGGATGTCGCAATCGGAGACCAGCAGCTCCCGAGGATCGGCGGGTTCGGCCCCCGGGAAGCCGTTGATCGCGCGGCTGCCATCGCGATCGCGGTACTGCAGAAGAGCGTCGATATCGATACCGTGGGAATTGAATAGCCCGCCGTTGTACTCGGCAATGCCCACGATTTTGTAGCCGCTATCGGACATAAGTTTGGCGGCGTTGGAGCCGACGTTGCCGAAACCCTGGATCACCACACGCGTGCGCTCCGGTGTCATGTTGAGCTTCTTGAGGGCTTCGTCGCAGACGATCATCACGCCGCGTCCGGTCGCCTCCCGACGTCCGCGCGATCCGCCGATGTTGATCGGCTTGCCGGTGACGACCGCCGTTACCGTCTGACGCATGTGCATGGAGTAGGTGTCCATCATCCAGGCCATGGTTTGCTCGTTGGTGTTTACGTCGGGAGCAGGAACATCCTTTTCAGGGCCGATAAATTCAATGAGCTCGGCGGTATAACGGCGAGTGAGCTTTTCGAGCTCGCCGAGAGTCAGCTTTTTAGGATCGACGATGATTCCGCCTTTGGCGCCCCCGAACGGGATGTTGACCACCGCACATTTCCAGGTCATCCAGCTGGCGAGAGCGCGAACTTCGTCGAGCGTGACCTCGGGTGAGTAGCGCACGCCGCCTTTGGCGGGACCGCGGGCGATCGAGTGCTGCACGCGAAAGCCGGTGAAGACCTCGATGCTCCCGTTGTCCATGGCTACGGGAATGTGCACGATGATCTCGCGGGTGGGATAACGCAGGATTTTCCAGAGTCCTTCGTCGAGATTCAGTTTCTGCGCGGCAAAGTCGAAACGCACTGCCTGAGCTTCCCAGGGATTCAGCTCCTGTTCCAGCGATACGGTTTTCATCAGCACTCCAAAGGGCGAAGACTTCAAGGGTCAAGGCAAACTCAAAAAGTATATTGACGCTCGGGCCAGCTTAGCAACATGAGGGAACCTATGGTCAATGCATGATGCGCACGAACGAGAGGACAGCGTCAAACCGCGCGGGTCGAATGCTCTTGAGTCACCGCCATTCATTATAACTGCCTGCCGAGCATGCTTTCGCGGACCCGACTACGAAGAATCGATGGGGAGCGACAGGGACGAGGGAACGAAGCAGAGAAGCAACGTGAGCTGGATGTCGGGTGCCTTCACCGCCCCCATGGAAAGAGATTGCCTCTGGGGAAATCGCATCCAGATCTGGCGGGGCATCTTTCGTCTTGGCCTGGGACTCCCAATCACAGAGGTCAGTAATTGTTCATAGGAACTAATTCGCCGGTAGATTAACTGGACGGCCCGGAGACCTGGCTTTCAGCGAAGCTCGTGCACGCGCTGGGGTCTAAGGAGCAAGCGATGCGAGCAAAGCTATTATTGGCCGACCATCAGAGGATCCTCACGGACGGCCTGAGCAAGCTGCTGGATCAGTTCTACGAAGTTGCGGCCACCGCCGCCAACGGCTACGAACTCATTTCCCTGGGAAAAGAGCTTAACCCTGACGTCATCGTAACCGAAATTTCGATGCCGCTGCTCAACGGGCTCGATGCTTTGCGCGTGCTCAAGAAGAGCGGCATCCGTTCCAAATTCGTGGTGCTCACCATGCACATTGACATGGGGCTGGCGGTGCAGGCGTTTCGGGCCGGTGCTTCGGCGTACGTTCTGAAGCTGGGATCGAGCGAGGAGATCCATGCCGCGGTCGAGGCCGCGCTACATGGACGTTACTACCTGAGCGCGTCGTTTCCCGTCGATCTCGTAGCTGTGCTCGCCGAGGCGGCGCGCCATCCGGAAGAAGATCGTGCCCGGCTCAGCCGCAGACAGCGTGAAGTGCTGCAACTGGTTGCGGAAGGCAAGACCATGAAGGAAGTGGCGACGGTACTCGGTATCTCCACGCGCACTGCGGAATCGTACAAATACGAGATGATGCGGACGTTGGGCATTCGCACCAGTGCCGAGCTGGTCCAATACGCGATCAGGATTGGCCTGATCGCTGTGACGCCGCTGCGGTCCGCGGCGTGATTCTAGCGTTAAGAGGCGGAGATCGATCACAAAAACTGCAAAGCCCGCGATCCCTTCGGGTTTGCGCGGGCTATGCCAGGTGACGAGTTCGAGTTAGTTGTTGTCGGCCGGGGTGACGGCAGCGACGGTAGTTTGATCGAGCATCTGCACCAGCGGCCGTCCCGGTGCCGGTACCGGAACCTCGCCGCTGCGAACGATCTGCTTCGACGTCAGATCGCGTCCGTAGAGAGCCGTGTTACCGGTGTTGTCGGGACGCAGACTGGAGCCGTTCAACACCGCACCCAGGTAGGCTCCTCCGGTACGAGAGAAAGCAAGGATGTCAGCTCTCATGCCCATGTCCGTTGCGACCATCGCGGAACGACCGAAAGGCCCGGCCGCGACCGAAGCATCGACCCCCAGCTTGGACTTGCTGCCCAAGAGTGAGTTGACGCCGCGTTCATTCATCACCAGCAGCACGAGGTCGCTAATTTGAACTCCGATTTGCAGCCCGAATGTGCCGCCTTCAAGAGCGATCATCGAAGGAGCGCTCCATGGGCCCTTGTAGTTGTCGCCGAGGCGGCAAGTCATGGTGCCGCGGCCGTACTCGACGCCGAAAATGAATCCGACACGCTTGACGGATGGAATCACGATCACGCACTTCGCCTTATCGACCAGGTCCTTGCCCAGGAAATTGCCGCTGAGGACCACCTTCATGGTGTCAGCCGAGCTGTGGAGCCGGTCGCTCTGCTTGTCTTTAACCTGAGCCATCCAAGCCCGGTCGCTCGCAGCCTGGGCCTGCGCCTGGGCTTGAGCTTGCGCTTGCTGAGTCTGAGCCTGCTGAGCCTGAGTTTGGGTTTGCTGATCCGGCGTCTGAGTTGGCTGGGTCTGATCCGGCTGGGTTTGCTGGGGTTGCGTTGTTTGCGGCTGAGTCTGCTGGGACTGGGTCTGGTCCGGCTGGGTTTGCTGCGGTTGCGTTGTTTGCGGCTGAGTCTGCTGCGGCTGGGTCTGATCCGGTTGGCTCGGCTGCGGCTGTTGGCTCCAGACCAGGGCGGATCCTACTGCCAAGACCAGTGCAAAGACAAAAGTTCTTTTCATGTCCCCACTCCCCGACCGTTCTCCATGCGAACAAGTCTGCGATTTTGCGAACTAATCTCCGATCCATCTTCGCGCCTAAGCTCCGCGTGGCCAACCCGGTGAACTACTTGATTCTCGGCCCCGAAGATTTACCTCAGGCAAGTCGGTGGGAGAAGGCTTGTGAGTTGCCGAACGTCGATTTCGAGCAAACACCGAGAATCAGGGAGGGTCCCGTGGAACGCTCTTGTGGTCTCAGGATGAAAGAGATCTAGGTCGGGGAAAAAGGCGCGTCACAAACCGTAGGCTAGAGCAGGATCTCCATGCCTTCAGAAGCTGCGCGGACCCTCGGGTAGTACTCGCGAGCTTTGGTTACGACCGAGTCGATGCACTCATCGCTGTGGTCGGGATCGTGATGGAAGAGAATCAGTTCTTTGGCGCCGCTTTCCATCACTAGATTGACCGCTTCCCGCCAGTGGCTGTGTCCCCAACCGCGTTTGCGGGCTGCGTATTCCTCGGGGAGATACTGCGCGTCGTAGATGAGGACGTCGGCGCCGGTGGCGAGCTTGCGCAGGTTCTGATCGAACGAGGAATCTCCAGGTTCGTTATCGGTGGCGTACACCAGCACGGCTTCGGGAGTTTCCATGCGGAAGCCCAGACAGCCCTGAGGATGGTTGAGCCACATGGACTCGATTATGCAATGGTCGAATTCCATGCGTCCGGCATCCATCTCGTAGAACTTGCGCCGCGCTGCCATTTCGCTCATGTTCACGGGAAAGTAGGGATCCGACATCTGCTCTTCTAACGCGTGTTGCAGGCCTCGGGTGCGGCTGGAAGAGTGAAACGAGAATGAGTTCTCGGGATTGTGATAGAGCGGAGCGAAAAAAGGAATACCTTGGATGTGATCCCAGTGGAAGTGCGAGAGAAAGATGTGCGCCGAGAGCGGGTGACCGTTGGTCTCCAACTCGAGCTGCTTGCCTAGGTTGCGGAAGCCGGTGCCGCAGTCAAACACGTAGATGTGCCCTTTGATGCGCACCTCTACGCATGAAGTGTTGCCCCCGTAGCGCAGGTTTTCCGGTTGGGGGGTTGGCGTTGAACCGCGAACTCCCCAAAATCGAACTAGCATCCGCCTCATCCTAAAGAAGCAATTTTGTCCGTTTGCGGCCCTTCAAGACTACGCACGACGCCAGTCCTCGACGAGCTGCAACAGGGATTACTGCTGAACTTCGGGGGAGGAGTCTTTCTGAAGTTTCCGAGAAGTATAGTACAGATTCGGTACCTGCCGGCATTCTCGAGTAACCAAGTGTGTCATTCGGTGTTGGACGACAGGTCGTGTCCGTTCGGCCAACCAGGGACATGGGCAACAGGTGATCGGGTAAGATGAACGCCCGATGCTTTTTCCCAGCTACCCTGAATTTCGGTCCCTGGCCCGCGATGCCACCCTGGTCCCGGTAGCCAGGAGCGTGGCTGCCGATCTGCGGACCCCGGTCTCGGCGTTTCTCAGCATCGCCGCCGATGAGCCCAACGCCTTCCTGCTGGAATCCGTCGAAGGCGGCGAGAAGGTCGGGCGATACACCTTCCTGGGTGCGCGCCCTTATATGATTCTGCGGGCGCGAAACGGGGAAGTCACCCTGGAGCGGGATGGCTCCACCGAGCGCCAGTCGGGCAGCGCCTTTGCCCTGCTCGACCGCCTGCTCCGCGAACACAAGCCGACCCAGGTTCCCGGCTTGCCGCCATTCACGGCTGGAGCGGTCGGATTCTTTGCCCACGACGCTGTCCGTCAATTGGAGAAACTGCCTGCACTTGCGTCCGACGATCTCAAGATTCCCGATTGTGCGCTCATGTTCTTCGATCGCCTGCTGGCGTTCGACCACGTACGCCACGAGATCTACATCATGGCGACCGCCGACGTTCGCCGCCGGTCGCCGCGCCGGGCCTATGCCCAGGCTGTCCGCGATATCGACCGGATCGAGAAGCAACTGCAAGCGCCCTTGCCCAGGAAATACCTGCGCCTATCGAAGACGAAGAACGGGAAACTCAAGACCAGGATGTCCGTCAGCAAGAATCATTTTCTCGGCACCGTGGAAAAGGTGAAGGACTACATCATGGCGGGTGACGTCTTTCAAGCCGTACCCTCGCTGCGCCTGGAGATGCAGCCGGAGGTCCAACCGCTAAATATCTATCGCGCGTTGCGCCGTGTGAACCCTTCGCCCTATATGTATTTCTTGCGAATGGACGATATGACCATCCTGGGATCGTCGCCGGAGATGCTGGTGCGCGTGAAAGGTCGCAGCCTCGAGTACCGGCCGATCGCCGGAACTCGCAAGCGCGGGCGCAACGAGGCCGAGGACCTGCGCCTCGAAGAAGAGCTACGGCACGACGAAAAGGAACGCGCCGAGCACGTGATGCTGGTAGATTTGGGGCGCAACGACATCGGTCGTGTCAGCGAATTCGGCAGCGTCAAGGTCCGCGACCTGATGTTCGTGGAGCGCTATTCCCACGTCATGCACCTGGTCTCAGCCATCGAAGGTACGTTGCGCAAGGGGCTCAGTGCCGTCGACGCGTTCGCCGCCTGCTTTCCCGCCGGCACGCTCACCGGCGCACCCAAGGTTCGTGCCATGGAGATCATCGAGGAAGTCGAGCCTATCCGTCGCGGCATCTACGGCGGCTCGGTGCTCTATGCCGATTTTGCGGGCAATCTTGATTCCTGCATCGTAATCCGCACCATGCTGATACAGGGCAAGAAGGCTTACGTGCAAGCGGGCGCGGGCATTGTGGCCGATTCGGTTGCGGAGAGCGAATACCAGGAGTGTCTCAACAAAGCCCAGGCGCTGCTGCGAGCCGTGGAGCTGGCAAGATCAGGAGAGTAGATTGTCATCCCTCACTGAAAGTGAGGGATTTGCTCCGCTCGACTCGAATTGCGAAAAGGGAATCGTGAAGTTCGACAGCAGACGGAGCCGATTCCTCGCTGGCGCTCGGATGGCACTTTCTAAGGAGAACCGATTCTCTTTGACCGCAACGCATCACAGGCGCATCCACAAGCTCGTTTCTGCTTGGGCTATTTTGGTGCTTGTTGTCTCGATTGCCGCCAACGCCCAAATGCAGAGGATGAATGTCCCCACCCAATCCAGCTTCCGCGGTTTGAGCGTTGTGAGCCAACGCGTTGTGTGGGCGAGCGGCACCGAGGGCACGGTCATCCGCACGCTCGACGAAGGCAATCACTGGTCGGTTATGCGGGTGTCTGGCGCCGAGAGCCTGGACTTCCGCGGCATCAAGGCATTCGACGATAAGACTGCGGTCATCATCAGCTCCGGCCCGGCAGAGAAAGGCCAGGCAAGAATCTACCGCACCAGCGATGGCGGCGCCACGTGGAAGCAGGTCTATGAAGACAAGCGCGTGGGAATCTTCTTCGACGCAGTTGCCTTCTGGGATCAGAATCATGGCATGGTGCTCAGCGATCCTGTGGACGGCAAGTTCGCACTCTTTACCACCCACGACGGCGGCGCAACCTGGAAACAGCTTCCGCCATCAGCCCTCCCGCAAGCCTTGCCGAATGAAGGTGCGTTTGCCGCCAGCAATTCGTGTTTGACGGTGTACGGCGACAGCTATGTCTGGTTCGCGACCGGTGGAGCGAGCGTAGCGCGAGTGTTCCGTTCGAGGGATCGCGGGAAGTCCTGGGGGGTTTCTGAGACGCCGGTGCATCCCGCCAACCCGTCGTCTGGGATTTTTTCGCTGGCGTTTCATGACCCAAAGCGCGGCGTGGCAGTCGGGGGTGACTACCAACGCCCGGCTGGCTCAGACATGCCCAACGTTATCACCACCATCGATGGAGGACAGACGTGGCGAATCGGGGGACCCACAAATCCACCGGGAATATACCTTTCGTCTGTCATTTTTGAGAAGGACTCCGGATGGTTGAAGCCCAGCCACACCGGGGCGCTGCTCGCAGGAGGTCCAGCCGGTGTGCTTCAGGCCTTGCCCGGCGACTTATGGCGGCGGCGAAGTACAAGCAATGTCAATGCCCTGGCTTATCCCGCGGCGGGCAGGATTTGGACTGTGGGACCAGGAGGCGCAGTATTTCGAGAAAACCCAAGGACCCAGCGTTGATACAGCTTCCTCAGAATCAATATGATCGGCTACGCCCAAGCTCCCAACCTTTTGTGACCGGACTTGCCCTCTTCGTGACGCGCCTCCAGCCAAAATCCTGAGCGAGATCGAACCGATCGGCGGAGTTCGGTCGAAAATTGAAAGCCCTCACCTTCGTTTCCGAGAGTGAGGGCCACAAGTGATGCTGGACCTGTAAGCCGAATTCTGTACGGCGTCGCCGCCGCTGACGATTATTCCTCTAGGCCGTCCATTGCTGGGCGGCTCCAGCGACCTACCCGGAAGTGATCCGCCTCGAGCCGAGACGCATTTCAGATGTTGCCATCTGAAATTCCTTCCCTATTTGGCCTTGCTCCGTGTGGGGTTTGCCCTGCCCCGAGCATTTCTGCGCGGGCGGTGCGC
>DATDGP010000183.1:0-4036 GCA_036522035.1 Terriglobales bacterium
ATCGTCAGTGGAAAATCACAAGTGAAGCTGGGCACGCGTGGAACGTAAGGAGTTCGCCGGGCGACGGGCCCCTCCCGATGATGGGAAAGCGGTTTCATGGCGTATCCAAACCTTGGCAGGAAAGCAATGCTGGCGGCTCAACAGAAGGCTCATTGAACCGCCGGCTGCTGTCTTACGCCTGATCGCCAAGGTCGAACCGCTCTGCTGCGAGTTGATCCAACTGTTGTTTGGTAATGAACTTGAATCTTCTCGGTGCAGATCGCGGGGCCGGTTCCGTCTGAGCTTCAGGTCCTTGCGGACAGGCCCGGAATGCCGGGCCTCGCGGATACACCATGCTTTGCAATAGCCGGTAACCTTCCCATGTAATGTCGCCATTGTCCCCCAGTTCGGCTTCGAGCATTCGCTCGTGGCCCCTGGCGGCGCGCAAATAAGCTTCCACGTCACGTCCCCACCCCTGGACGATCCTGCGCAGCTTCGTCTCGAAAGTCGTACCTTGGCCCCTCCGTTCGAGCGCTTCGATCCTTCGCTTCAAATCTTTAATCACCGAGCCTCCTCGATTGCGGCGGCGAATTCCTCGCAAGCTAGGCGGCGCCAACCATAGCTCTGCTTCCTTCGGCCGCCAGCAACGTCGTGCCGCTCCCAAGAAATGGATCGTAGAGCGACTCGCCACAGCTTCCATCTCCTTCTTTCAGGATCACGGGGATCAATCCGTAGAGTGCTCGTCATGTCGATTTCCCTTCCCGGAAGGCCCGCTCCAGGGCCGTCAATCGAACCTCGAGATCTTCGCGTTCGATTGCGCGAATGGCGCCGTCCAGAATGTGGTCCGCCGCACGGACCCGCGCCGCTGCCGGCGAGTTCGCGTCCACCATGATCTTGCAGAGGGTCGCTACGGCGGCGCCGGAAGCCTGCTGCATGCGTGCGCTCGACTGCGACAACACTTCTCGTCGTGCGGTCCGATACGCCTCCTGGAACTCCGGCAGCTTGATCCACCTCTTGAGCGTTTGCCTGCCGATACCGACGGTACGGGCCGCTTCCTCAAGGTTCCTCTGCGTGAGTAACGCCTGGATCGCCTCCTCCTTTTTCCGGCTGAATTGCGATCCGTGGCCGGCAGGCGGCGAACTCATGCCGCCCTCCTCATTCGTTCCTGCGCCACCGACTCAAATGTTCGGCCGTCGCCTTCGAGCGTGGCCTTCTTCCCTGTCAGCCCTTGCCAGCGCTCGACCGCCACATCGGCATATTGAGGATCCAGTTCCAACCCGCAACAGACGCGCTCCGTCACTTCGGCCGCCGCCAGGGTGGTGCCGCTGCCCAGAAAAGGATCGTACACCAGTTCCCCCTTCCGGATGTGGTTCAGGATCGACTTGGATCTCTCGTGGCAGAAACTGATGGCCCTTGGAACTCTAGCAGGACCGTTTGCCGTCAGAACCATGGTGGATTACTATCTCGCAAGACGAGCTGCCGAGAGAGAGTGCGCCCTTTCTTACGTTCTCTCCTTGGATTGAAGTTGGCCAGGTCCGAACTGGGGCATCTATCGATGTTAAGGGACGGGGACAATTCCCGAAGATCTAAGACCGCTCGAAGGCTACTCCTGAAATGCGGGCCTGCGTGGGGGCCCGCCTTCCTCATGAGCGTAAAGTCCTAGGGCTGTATCGGAAACGATCCGGCGGAGAAGGGCCGGGGAAGATGGCGAATGCCGACCGCCGGAGCGTTTTCGATAGAGCGACTTGAAGTGGAGCCTTTTGGAGATGCGGTGTTATGGATTTTGAATGGCCGTGTTTGTCGTTGGACCTGAGGAGATGTGTGGCGCGGGACTGATCCAGAAGTGAGGAAGTTGCTGCGGTGGCGTGCCTGGACTGGTGGCGATAGGATCGCGCGAGAGACGAGCAGTCCTCACAGGCTGGCGCTCCCGCGCGTGGAAGTCCCGAGATGAGAAAGAGCAGGTCATAGTCGTTCCAGGTTGCCGAGCGGAGGAGATCGGAGTCGCGCTTCGGCTGCGTCGAATCGCTCTAGGATCGCCATCGCGCCGCCGCATCGCGGGCAGAGCCAAAGCGGACGCGCAGAGTCGGGCGGTGAATCGGAAGTCGGCGCATCCGGATTAGTTGGCCGCGTCAGCAGTTCGAAGCAGAGCGGCAGGAGCGTGGCGCGACGACGGTGGGCTAAGAATCCGAAGTGCCGGATGCGCACAAACCCCTTCGGCAGAACGTGCAGAAAGAAGCGGCGCAGGAATTCCTCCAGCGGCAGTTGCATCAAGCGCTTCTTGTTGTGGTGCGCCGAGTCGCGCCAACGGAAGGCAACTTGCCCGTCGTGCAAGGCCACGAGTCGGTGGTTGGAAATTGCCACGCGATGCGTATAGCAGCCCAAATAGCGGAGCGCGTGTTCGGCCCCGCCGAAAGGTCGCTTCGCATAGACTACCCAGTCGGACCGGAACAAGGAGCGCAGCATGGCTGCAAACGCCGGCGGCGATTGAAGGTGTGCAAGGCTACCGTGAAAGCTCAGTGCGCCGGTGGTATGCAATTCCCGCAGGCCGGTGACGAACTTTCCTCGGAAGACGCGGCTGAGGACTTTGACCGGCAAAAAGAAGCCGGTGGGCGCACTGATCCACCGGGCGTGATCGGGAGCCAATCCACCGGCCGGAACCACGCAATGTACATGCGGGTGATGCAGCAGTTTCTGGTTCCAGGTGTGCAGCACGCTGAAGAAGCCGATCTCGGCGCCGAGATGCTGCGGGTCGCTGGCAACAGCCAGCAGCGTCTCGGCGCTGGCACGGAACAACAGGCTATACACCTCCCGCTTATTCTGTAACGCCAGCGGTGCCAATTCGCCCGGCAGCGTGAATACGACATGCACGTAGCGGGTGGGCAGAAGTTCCCGGCGGCGCGCTTGCAGCCAGCGGTCGCGCGCGTTGGCCTGGCATTTTGGACAGTGCCGGTTACGACACGAGTTGAAGGAGATGGCTCGATGCCCGCAGTTGGAACACTCATCGATGTGGCCGCCGAGCGCGGACGTCCGGCAGTTCACGATGGCGGTCAGGATTTTCAGGTGCAGCCAGGTGAACCATTTCTGGCTGTGCCGCAAGAAGGCGATTCCCGCTGCGTGGATCAGGTCGGCCACCTCCAAAGGCGGCCGGGACATCTACTTGGCGTCGGGCGAAAGGCCGTTGGTGGCGAAGATCGGCAGCGCATCCAGCGGACTGGCCGCGGCCCTGAGATGTCGCTGCGAGAGATGGATATAGAACGTGGTCTCCCGCAGATCGGAGTGGCCGAGCAGAAGCTGGATCGTGCGTAAATCGGCTCCGGACTCCAACAGGTGGGTCGCAAAGCAGTGGCGGAGCGTGTGCGGATGAAGCGGTTTGCGAACATCGGCACGTTTGGCGGCCTCGCGGCAGGCATGCCAGGCTACCTTGTCACTAATCGGGTAGTCGGCGGTGTGCCAGCGGCCGCCGGGGAACAGCCACTCGGTCGGCTTGCGAGCGAGGCGGCGATAATGCTGCCGCAGTTCGCTGAGCAGATTCGGGCTGAGGAGGACATCGCGGTCTCTCTGCCCCTTGCCGTCCTGAACGTGAATGACCATTCTCTCGGCGTCAATATCGGTGATCTTCAGGCGCGCCAGTTCGGCACGCCGTAGTCCGGTGGCATAGAGGGTCATCAGGATGGTGCGGTAAAACGGGGTTGGCGCGGCTTCGATCAGACGGGCGATCTCATCCGGACTCCAGATCACCGGCAGATGAAAGCGCTTTTTCGGATAGGGAGTATCGTCGGCAGTCCAGGGGCGCTTCAACATCTTCACGAAGAAGAACCGCAGAGCCCCAACTCTTTGGTTCACCGTGTTGTCGGAGAGTTTTCGGTCGCGGAACAGGTGGGCGGTGTACTCGCGAATGTGTTCCGGGCCCAGTTGGTCGGGCGGCCGCTTGAAATAGCGCGCCAAGTCCTCGATTATCCGCAGGTACGCGCGCGTGGTAGATTCAGTGTAGTTACGACGCTGGAGCTCTTCCAGCATCATTTTTCGAAGATGGGTCACAAGGACCTCCTTGGGACCC
>DATDGP010000184.1:0-10446 GCA_036522035.1 Terriglobales bacterium
AATCGGCATAGGGGGAGCGGTCACCCGCTCGCCCCTGCCACACCACCGTACATGCGGGTCCGCATACGGCGGTTCGGTCGGGTGGAGCTAGCCTTGGAACAAGCGTGGAAGTCCAAGCGAGTCAAAGTAAGCGATGGGAAACGGGACGCTCAAGGCGGGGCTGTTCGCCAGATGCCATGAGCTTCGTCGCTTCCGTTGCTTCCAGATCACGGATCGCAGCCTACGCCGTATCCATCGATCCATTTCTTGCAACACGGAGGGCGTCTGGCTGAAGCCGAAGTACCCCTTCCAGCCCACTAAGTAGCTGGTGAGTTCCTTCGTCATCTGTTCCAGGCTGATGCCCCGCGTCCGACGCGTCAGTTCCCGTACTCTTTGCTTACAACGCAGCAGGGCCTTGGGCGCGATGCGCCGTTTCCCTCCTTGGGTGAAGCTAAAGCTCAGAAACTTCCGCTCCTGCGGTCGTGCCACGGCACTTTTCGCCCCGTTCACTTGGAGTTTGAGACGCCGCCGGATAAAACTTGTCACGCTGTGCATGACTCGTTTCCCCGCCCGTTCGCTAGCTACGTAGATATTGCAATCATCCGCGTAACGCACGAAGCGGTGCTGCCGGCGCTCTAACTCTCGGTCCAGTTCGTCCAGCACCAGGTTCGACAACAAGGGCGACAATGGCCCACCTTGCGGTGTGCCCTCATCCACCGGACTGACCAGCCCGTTCTCCATCACGCCCGACTCCAGGAAGGCCCGAATCAGCTTGAGCATCCTCTTGTCGTTCACTCGCCGCGCGATCGCCGCCATCAGTCTGTCGTGGTTGACCCGGTCAAAGAACTTTTCCAAGTCCAGGTCCACCACCCAGCGGTTCCCTTCGGCGATATACTGCTGCGCCTTGGCCACCGCCTGATGCGCCGACCGCCGCGGGCGAAAGCCGTGACTGTGTTCGGAAAACGTTGCGTCCCACTTGCCTCCGAGTACCTGCATCACCGCCTGCTGGATAAAACGATCCAGCACCGTTGGAATGCCCAGCTTCCTCACTCCTCCGTCCGGCTTGGCTATTTCTACTCGCCTTACCGGCTGCGGCCGATACGCTCCTCTCAGCAACTGTTCTCGCAACCCTGGCCAGTGCTGCTTCAGGTAGCCGGGGAGTTCCCCGACGCGCATGCCGTCAATCCCTGGACTACCTTTGTTGGCCTTCACTCGTTTCAAGGCCCGCAAGCAGTTCTCCCGCTCACAGACCTCTTCCATCACTTGTTCTGGGACAGCCGGGCTTTCGTGCGCGCGTTTCGCCGTGAGCGATTCGGTCCCTTCCTGACGAGCCATTGGAGCTTCACTCCTCCCCTCGTCGGTAAAGGCCAACAACATCTGTAGTTGGTTCTTCTGCCGCTTGTCGCTCATCGAGTCCCGCCGACTACTTGCCGCTCCCTTCCGTTTGGGCCTTCGTCCCGGCTTGCCGGGGCTACTACACCCGCTGCTGACTTCTGCGTCGCGGTCAGAGTGAATCTCTTCCCTCTCAGTCACGATTCCGTGACACGCCGCAGATCTCCCGAGGTAAGTTCGACCGCCTTCGACGCACAACCGCCGGATTTACCACCAGCAGCCTTGATGGATCTGGGCTTCGCGGCTTTCTGCCCGCTCGCCCGCTGCCGTAGGCCTCCTCATCCGGTTCTTGTTCATCGGCTCGCGTCTTTGCTCCACGCTTCTTTCAGACCCCGCCTCGCAGCGACGCCCTTGCGTTTCGCTATCACTTCACCTCCATCAGGTTGTGAAAAGGACTTTCACCTTCAAGCTGTCGAACATGCTCGGCACACAGAAAAAGGCTCCCTCAAGCAAGGGAGCCTTAGCTTTTTAGAACGCGGTAGCAGTTCAGGCGATTCCCGGAGCCCGTGCTCCAAGCTTCCGTCCACTGTAGGTCTCGGCAGACACCGGGATGGGCGCCTTCAAACGCTTGAGGACGAAGAAGGCAAGCGCGGAAGCGACCAGGTCGAAAGCGATGGAAACTCCGAAGACCCCGGTCCACCCGATCTTAGGTACGCCGAACTTGGCATTGAACGGAGTCCAGACCGTGGAGCGCACGGTAAGCACGAGAGCGTAGATCACAATCGCGACCGATACCCCGATCAGCATGCTCTTCACCGCCCGGCTGAGCTTGATCTTAAATACCGTCGGGCCGAGGAAGAGGACGAAGACCATGATGACTCCGCCGACAAGAAGCATGATATCGGCGCGGAAATCAAAAGCCTTGCCGGCCGCCAGCGCCGAACCGATGGGTATGAACACGGAAGCCGTGCCTTTGGCCGTGTACAGGAACCCATAGTTTTCCGTCGCGTGCTTGCGTCCGAAGAAGTCACCGCATAGCGCCGGGAACAGCGAGAAGATCTCGCCCCAGCCAAAGAAGGTGAATGCAGTCAACACGACGAAGGCCAAAGGGTGAGACGCATACATAATGAGCGCGACCTTGGCAATACCCTCCAGGCCGAAGGCCACCGCCATCGTGTTTTCACGCCCAATGTGGTCAGAAATCCACCCCCAGAATGGACGGCAAAAGCCATTCACCAGCCGGTCGGCCTGCAGGGCGAAAGTGAGCGCCACCACCGTCACCCCTATCAGAGGGATATGGATGGGGACTTTGTCCACCTTGAAGTCGATCGCCATGGGCGCAAGCTGCGCGGTAGCCATGAGGCCGCCGGTTGCAACCAGCACCATCATGGAGTACATCAGCCAGAAATGCGGCGTCGTCGCCATTTCGCGTGACGTAAAGGAGACGGCTATCTGGCGTGCCTTGACCTCTTCGCTGCCCTTGCTTCTCCACGTCTTCGGCAACCAATCCTGGGGAGGAGCCTTGAGGAATAGCGCGGCTACAACCACGATGGCTCCCTGGATGAGCCCCCATCGTATGAAAGCCTGCTGATAGCCTAGGCTGGCGATCATGTTGGCTATGGGAGAGACTGTAAACGCCGACCCGGCACCGAAACCGGCGGCGGTCAGGCCCGCGGCAAGGCCGCGATGATCAGGAAACCATTTGAGCGCGCCGCCCACCGCTGTGCCATACACGATGCCGGCTCCGATCCCGGCCAACGCGTAGCTGAGATAGAGCGCGGTCAGGCTCTCGGCTTTGCCGCTGCCGAACCAACCCAGCCCGGCCAACACGCCTCCGAGCATCACCAGCAGACGCGGACCAAACCTGTCCACGAGTCTGCCCTCGAATGGCACCAGCCACGTTTCCAGAAGAACAAAGATGGTGAAGGTGATTTGGATCAGGGCTTGATCCACTTTGAAATGTTTTTGTAGGGGTGGAACGAAGAGAGTCCATCCATACTGGAAGTTAGCAACCGCTACCATGCTAACGATGCTAAACAGCAGGACGATCCACCGGTTGGGGACCTTCGAATCCGGAACTGCCACAGCTGTAGATTCGGCCATAGACGACCTCCTCTTTTGTTTAGGGGCCAGCTACTTTAGACCTTAAGACTTCAGTTTGCAACAGCTCTCTTCACTTAGTTTTATTTTTCTCTGTGGCGGAGAGCGCTAAGCGTCCTCCACCCTCAAACCCTTTATTCGGATGGCGCTTTCTCGCCCTCCAGATCCTTATGGAATGGGATCACTCCCGGGATCAGCCACTTTGTCCACATCTCATCGATCTTGCTCTGGAAGTAATCGATATCGTCCTTGGTGAAGTGCGCAAAACGACCTTGTTTGAGCAGGTAATCGCGCACCGGCTGGCGACGGATACGTCCGGCAGCGATCTGCTCGGTCCGTCCGGTGAGCCGCAGTACGGCGTTCTCGACTTCGTAGAGTGGCCATACACCGGTGTTCACCGCCAGTTCACCCATTTCGTGCGATAGATAAGGATCGTAGTCCCATCCTTTGGGGCAAGGATCGAGCGAATGGATGAACGTAGGACCGCCTATAGCCAGTGCTTTGCGCATCGAGTTCATGCCATGCAGGCCGTAGGACATGCAAATCGTAGCTACGTACTTGCACTCGGGATGCCCAGCGGCCATCATCCCGGCCATATTCTTCTTCCAGCGATGATGCATGATCCGCTTCACCTTGCCAGGGCTACTGAAGGTAGTATTGGCGCCCCAGGGAGTGCTGCCGGACAACTGGATGTCAGTGTTGGCGTAGGATTCGTTGTCATACATCAAGATGAGGCAGTTGTAGTCGGGATGGGTAAGGGTCGCGGAGATCGCGCCCACGCCCATGTCGGCGCCACCGCCGTCGCCGCAAAACGCGATGACGTTGATCGGCTCCTTCTTCATCTTGCCTTTTCTCATCAGGGCCTTGAGTGCGGCTGCGGTACCGAGAGCCGCCGAACCGCTGCTGCCCAGCTGGGTGTGCATCCACGGCACAACCCAGGAAGTGCTGTAGTAGGTGGTGTTTGCCACATACATGCAGCCCGTGCTGCCCAGAACGATGGTGCGCGGGCCAGCCGCCTTGGCCATCATCTTCATCAGCAGCGCCGACTCACAACCCTGGCAGGTCCGATGCCCGGAAGTGAAGAACTCCTCCAAAGGGAGCTTCTTGACTGACTTGAACGGCTCCAGCGGTTGCGTCGGATCGATCTTTACGAAACTAGCCATGGCTTCCTCATCCTTTCTGATGGTCAAAACGCATCAGCGACAAACTGCTATTCGCGCAGCCCAATCCATTGCGTAAGCGGCTGCGACTTGCCTCGGGCAGCCTGGTAAACGGACTCGGTGACTTTTTCGACGTCCGGGACGGTGACCTCGCGACCGCCTAAGCCGGCGATAAAACCCAGAACCGGCGGCTTGTTGCCCGCCGACGCATACAGCGCGTTGCGAACTTCACCGGCAACCACGCCGCTGTTATACGGCGAGCCGAACGAGTAGTCGCGATCGATCACGCCGATGGCCTTGAAGCGGCTCAGGCTCTTGGTCAGCTCCTCGGCAGCAAAGGGACGGAACCAACGGATGCGCACGAAGCCTACTTTCTTCCCGGCTTCGCGCATCTTGCGGATAGCCACTTTCACCGGCGTGGAGAGTGTGCCCATGCCCATCAGCACCACATCGGCATCGGCCGTCATGTACTCCTCGAAGAACGGGTTGCCGTACGAGCGACCGAAAATCTTCTCGAACTCTTGGTAGGCCTGTTTGATTACGGTGTAGCTGCGTTCTATAGCCGCGTAATTCTGGCGCCGAATCTCCATGACCCAGTCTTCGTTACCCTGAGGGGCTACGGTGATCGGGTTGTCAGGATGCAGCAGAAGCTCTTTCCGGTCATAGCGAGGGAGGAATTGGTTGACCTTCTCCTGGCTGGGGATATTCACCAGCCCCTGCGAGTGAGTCAGGAAGGCACCGTCGCAGCTGATCGCGCAGGGCAGAAAGACTCTACGGTCTTCCGCCACGCGGTAGGCGATAAGCGCCGTGTCCAGGGCTTCCTGGGCGCTGTCCACCCAGACTAACTGCCAGCCCAGGTCGCGGACCGCCAGCGCGTCATTGTGCTCCACACCGAAAGCGCCGGGATCGTCAAGGGCGCGGTTGCCCACCATGGCGATCATCGGGATGCGCAACGCCGGTGTGACGGTGAGCGCCTCCATGGCGTACATCCAACCCACGCCACTGGAGCCGCAAAACACACGCGCCCCGCACGCGGATGCGTGCTTCACGATCTCGAACTGGGAATGTTCGCCTTCGGCTACGATGTATTCGCAGTCGAGCTCGCCGTTCGCCACCAGCTTGCAGACGTACTGCATGACCGTGTCATAGGGCCGGATAGGATAGGCCGTGACCACATCCACGTCAGCCAGCTTGCAAGCCACCGCGATGGCTTCGCTGCCGGTGATAAGAGCGGTTTCTTCAGGTTTCTTGCCGTGCTGTTCTTCAACCACTGTGGCTAGTTGCGCCATGACGACCTTCCTCCGTGATGGTTGTTATCCCTTGCGAGCAATCTCCAGCATCTCGGGGACTTGTTCTTCGTATTGGCCGAGGTAGCGGAACCCGTGCGACCGCTCGCCGTGGGTTTTGATCTTGTCTTTGAGCCAGGCTTCGTAGCCCTTGGCGTCCTGCCTCCAGGCCTCCCACTGGCTGGAATTGTCTTTGAATTCGGTTTCGTTGACCATGGTGACGCACTCTTTCACCGGGCAAACCGCTTCGCACACACCGCATCCGCAGCAGGCTTCCATGTTGGCGTCGTACAAGCCTTCTGGAGTGACATCGAAACAGGAATCGGGGCACTGCAGCCAGCACAGCGTGCACTTGATGCAGGTATCAAAGTTCACCACCGGCCGCATGGTGCGCGTGGTGTACTTTTTGAAGGTCGGATTGCGGTCCGGCCGGTAGCCGCCGTGGGCGTGGCTGGTGGGATCCTCGACGGCCTTGCCCGCAGGAATGCTGGGAATGGCGATGCCCTCGCCCATCTCGTGCCACTTAGGCAGATCGAATTTGTAGGGCGTTTCCGGATTGCCCTGTCCCGGCTTCACCGTCACTGACGAATACCGCTCGTGGGCGCGCTCGGCCGAGGTGGCTTTCAGCTTGTCGTTCCACTCGTCCATGATCGTGGCCTGGACTGATTTCAGGCTGAACAACTCCGGCAGGATCTTGGCGATCATGCCCAGTACGCGCACGTCTGTGTGGTCATCCTTATAGACCCACAACCCTGAGAAGCTCGGAGTACCTTTGAGGACCGCGATCTGGTAAGGAGTGTCCTTGCTGTGGGCCATCGTCAGAAGCGCTTCCGGATCTTCTTTCGATGTAACGATCAGGGTACCGCCCGATTTGAGCAAACGGTTGACCGGCTGTAATCCATACCAGGCCCAGGATTCCACGCCTTTGCACAAAGTGTCGTCGACGGCGATGGTGATATCGACATCCTTGGGTTCGTACTTGGCCATTCCTTCTTCCAGGGTCACGTCGTCGGTGGCGACAATGGCAAAGTTCTTGGCGGGAATTCCATTGCGCTCCGGGCTGTCACCGTAGCGGCCGAAAGAGATGCCCGGCTTGCCTTCCTTATGCGCGGCCAGCACGATCGCGCGGCTGATGTTCTTGGCTAGGGTCTTCTGGTAAATTCCTCGATAGATGATTTCAATGGCAAATAGCCGGCCCATCAGTACACCCTCCATTTCGTATCAGAGCTTGTCGAGCACGATCTTCTCAACGTCACGGATATGCTGCCGCATGGCTGCTTCTGCCGCTTCCGGGTCTCCGCGACGGATGGCGCTCAGAATCCGCCGGTGTCCCGCCATCGACCGCTGCGGGCGCCCTTCGCTCTGCAAGGAGCGGGAGCGCGTTTCTCGAAGCAGGTCCATCACTACGTCCACTACCTTCAAAACCACGCTGTTGCGAGCCGCCGTAGCAATGCGGTAGTGGAATTCCGAATCTTCCTCGATGGCCAGCCCTCCACCGCGAACTTTACGTTCCTGCCGGTCGAGAATCTCTTCCATCTTGGCTATGTCCTCAGCCGTCCGGTGTTCGGCGGCGCGAGCCGCCATGCCCGGCTCGAGCATCTGGCGAAACTCAAGCAGTTCGCCGACCATCTGGCGCTTGTGAGCAATCACATTCGCCAGCGGGCTGACCAGAGTCTCGGTCGAAATCTCCCGAACCCGCGTGCCCGAGCCCTGGCGAGGCTCCACCAGTCCCACTAACTCCAACCGCCGCATAGCATCCCGGATCGAGCTGCGGCTCACGCCCAACATTGTTGCCAGCTCGCGTTCCGCGGGAAGTTTATCGCCCGGCTTCAGATCTTTGAGAATCAGGCTTTCAAGTTGCCGGGCTACTTCTTCATGAACGCGGTTCTTGCGAATCGCACTAAACTCGGATTTGACTGCTGACTGCACTTTGAACTCTTAGGCGGCCGCGAAAGTGGTCCACTAACCAGACCAGCCTAAGGCCGTAAGACCGCCACGTCAAGGAAAATCGAATGGCTCTGTATAGAACGCTCTGCGCTAATTGCGGCGTACAAGATCAGCCCTCAACCCCTGAACACTCTCGGATCCCGCGGGTGTTCAGGAGGGCGCGTTGCTGCGCCCTTCACGTTCGAAAAACGATTTCTCGCGTCCGGAACAGTCTGTCTTCACCCTCCCGTCGTTCATCAGGTGATGGTCATTGTCGGGCGAACACGGCTATACATCCGTTGGCACTCTGCGTTGTACAGGGTGCTCCGGCCTGCATGGGAACAAAGATATGGTTGTTGCTGGAATCCGCCGCGATGCTGTGGGAGTTGGCGTTGGTGGGCGCGTTCATCAGCCACAGGTTGGTATTGGCGTCGATGGCTCCCATCACCGGCCCGGTGGGCATATCGCGCGCGGCGACATAGTAGGTGTGGTCGCCAGGGTTAAACCATATTTCGTCCACGCCGCCGACGAAAGGAATGTTGGCCAGGATGGCTCCGGTGTTGCCGTTGATCACGATCTCGTTGACGGGAAACGCCACGCCATCATGGTCGGCGCAGCCGACCAGGAAGTTTGTCCCCGGCCCCTGCACGATGCTGGTGGGCATGCAATTGTCGATGACGAAACTATTGACCACGATCGGCCCGGCGGGATTGCCGATCCTGGGGTCGATTTCATCGACAGTCCCAACCGTCAGGTCTCCGGTTGCATTTGAGTTGGTCAGCAGGAAATGGCCGGTGCTGGGATTAAATGCCGAGCCGCCGAGTCCAGCGGGAGAGATGGATCCCGCGCAACCCGTGACGGGGTTCGCCTGATTACAAAAAACTCCGGCGCTGGTCAGGATCGGCCCGCGGTGGCAGGGTACGTCTGCACCAGCCGCGCCTCTGCCGTGGCCGGAGACCCCGGATGGAACGTTCGGATTGGATGGATCGGGACAGGGAATACCGGTATTCCCGCCGCCATCGTCGACGGCGACGCCGGCGTTGTTGACGGGTGACCCATCGTAATAGATCTGGCCGAGAATGCAGGTGGGGAAATTCGTGGGACTATAGGGCAAGGCCGGATTCACAGGCAGACAATTTGAGGTCCGAGCAACCACTCCCGACATGTCAATCAGCGTCGCGAACGGGAGCCCGGGATCGCCATTGGACGCCAACAGAATATGGTCTTTCTCGTCGTAAGACAGCTCATCGGCCCGCAAGTCGCCGCACGTCGGATCGGCGAAGGCGCGCCCGTTGGCTGAGGCGACGCAAGGAGCAATCCCGTTGGGGCCATCAAAATCCGGCGACTGGCCGGTGGGAATTGTGGCGATCACCGTTGGCGGATTCGTCGTCAGATCAAAGACCACCACTGAGCTGCTGGCGTTTCCGGTAAACAGCGTATTGCCGTCCGCGGTCACGACTTCTCCATCGGGACCGGACAAGGGATTCACGCCGTTGGCGCGGGCCGCGCAGCACTGGGCGCCCGGGAACCCTCCGAACAGACCACTGGGGCCAAAGCCCGGAAGCTGGAAAGAATTGGTCCGGCACCCAAACCGGGTGACGTTTCCCAGGGCGCTGATCAGGGGCTGGATCGGGCCGGTCGCTCCGCCGAAGCACGGGCTGGCGTTGTTGCCGGCCTGGGCCACCGAATTTTGTCCGGCAATAGTGTTCACCGCGACATTGTTGACGGTGTCCACCACCACCACGTCGAGACCGATGCGATCAGACGTGTATAACCTGTGATTCACCGAGTCCACCCAGCTGATGTCGAACGAGTTGAACGGTCCGCCGGGTTCTCCGGTCGGGTTGTGCTCGGGCACGGGAATCGTGTTGATGATGATAAAGCTGCCGTTCGTGGTAGTGCCGCACGTGGGACAGTTGGCGTTGGTCCCGCAGCTCGACATTAGCACCACAGTGAGCAGTACGCCGAAAGCATAAAGTCTCGATCTCATCGAAAACCCTCCTATGAGTCTGTGCAGGGGTCTCTACTGCTAAAAACTTTTTCCAACGCGTCCGGTCGCCTCATCGCGGCCCCCGCTGCTAGAGCCGCGAAGATGCATATCCCGGACGCAAAAATCCGTCAGAACCGGAACTGAAGCCCTTGCACCGCGACGTAATAGTTCTGCGGCAAGACGCCTCCTACGCTCGGATCATGCAAGCGGTCCAGGTTCAAATCGAATTTCACCAGCACCCAGTAGTTCAGATACCAGTTGACGCCCATGCTGAATTGATCGGTGTGTGCGCTGAAGGCAGGCACGCTTTCCGGCGTGAACTGGTTCGGAAAGTTCTGTCCGCCGGCCTTGCCCTCAATCCAGGAATAACGGAACTTGACCTGAAAAGCGCCCATGCCCGGGGTGCTGCCTTCGACGCCCGGAGTCGCAGGTCCGATCACCGGATGCGCCACCTTGGGAATCGCGTTCTCCGGTTCTCTTTCACCGGTCAAGAGATGCGTGATGGAGAGATAAGCTCCCTTGCCCACGACGCCCGGCAGAGTCTGGAATCCGACGCCGCCGACCGCCTCCGAGCCTATGCCATCGCGCTTCTCAAGGATCTGCGTGTACTCGCCGCGCAGTCCCCAGCTGTTTCTCAGCCAGAGGAATTCACCGTTGTAGCGATTGATCGCGC
>DATDGP010000185.1:0-13971 GCA_036522035.1 Terriglobales bacterium
TCATGCCCCCGTAGCGCACCTTGGCGCCGGGCACGAGGCCGCCAGCGAACTTGAAGAAGGCGTGATGCTCGATTCCGCCCTTGTTGAAAGTACCGGAGACGGCGAGGACAGTCCCGATCAGCAGCCCCGCTGCGATCAGCACGAAGAGTCCGACCCACGCCTGCTCGGCCCTGCCATCCATGCTACCCCCTAAAGCGCGTTCCTAGCGCTTGGCGGTTCTCCGATCTTCGGTCAACATCTGCAGATAATTCAATTCGTCGACGACTTCCGGTTCCGGCACCCGGTCCAGGAACTGGCGCACTCGCGGTTCGGTACTCTGCCTGAGCGCCTCCTTGGTTGCGAGCGCCACGATGTTACCGCGGTCGATCAGCACCATTCGATCAGCGATGAGGAAGGCGCTGGTCAATTCATGCGTTACCACGACCATGGTGATGGCATAAGCTTTCTTGAGGTTCCGAATCAAGTTATCGATACCCGCCGCGATGATGGGGTCAAGCCCCGCCGACGGCTCGTCGAAAAACAGAATCTCGGGGTCCATGGCCAGGGCGCGCGCCACGGCAGCGCGCTTTTTCATTCCCCCGCTGAGTTGCGAGGGCATGTAGTCTTCGAAACCCGACAAGCCAACCTGCTCAAGCTTGATCCGCACCATGATCTCGATGGTCGAGTCTTCGAGGTGGGTGTGCTCGCGCAAGGGCAGGGCGACGTTTTCGCCGACGGTCATGGAACCGAACAGAGCTCCGCCTTGAAACGACATGCCCATCTTCTTCCGGATCGCATCCATCTCGCGCTCCGAAATCTGGGCGGTGTTAACGCCCTTGATCCAGACCTCGCCCGCGCTCGGCTTCTCGAGACCCACCAGCGTCCGGAGCAAGGTGCTTTTTCCCGAGCCCGAGCCGCCCAGGATCACCATGGTCTCGCCCTGCTGCACGTCAAAGCTGATCCCGTGAAGGATCTCGCGCTCGCCGTAACGCACACGGAGATTGACCACCGAGATGGCCGGGTTGCCGGCGCCGGGGTTATTCAAACTCCACCCCTGCCAATGGCGGCTCGGCTTGGAAACCCGGTCCGGATTCGCGAAGGTTGGCCTTGACGGTCCGGTGGATTTTTCCGCATCCTTCGCTCACTCCGTGCTGGCTAGCTCGGGCTCGTAAAGTAGAACAAGGCAGTAAACACAAGGTCCACGAGAATCACCAGAAAAATCGAAGTCACGACGGCCGCGGTGGTTGAGCGACCGACCTCCTCAGCGCCGGCGCCGGTTGCAAAACCTTCCCGGCAGCCGACCGCTGTGATCACCATACCGAACAGCACGCTCTTAATCAGACCCGTGAACAGGTCGCGTAGGTAGATGGCATCCCGGGTGGCCTGGAGATAGGATACGAAGGTGAAATTGCCACTCGCCACGCCAAAAACACTTCCGCCCAGGACCCCCATGGTGTCAGCCCAGATCGTGAGGCAGGGCATCATCACCAGCATAGCCAGAAACTTGGGCGCCACCAGGAAGGCCACCGGGTCGAAGGCCATCGTTCTCAGCGCATCCACCTCCTCGGTCACCCTCATGGTACCGATCTCGGCGGCGAAGGCCGAGCCCGAGCGGCCGATGACGACGATGGCTGTGATCAGTGGACCCAGCTCTCGAAGGATCGAGATGGCCACTGCGTCGGCGACGAACTGAATGGCTCCGAATTTTTTCAGCTCATACGCACTCTGCAAGGCCATGATCAAGCCCACAAAGAACGTAATCAGCGACACGATCGGTATCGCCTCGACGCCCACGGCCATCGCTTGATGGAAAGCGCGTTCGGGGCGCAGGCGCTGGCCCTTGAAGGGTCCGACGAAGGTAAAATACGCGGACTGGCCTGCCAGCCGGGCCAATCCGCCGATGTACGCGAGGCCGTTGAGCGTCTCCAGACCGACCCGGCCCGGTACGGCCAGAAGTTTTTCCGACGCCTTCAAAACCAATGGCTCCCTTGATGCTGAATTGCCTTTTTAGACGGTCCCGAGGCAGCACAGTGGCAACGACCTGCTGCCCACGCGAGCGAGCCTAAGCTTCAAGCGCCTGTGCCTCGTTCTCGCGGATCTCGAATATGGTGGACAAACGCGTGAGCTGCAACACTTCACGAACTGCAGGAGTCAAACCGAACAAGACCAGTCGCTTTTCCGAGCGGCGAGCCTCTTTGAGGACTTCCACCAGCGAAGCAATGCCTGAGCTATCGATGTATTTGACCTCGATGAGGTTTATGGCCAGGCGGTCCGTCCCTTTCAAGGAGTCCAGCAAGGTCTTCCGGAGGGCCGGTGAACTGCCAAGGTCAATTTGACCCACGACCTCGACAATCGTGGCCCCTCTTTCGTTACGCGTCGAAGTTTTCATCGGCCCTTCCTTCGGATGCCTGGTCGTTCGCCTGCCGTCAACCTTGATAGAGCGTCAGCACCTAAACCTTTCACTGCCTCTGGTCTCATCGTCGGGCGCGTAGATCATTGTAAAACAGCATTAGCCGGGCAGGTGCTTGCTCAATGTCAATTGGTTGCCTCCGGGAACCTGCTCGTAACGCACCTCGTCCATAATCGACTTGATCATATGCGTTCCCCGCCCGCTCAGCGCCTCCGCATTCAAAGGTTGGGCGCAGATCTTGGCCCGGTCTGCCGGTTCACCCCGATCAAGAAGCCGGAACTCAATGCGATCAGCCCCGGCTTCACAGTAGACCTCGATCTCCTGATCATAGCGATTTTTGTAAGCGTGTCGAATGATATTGGCCAAGGCCTCGTCAACAGCTAGAGTTATCCCCCGGCACTCCTCGTCGGGCAAGCCATAGATCGAACCCAACTCGCCAACCGCCGCGCGAACAACCGGCAGAAAGCATGGGTGGCTGGGCATTACAAGTCTCAAGTGAAAGTTCATTTGGGCTTGGCACTCCTCCCATTCGGCCCCGATTAGAACGGAGAAGCCTGCTTCTCCCCTAACGACAGCAACATGGCCTGCCAGCCGACATCAGCTTCGCACAGAGCACCCCGAGACCTGCACTCAGCGTTATGGCGAGGACGGAGTGCTTATTTCGGGGATCCTTAAGTTTACGATGTATTTCTGGGGCTCCCGAAATGAACGGCTAGCAGGGTAACGTCGTCATCCGGCTCGCGGCCGGAGGCACGATCGGACCAGCGCGACAGCTCGGCAAGCAACTCGTCGACAAACGGGTTCGCCTCAAGGTCTTGATGATTTTCCAGGAACAGCTTTAAGCGGTCGCCGCCGAATTGCTCGTCCGACAGGTCCGTCATTTCTGAAATTCCGTCGGTGTAGAGTACACCCCAGTCCCCCTGGCGAAAAGCCACCTCCACGGCGGAATAGGTGGCGTCGGGGAAGAAGCCAAGCATCAGACCGTTCTCCGTCACCTCACGCACTTCCGCCGCTGCGCCGTCCCGGAGAAGGAGGGGTGGATGTCCCGCGCCTGCGTAGCTGATGCTTTTTCTCTCCGTGTCGACAAAGGTGTATGCCGCCGTAACGTAGTGGCCCTTGAACTTTCCACACAGAGCTTGATTCAAGCCCGACAGAACACGCGCGGGCTCACGGGCCTGGGCGGATTGAGCCGCCAAAGCAATTTTGAGCATTGACGAGATGAGCGCGGCAGGCATTCCGTGCCCCGACACGTCCGCAACCAGAATGCCGATCCGCTTCTCATCGACGACGATAAAGTCGTAGAAGTCGCCCGCCACCGAGCTCATCGGAAGATAGCGGGCGGCAATGTCGAGACCCTCGATCTTGGGGATCTCGCGGGGCAGAATCGATAACTGAATCTGATGCGCGGTTTCCAGTTCATTCCGGATGGCCAGCAGTTGCTGCGCCAGTTGTTCGCGTATTCCGCGGAGCACGAGGTGAGTTTGGACGCGCGCCTTGACGATGGCAGGCGAAAACGGCTTGTGGATATAGTCCACCGCCCCAACCTCGAATCCCCGCGTTTCATCCTCGGTCTCAGTCTGGCCCGTAAGGAAAATCACGGGGATATCCCGAGTCTCAGGGGCTGCCTTCAGGCGCGTACACACTTCGTAACCGTCCATCTCGGGCATGACAATGTCCAGCAGGATCAAGTCCGGCGCCGGGCTTCCTTTCGCTAGCTCCAAAGCCTTGGCGCCGTTTGTGGCAACGCGGATCCTGTAGGCTTCCTTCAGAATGGAGTTCGCGACCTGAATGTTGGCTGGAGCATCGTCCACCAGCAACACCACCTTCTTCGCGTCAGCGTTGATCACTTCACATCTCCAAGCTCAGGCTATATTCTTTGGCAATCTCGTGCAACTTCGCCAGTGCACCCTCAAAATCGAAGTCGTTGATGGCAGCACCGAGCGCACTCAGCCGCGTCGGCTCAACCCGCCCCGCCATCGCGTCTTGCATTCTGGAAAATGCCTCCTCGGCATCGGCGTCGCTGGCTTCCAAGAGAACCCGAAGACGGGCGACCGCGGTTGCGGCCGCCTCCGCATTAAACTCCACTTTCCCTTTTTCCTCCAGCTCGACCGGTGTGCTCTCCCGAAGCGCCAAGCGTATGGTTTCAACCTGCGGACCCAGGAGTGAGGAGAATTCTCCGAGCCGCGCCGACGCGGCCGCATCCCCCTCGCGGATGGCCTTCTCCAGCTTCTCAGCCGCAGAATGTATCGGCTTGATCCCCAGATTCCCGGCGACACCCTTGACCGTGTGGGCGATGCGCTCCGCGAGCCTGCGGTCTCCGCTCTCGAGGGCGACTGAGATTTGGGCGCCTGCGTCCTCCTGCTTCCCCGCGAACTGCGAAAGGAGGTCGCGGTACAATCGCTTGTTTCCGGCCACGCGCTTCAGGCCGCCCGCCGTGTCGACGCCCTCGATCTCGGGAACAATCACCTCGTCGGCCACCCTGCTCGGCTTCACCGCAGCCCCGTCACTGCGCGCGTGCCGTGGCTTCACCCATCGCATGAGCGTAGCAAACAGCGCATCGGGATCAATAGGCTTACTCACATGGTCGTTCATCCCCGCGTCCAGACAGCGCTCACGCTCCTCTACCAAGGCATGCGCCGTCATCGCAATAATCGGCAGACCTTGAAACCGTGATTCAGCTCGCAGGAGCTTGGTTGCCGTGAAGCCATCCATCTCGGGCATTTGCAAGTCCATGAAAACAATGTCAAAGGGTGGCGGCTGCTCCCCTTCCCTCAGGATCTTGACGGCTTCGCCACCATGGTTGGCGATGGTTACGATGCCTCCTGCACTCTGAAGAAGTTCAGTCGCCACCTGTTGATTCACCTCGTTGTCTTCGACCAGCAAGATCCGAATGCCAGTGGCGTCGGGCGAAACAGTCTCTTCTTTCTTGGAACGGACTCGGGCACCCTCGGGTCCGGCAACGCCGAACAGGTCCATCAAAGTATCGTAAAGCAGCGATGGGCTGACCGGCTTCAGCAGATAGGCGTCAATCCCGATCTCCTCCGCCTGAGTCTGGACCTCCTCACGCCCGAAAGCCGTCACCATGACGATCTTCGGTATCCGCTTCAGACGCTGGCCCCGTTTGATGATGCCGCTCGCCTGCAGGCCGTCCATGCCCGGCATGTGCCAGTCCATCAGCACCAGTCGATATGGATCCTGTGAATCCGAGGCGGCCAATTCCCGGATCGCCTCCTCGCCGGACGAAACCGACTCGGCCCGGAGCGCGAATCCCCGCAGCGCATCAGTCAGGATCTCGCGCGCCTGCGCATTATCGTCCACCACCAGAACCCGGATGCCAGCGAGGTCCGGGATGAAACGCTTGCGCTCCACCTTGCCTGACCCGATGCCGAACCAGGCGGTAAAGTGGAACGTACTGCCGGCTCCCGGCTCGCTCTCGACCCAGATGTTGCCGTCCATCATCTCGACCAAGCGCTTGGAGATGGAGAGGCCCAGACCGGTACCACCGTACTTTCGCGTGGTGGAGGTGTCGGCCTGGCTGAACGCCTGGAAGAGGCGCGCCGTCTGCTCCGGCGTCATGCCAATACCGCTGTCCCGCACCGAGAACTTCAGCTTCACCTGGTTCGAAACCTGTTCTTCCAATCCAACGCTCACCACCACCTCGCCCCGTTCGGTAAACTTCATCGCGTTATTGACGAGATTGATGAGGATTTGCCCCAGTCGCAGTGGATCACCCTCCAGATACGGCGGAAGGTCGTGCTGGGCGGAGATCAGGAACTCCAGATTCTTGTCCTGAGCCTTTTGGCCAACGATGGTGGATAAGTTGTCGAGGACGTCTTCGAGGCGGAAATCCGCCTTCTCAATCTCCAGCTTGCCGGCCTCGATCTTCGAGAAGTCCAGGATGTCGTTGATGATGCCCAGCAGCGCGGCAGCGGCCGTCTTGATTTTGGTCAGGTAGTCCTCCTGTTTCGGAGTCACTTGTGTTTTCAGTGCCAGGTGCGTCATACCGATGATAGCGTTCATCGGCGTGCGGATCTCGTGGCTCATGTTGGCGAGGAAATCAGACTTTGCCCTCGTGGCAGCCTCGGCTGCTTCTTTGGCAGTGATCAGTTCCGCCTCCAACCGCTTGCGCTCCGCGATACCCGATACCGTGACGACGGCCCCTGTTATTGTTCCGTCCTCAAGAATTGGAAACGAAGAGTATTCAACTGGGATCGGAGTGCCATCCCGCCGCCACATGACCTCCGCGTCTACGCGGCAACCCTCGCCCTTCCTGAAGGCGCGGAAAATGGGGCATTCCTCCACTGGATAATGGGATCCATCCGGCTTGTGGTGATGCAGCAGATCATGTGCATTCCGACCCAACACCTCTTCCGATCGGTAGCCGATCATTTCGGTGGTGGCTCGGTTGATGAAAGTGCAGTTGCCTTGGAGATCGATGCCGTAGATGCCCTGGCCGGTGGAATCCAGCAGCAGGCTCATCTGCCGGGTGAGGCGAGCTCGTTCCTCTTCCGCGCGCTTGCGTTCCGTGATGTCTTCCGTCAAAGAGACAACGTACTGGGGCTTTCCCGCGGCATCCCTGAGTAACGAGAACCTTCCGCCCGCAATGACGATGCGGCCATCGGGGCGAATGAAGCGCTGGACGTATTCGTCCTTCTCACGCTTCCCCTGCAGCAGTTCCGCATATCGTTGCGCGTAAAGGGTACGTTCATCGGGGTGAGTAATCTCGTCCCATTTCTCTAGGAGGTTCAGTTCTTTCTCGGTGCAGCCCAACATCTCTTGTAATGCGCGGTTGGAGGTCAGTTGCTGTCGGTCGATCTCAAAGAAGCCAATCCCGATCTGGGCATTCTCGAAAATGGCGCGCATGCTGGCTTCCGAATCCCTCAGAGAGTGCTGTGCTTCGCCGATGTTCCGCACCATACTGTTGAAAGTCGTGGTCAACTCTCCGAATTCGTCGCCGGACGTTATGGGCACCACCACATTCGTCTCGCCCGCTCCGAACCTCCGCGCTCCGTCCATGAGCGCCTGGACCGGCCGCACGAAGGCACGGGCCAGTAGAAGAGCGATCGCGACGCCGGCCAAAAGAAGGGCAAGGCCCCACAGCGCCAGCCGTCTTCGGAAATACCGAAGCGGGGAAGAAAACTCCTCGAGGCTTACCTTGGTCTCCAAGACCCAGTCCAGATCCCCGAGGTGCAAGGGTCCGCACCAGCCCACCAAGCGAGTGCCGAGATAGCCCGTGAACTCTCCGCTGTAATTTCTTCCCTGCAAGGCCGCGTTTACGCAGGCACTGGTGACCCGCTGCTGGAGGATGTTTGTACCGAGGCGTTGGATGCGGGAGATCTCGTATTGTGGCGCCTTGGCTTTCCGCAGAGCTTCGAGATAGCGTTGGGGATCCTCCAGCAGCAGCCTCGAATTCGACCGCATCAGCTGGTCGGGACCCACAAGAAAGCTCTCGCCCGTACGGCCCATGCCGCTTTCTTGCCAGTGCCTGTCGTTCGTCATGATGCGATCGATGTCGTCCCCCGAAATTTGAAAAGCCAAATCACCAATATGTTTGTGCCCATCGTAGATCGGACTGGCGATGAACGCAGCGGGAGCCCCTCCCGAAGGCAAGTAAGACTCAAAGTCCACGAGCTTCACGTAGTCGCTGAAGGTGCCTCGCCGCGAGGCCTGGAAAGCGCGCGAAAGATTGGTGACATTGAGGGCGCCTGAAATACAGTTGGAGGCAAAGTCGATGCCCTTCTGAACCGTGTAGACGACGTCGCCGGTTTCCGTGTCCACCAGAAACATGTCGTGGTAACCAAATTTCTGAGCGTACTTATCGAAAAGGGGATGATAAAGGGCGTGAACCTTGCTGTATTCGCTGCCATCCTGCGCATCGACAAGCGCCGCTCGCTTTCCAGGTGGGTTTGGGTTCTTGACGATGTAAAAATACTGCAGATATTGGGCTGCCGGTACTACGGGCAGATAGCTGGACGGCAATCCTACACTGAACAGGTTGGCCCGGAGCGAAGTCGCGAAATTATCGGTCTCGTAGTAGCCCAGGAGCCCCTGCTGCCACTCTGCCGGAATTTTCTTGGTGTTGAGTTCGTGGAAGGACCGGTCGAAGGCCTTCATCGCCTCGACGACCCTCAAGTCTTCGCTGAATGTCTGCACCTGCTTTTGAAGGCCATCGAAGTAGGACTCGATTTCGAACGATTTCGACGCCTGAATCGCCGCAAACTGGTTCATGGTCAGCTTGCGAAGAACGGCGGTTCCGGTCTCGTACCCCAGGTAGCCAATAACGGCTATCGAGCCAATCGCGACCAGGAGCAGCATGACCAGAATCTTGGACCGGATGCCGAGCTTGGCGAAGAGCCGCATACCAAAATGCTACCACTTTTGGGTTTCCGAACTCAGGTCAGCCAGGCCGGGGCCGGGCTTGGTGAAATCCAGCTAGCCAGCCCAAGGAGTGCCGTTAAGCAGGGGTGATCGCTGGGTTTGCAGTTCAGCGCCGGCCGGCGGCATTCCCCATCCGAGAGGTCTTCACCAGGGGGTGCAGCCGAACGTCGGGCACTTACGACATCGTTCAGACACAGCTCACCCCCAAACACAGGCGTTCCAGAGCCGGTGGCCCCCTTGGGCACAGACCGGCTAAGGCTCGATGAGCGGAAGCTGAGACGCAAGTTGCAGGTCGATCATCAACTGCACCCGCCGATCCAACTGGTAGAAAAGAGCTGTGTTCTTGGCAGACAGCACCTTGCGAAAGATCGGGACGTACTTGATTCGCAACTGGGTGACGGACTCGTCCACGTCCAGCCACTTTTTGACGGCAGCGTCAGCCTGATCGGCGGTCATGGTGCCGGAACTCTCGACATACTGTTTGATCAAGGCGTATTTCGCATTGTTATTTTGCACCAATTCGCCGATGTACTGTTCATAGATAGGCCAGAACTTTTCCGCCTCGCTGCTGGTCAAGGGCATATTGGCAGCAATGATCTGCTTCCTCTGCGATCGCAGATCCTTCCGGAGCATTGCGATGTCTTGATCGGTAGGGGACTGGAATCCCTGCCCTGCTGCAGGTTTGGTCGCGGGTTGCGAGGCAGTGTCCTGGGCGAATGCAACGCCACAACTAAACATGAACGCCCCCGCCGTGATGAACACAGCCAGCAAGCTCTTTTTCCTCATTTCGGTCATCGATCCTCCTCGGCACGGTCCAACACCGCCCCGGATAAGCCTCAAATCCGGGGTCGGTCGAACACCCAGTGGTTGGACTGAGTCTACAAGAACAAGGGCACGCTGGAAACTGTCAGAATTACCAGTCGGCACCAAGATCGTTTTGCAGACGGGGTTGGACGCGCTCTACTGAACAGTCAAGCTCACCATGGCGGTGTGCGTCTGATTTCCGCCGGTCGCTGACAAGGTAAGACTATACGTGCCGGCCGGCGTGCCAGGGTTGCTTGATCCACCGCCAGTGGATCCTCCGCCACCGCCGCAGGAAGCCCAGACGATCACGAATAGAACAGCCACGGCCAGCAGAGTCCAGGGCCTCCTTCTCTTGGCCAGACTCAGAACCCCCAGCAGACCGAGCACCGCGAGCCAGACCGCAGGCGTGGTGAGCGGCTTGTCCGACCGGCCCGCTGGAGGGGCAATACGGCGCGCCAACGGGACCAGGGACGGGGCCGTAGTAGTCACAGTGATGGCCACCGTCGCGGCGCTGCTGCCGTTCAGCGTTGTAGAGGCCGGTGACGCCGTGCAAGTTGACTCGGTCAGGGCGGCTGGTTCTGCGCAGGCAACCTGCACGCTCTCGTCGAAACCGCCCAGGGGCGTGAGCGTGACCGTATAGTTGGCCGACGTGCCCGGGCTCACTGAGTCTGAGGCTGGCGCGGCCGAGACCGAATAGTCCTTCCCGGTTCCCGACAGCGGCACGGCCTGCGTGTTTCCTCCTAGCGCATTGTCCGTGACATTGAGGCTGCCGCTGCGCAACCCGTGCGCTGAGGGCGTGAAGGTCACGGCGATCGCGCAGTTCTTTCCTGGTGCCACCGTCGCGCCGGCGGTGCAAGTCGTACCGGACGATTGAATCTTGAAGTCGCCCGCCTGCGCCCCGGTGATCGAAGGGCCGGCAGTAGCACTGATTGTCAGGGTTGCGTTGCCGTTGTTGGTGAGGGTGACGCTGGAGGCCATCGACGTCGTGCCCACGTCTTCCGCGCCAAACACAACTGCGCTCGGCGCGAGCGACACCACGGCGCCTGTCCCGCTACCCGACAGGCTGACGGTCTGCGTGCTGTTTGCCGCCCCATTGTTGTTGTCGGTGATGGTGAGGGTCCCCGCTCGAGCGCCGATGGCCGCTGGGGTGAAAGTCACGTTGATGGTGCAGGTCCCGCCCGCAGCCAGGGAGGCACCGCATGTGTTCGTCTGAGCAAAGTCACCGCTGTTGGCTCCCCCGATGGCAACGGACGTGATGCCCAGCGACCCGGTGCCCGTGTTGGTGAGGGTCACGGGCTGCTTGCCGCTGGCTACCCCTACTGGTTGATTGCCAAAGCTCAGGCTCGTGGTCGACAAACTCGCCAGACCCACGATGCCCGTGCCCGTTAAGGTCACCGTTTGCGTGGCGCTGAAGGCGTTGTCCGCAATGGTGAGGGTAGCCGTCCGGGCACCTTCAGCTCCCGGCATGAAAGTGACGTTTACGGTGCAGGTGCTGCCCGAAGCGACGGGCGCGCCGACACAGTTGTCCGTCTCGGAAAAATCCCCAGGATTAGTGCCGCTGAACTTCAGACTCGAGATCGACAGCGAGGCGTCTCCAGTGTTCGAAAGCGTCAGCGCCTGCGGGCTGCTGGTGGAGCCAACCGCCACATTGCCCAGGGAGAAAGGAGATGGCGACGCCAGGACAAAGGGCGCCGTGGTGCTGCCGATCAGGGTCACGAAGGCGTCCGTATTCCCCTTGTTGGACGACTGGAAAGGATTGAGCGTCGGGAAATTGGTGGAAGCCGTTGAGCCCGCCACATAAGCCTGGCCCGCGGAATCCACCGTGAGCCCGTAGCCTACATCATCGGCGCTCCCGCCCAAATAAGTGGAGAAAATGAGGCCACTTCCCGAGCTGTCAAACGCCGTCACAAAGGCATCTCGGCCTCCGGCCGAAGCGGCGCCGAAAGGCTGGACGGGATTCGCGGTAGGAAAATCGGTCGAGTCGGTTCCTCCCGTCACATTCACAACGTTGTTCGGGCCAAGGGCGATGCCGGTAGCGAAGTCGACGCCGCTGCCCCCGAGGTACGTCGAGTAAACCAGCGCCGAGGCAGTGCTGTTCAGCTTACTCACGAAGGCGTCTGGCGCGGCCACCCCGCTGGCGGGATTACACTGGCCGTCAGTCCCGCATTTGGTCTGAAAGGCGCCGGCGGTCACAGGGAAATCGGCCGAGGCCGTTTCACCAGCAATGTAGGCATTGCCGGATGAATCCACGGCAATGGACTTGCCACTGTCCGTGCCACTGGATCCGGTGCCGCCCCCGCTGCCACCGAGATACGTCCCATAGGTGAGCCCCGAGCCCGAGGCATTCAGCTTGGCCACGAAGGGCTGGGCCTCGCATACCTTGCTCGCATCAAGCTTGCAGGCCACCTGGAACGCCCCGGCGGTTGCAGGAAAGTCGGTGGATTGCGTACTGCCTGTCACATAAGCATTGGCCGCGGAATCCAGAGCGATGCCGTTACCATACTCAATGGCGCTTCCGCCGAGGTACGTCGAATAGACCAGGGAGGCCGAGCCCGAAGCGCCCGTGTCAATTTCGGCCACGAAGGCATCCGTCTGGCCTCCGAACTTCGACTGAAAGGCCTTCAGGATGGGGAAATTGCCGGAGGATGTCTCCCCGACCACGTAGGCATGACCGGCGGAACCGACCGCGATCCCATTACCCTCGTCGACGTTATCGCCGCCCAGGTACGTGGAGTAGACAAGGCTCGATCCCAGGTTGCTGATCTCACTGACGAAGGCGTTCGTACAATTCGCAATGCTGCACCCGAGGGTCGCTTGGTAAGGGTTTTGGGTTGGGAAGTCTGATGAGGATGTTTCGCCCGTCAGGTAGGCATTGCCCGAGGAGTCCAGGGCGACGCCGAGAGCAAGGTCGCTGCCGGTGCCCCCAAGATAGGTGGAGAACACGGCGGAGGTCCCATCGGCGCTCAACTTGGTCACAAAAGCGTTGGAACACTCTCCGAGCGAGTTCGTCTTGCAGGCGCCCTGAACCACGCCCGAGGTGGTAGGAAAATCTGTCGAGACGGTGTCGCCGGCAATGTAGGCCTCGCCGGCTGAGTCGATGGTGATCGCCCGGCCTTCATCGAACTGGGTCCCGCCGAGGAACGTGGAGTAAACCAGCACAGGGTCGATAACGAGTTCTTTCGATCGGTCATAGGCGCCGATGCGAAAGCCAATTCTGTTTCTGCCTTTCAGGACGAAACCGCCTGGAACTGGCCTTGGCCGGTCCCCTCCGCGGTTGGGACCTTCTGACTGGTATATGACAGGCTTTCGGAGCCGCAGTTCTCCACCTGCCACTGTGATACGCAAGTCTCCGCTCGCGTCAATGGAAACCCGTTTCGCGCCTTCCACCGCGAGGGCGATCCGTCCGGGATCAGCGCCAGGCGCCACCACCCAGTCCTCCTCGAGCTGCTGCTGCATCCCGTGGTAAACCAACCGAATTCCTGGATACACGTCTTGGTACGCGACACGGGCGTAATTGGGAATATCTGTCTTCCACCGTGAGGGATCGTTGCCGATAAAATAGTTGGCTCTTCCCGAAATCTCATCCATTCCGGCTACGCTGGCATGCGGATCGGCGCCGGCGAGCTTCATCCGAAGGACGTCCGTGGTCTGCTGTCTATTGTCTGTGGCCCCCTGCAACTGGCGAGTGACAACTGAAAACTGACGGCTCTTCAGCGCCAGCACCGCCTGGTCCGAGGTGAGAAACAGCGTGTACCCTATGCCCCGAGCCAAATACAGCACTTGAGAATCACTCTGGCCGCGATTGCGCTCGAACGCCAGCGGTAGTTTGGCGTACTCGCTGTCCACGACTCGCTGTGAGACCGAATGGCGCGATTTGGCCGCCAGCAACTCGGAATCTGAACCGTCACCGACAAGGGCTTGCGCGACTCCGACAGAAAGCGCCGTCGCCAAGGCCCAGCCCAACAGCCCACAGAACCGTTTCAACCATCGCATCAGGTTAATCTCCCGTCCTTGACGATCAAGACTCAACCACCACGGACACACTCCGAGCGTCCAGCCTCTTCGGTGCCTGCAATTGCATGGGAACGTGCCGGGAAGAATACATAATAAGGCTGCCCGAACTGTGTAACGGAGGGAATGCCGGGATCAGACACTACCAACTCCCGACCCTCATAGCAGCTTTGAATATGCGGTTAGCCTAGCGGATTGAGTCGAGATTTGTCAACCGGAAATTGAGAAGAAGCTCGCAGGCAGGCAGCCCTCCACTTAGTCAACCGCGCTGGGCAGGGTCTATGAGACAAGAAGGGCCGCCTTCCTAGGAGAAGTCGGCCCTTAATTGCGGAGTTAATCTTGTGCTAACCGTGAAAACGGTTCTTTTCGAGTCTACTTTGCTTGCTTCC
>DATDGP010000186.1:0-18570 GCA_036522035.1 Terriglobales bacterium
ACTTACCCAGTAGATAGGCGAGCGACCGTACGGTGCGCCCTTGGGCGAGGTCACCGACCATCGCAATGCGCAAGCCGTCAAGGCGCCCGATCTCCCTCTGGATCGTGTAGAGGTCGAGTAGAGCCTGGGTAGGGTGTTGCCCCGCACCATCCCCGGCGTTGATGACGGGCACGCGAGAAACGCGGGCTGCTCGTAAGGCGGCGCCCACTTCTTGGTGCCGCAGAACAATGACGTCGACATAGCCGTTCAGGATGCGCACCGTATCCTCGAGGGTCTCGCCCTTCGAGACCGAGGAGAACTCAGCCGCACTCTCCGTGCTGATCACGCGCCCGCCCAACCGGTGCATGGCCGTCTCGAACGAAAACCGCGTGCGCGTCGAAGGTTCGTAAAAGAGTGCGGCCATGATGCTGTTAGGATACTTTGCGCAGCCGCCACTCCGGGCTATAGGCTCCATGCCAACGGCCCGATCAAAGAGTTCGGTCAGCGTCTCCCGGTCAAACTGCTGCGCCTCAACGACGTGGTGCAGCGGCCTACGCGTCTCCACCATTCCGTTACTCGATCCTTGTGGCCACGCGATTCTTTCGGGCGACTGAACGAGGCTCATGGGCTGCAGTTGCCTAATCCCTTTTGTTGTTTAAGATCCAGCTAACAGACGTCAGTCACTTGCCGCGACCGGGGCGGCAGCAGGCGACGTAGAACCAACACGCGATTCGAATCCAACCAACATCAGTGAGCATACGCCGGACGTTACTGTTGTGTCAAGCACTAAGTCCGAATCCGTTTTGGGGATGATAAGCCAGCCTTGCGACATGCTCAACCAATTAACCGCCTCCGCCGATAAAGCCAGTGGGAGATCCGATGAGCTTGCAAAATCTTCAACGATTCCTGCTTCTCACGGGGAGCTTGGCTCTGATTTCGATGGTCGGCCTGGGAGCGCGCCACAATTTCAAGGCACGGCAGATGGCTGCCGGACTGTTGCTGGCGGCTGTGGTTCCACTGGTCAGCGCCGAGCGCGGTCCGGCAGAGTCGTTTCGCCCTATGCCCGACTCCCACTCCACCGGAGAAGGAGTGTTATGGGAGGCCGAAGACCTGACCTTCCGGATGACGGCCGTCGCTGGCGACACTATAGGGATTCTGGGCTATGCCGCCCAGCAGTGGCTGGACGACCCCTTTTTTTGGCTCAATCACATTGCGGCCGAAGACCGGGAGCGCGTTCTCGAAGCCTGTACTGCGGCGGTCGAAAGCGGTCAGGAGAGTGTCAGAGTCGAGTACCGGGCGGTCGACGTACGGGGAGAGCGGGCCTGGGTTGAAAACTCCTTGCATATCCTTCGTGATGGTAAAGGAAGGCCCCGAAAATTGCTCGGCCGGATGGTGAATCTTGCGGAGCAAAAGCGGGTGGCCGACGTTCTTCGGCAGTCTCAAAAAATGGAAGAGATAGGGCACCTGGCCGGCGGCGTCGCCCACGACTTCAGCAACCTGCTGACCGTCATTGGAGGCCATGCCGATCTGCTTCTCGCCAGCCTCGATCCCGAAGATCCGCGACGCGCCAGTATCGAGGAGATCAAGAAAGCGGGTGATCGAGCCGCTACGCTAACCCGGCAGCTTCTGTCTTTCAGCCGCCGGCGTCCTCCTACCCGCGAGCCCTTGGACCTTGCCGCCGTGGTGGGAAATCTGAGCGGAATGCTGCGCCGGTTGATCGGTGAGCACATCGAGCTCGTGACGAAGTCGAAACCTAGGCTCGCGCCCATCGTGGCCGACGCCGGGCAGATCGAGCAGGTCATTCTCAATCTGGTTGTGAATGCCCGCGATGCCATGACGGGAGGAGGGCTGTTACTGGTCGAGACGGACCAACGCGAGGTCCCGGGTCTCGAGCCGAAAAGTTCGGTGCCCCCGGGACGATACGTGATCTTAGCCGTTAAGGACGTTGGCTGCGGCATGGACGCAGCCACTCTGAGCCGCATTTATGAGCCGTTTTTCACCACCAAGGAACCAGGCAGGGGCACGGGGCTCGGTCTGGCCACGGTGAAGGAGATCGTCCGAGAGTGCGGGGGCCACATCGAGGTGGAGAGCGCGGTCGGCGAGGGCACGACATTCCGCATATACTTTCCTGCTACCGAGCCCCTAAAGGCCCCAAGCCCGAGCCGCCTGGCGCCCGTCGCTGCGCGGCGAGGCTGTGAAACGATTCTGGTGGTCGAGGATGAGGAAAACGTCCTGGCCATGTGCCGCCAGTTGCTCAGCGCCTACGGATATCGCGTCTTGGAAGCCGGTTCGGGCGAGGGCGCTCTTCGTCTGGCGGAAGGCTATCCGAGCGTCGTGGATCTGCTGCTTGCTGATGTCGTGATGCCAGGTATGAACGGTCGCGAACTCGCTGAGACTCTGACCAGGCGCCTCCCGGGACTTCGAGTGCTCTACATGTCGGGTTACACCCGGGACGCGATTCTTCGCCACGCCTTCCCGCACCCTGAAGTGTCATACCTCCAGAAGCCTTTCACCCCTCAGACCCTGGCCGCGGCAGTGCGCCTGGCACTGGATGGCCAGCCGCCGCCACCCCAGGGACCGTCCCAGAGCCGGCCTGAGAATAAATTGCGATTGGTTTGAGCGCCGGTTCCCGGACGAAAAGATTGGCTGCTTGCCGCTTAAGCTTATGGCCGGCAAGCCGATGTTGAAAGTGAGGTTGGCGGCATCGGCCGCCACAGCCTCCTGAGGTCTTGGATGAGGGACGTGCCTGTCTCGACGAACGGCGTGCTGATTCACTCGGAAAGCGACTGGCCTTGCAGTTGGTGCCGGCCTGAGGCCTGGGCAGGCCTGGGATCTAACCTCCTCTGTCTGGATTGCGCCGTCTCAATAACTGCGACTCTGGTGTCGAAGCTCGGAAGTGACGGTCGCTTGGAAGAGGGCCATGAAAACCTCCGGGCCGACGCCGAAGCCGGCGGTCCCGCTCATCCGTGGGACCTGTTCAGGCCCCGATACTTCAAACGCTGGTAGCGCAAGCCGATCACTGCTCGCGAAACCCCAGGATCTCCGCCACCACACCTTTCAGCACGCGCCCCTTGTGGGCCGCGCCCCGCTCCTCACGAGTCGCAAAATCAAGCCGCTGAATCAGGATGCGATAGTTACGAAACTCGCAGTCGTCGGGCAACAAGAGTTCCTCGCTGTTGTGGATCACGCCAAAACGGATCTCACGCGCTTCGGAGTCCACCTTCGGGTTCAGCACTAACCCAACCAAGCGGCCGCCCTGATAGATGCCGTCATCCTGACGTGGACCGGAATGCGGATGCGGGGCGCTCGCGCCTGATTCCCCGTTTCGTTCCGAGTTCGTAGCGTCGGCTTCAGAAACACTCACGATGCGACCTCGCAGTTGGTATCAAAGCTCTATCATCATGATCTACGACAGAAGCGCATCCACGGTCAAGAGGCGCACGCCGCTTGGGTTTGGGGACAGCCGTCATTCCCGCTGGTTGCGGCAATCTCTCGTTGACCTGCGGGCCATTCGGGGGTAGCTTTCTTCTCCGGGGGATCGCAGGATCGGGTTGATCCGCCGCAGGAGGCGCTCGATGGAAAGCAGAGAGAAAGATAGCCAGAGCCAGCTCGGCGAGAAGAGCCATGGCGTCTCCCGACGAGCGTTTATGAGGAATCTGGCTGGAGCCGCGCCGGCCCTGGCCTTTTCGATCGTGCCCCGGCACGTGCTTGGGGGCGCGGGCAATGTCGCTCCCAGCGACAAGCTGACCTTGGCCTGCATTGGCGTGGGCGCTCAAGGAACCCGCGTGATGATGGACTTCCTCAAGCTGCCTGGGGCCCAGGTGATCGCAGTCTGCGATGTGAACCGCCAGAGCAGCGATTACTCCGAGTGGGGCGCCAACGAACTGCGCGACAAGGTTCGAGCCCTGCTCGGCGATTCAAATTGGGGCAGCCAGTTTACGGGTGCGACCGCCGGACGCGACCCGGCACGCCAGATCGTGGAAGCCTACTACGCCAAGCGTCAAGGCTCGGGCAGTTACCACGGCTGCACGGCTTACACCGACTTTCGCGAAGCGCTCCACCAGGAAAAGGACCTGGACGGCGTCGTGGTGTGCACGCCCGATCACTGGCACGCGCCCATCGCCATCACCGCCATGAAAGCCGGCAAACACGTCTATTGCCAGAAACCCATGACGCATTCGGCCTACGAGGCGCGCCGGGTGGCGGAGGTCGCACGGGAGACCAAAGTGGCCACCCAGGTAGCCGTTGGCAACTCGGCGTCGGAGGACACGCGGCTGCTGATGGAATGGATCGGAGCCGGCGTAATCGGTCCGGTGCGCCGCGTCGAAAACTGGTCGAGCCGGCCTTTCTGGCCGCAGGGAATCGACCAGCCTGCCCAAGCCGATCCTGTGCCCGACGGACTCGATTGGGACCTTTGGCTGGGCCCGGCGCCCGAACGCCCCTTCAACCACGCCTACCTGCCCTTTGTGTGGCGAGGCTGGTATGACTTCGGGAACGGAGCGCTCGGCGACATGGGCCAATATAGCTTTGACACCATCTTTCGCGCTCTGAAGCTGACCGCGCCGGTGAGTGTGGAGTCGAGCTCTTCGAAGCGCTTTCCAGAGAGCTTTCCCGCCGCCTCGATCGTGCGCTGGGAGTTTCCGGCGCGCGGCGAGATGCCGCCCGTGCGCCTCACCTGGTATGACGGCGGGCTCACGCCGGCGCGCCCGGACGAAGGGGATGACAGGGTCAGCCTGACGGGTGAGGACAATGAAGGACTGCTCCTTATCGGCGATCACGGCACCCTCATGTGCGGCTTCGAAGGCGAGCATCCGCACCTGATCCCCGAGTCCCGCATGAAGGCCTTCGTGCCGCCGCCCAAGACCCTGCCGCGCTCCATCGGCCATTACCAGGAGTGGATCGCAGCCGCCAAAGGAGGCGAGCCGGCCGCAGCCAACTTTGAGTTTGAAGCGCCCATCGCCGAGGCGCTGATGCTGGGCAACATCTCCCTGCGCTCGGACGAGCGGCTCCGCTGGGACAGCGCCGGTTTCAGGATCACCAATTCGACCAGTGCTGAGGCCCTGATCAATCCGCCCTATCGTGGCGACTGGGGCAACGTCATCGGATGATGTTCCGCCGTGCCGTCCGGCGCGAGCCAAGGCGGTAGCGCCTGGAGTCCGAGATTGGCTTTGGGTCCTGCAAGCCCAGGAAGCCTAAGTTAGCTATAAACCCCTTATTATAAATGTGTTGCATTAAAGTTGGGTTGAACACCCAATCGGGTTTGGGCGTATTCGGCCCTACTGATTCTAAAGGACATCCTGGCTTAGGAGTGGGTTTGGATGTAGCCCTACTTTTGTTGATTATAAAGAACTTCTTGGCTTTGGTCTAGCCCCCCTCTTTTCGCTATCGCGCTCATTCTAAACGACCTCTTGGCTTTGGCACTAGGGGGGTGGGGGGGGTCCCATTCCAGCCTGTATTAGGCTATCACACTAGCCTAATATGCCCTCTCGGGCCCGTGGGGCCATGCGGTTGCCCGCGGCGCCACGGCAAGCCCGCGCCGTCATGACTCTTGCCCGCCGTCTCGTTTCGATGAATCACGCTTGGTCCACAAAGCGGGATGGAGTGCCAGCCGCCCAGACACGCCTTGCTATACCATCCCATGATGCGATTTACAAGAAATAAACTCCAGGCCCTTCGCGGTTGGGCAGCGTGATAGGGCGACGCGTCGTCATGCTGTCTCGTGCGGAGCAGGGTGGCCGTCAGGTAGACACTTCGCCGTCACAGAGGATCCAGCCACGGTTGCTTGTGGGAAGGCCATTTTCCCAACAGCTATCCCGGCATGGTTTGCTTTGGCCGTCGCAAAGGCCGCGCAGCCGGGGGCGCTATCCAGGACCTATCAAGGCGCCGCTGGCTCGAAGGAATCTCCCAGATCGATGTCCAGGGTACACTCCGATCTGCCTTGGAATCTCTTTCCGGATACTTGGGAGGATCGCGCCCATGGCCTTACCTCAGCCTACCCACGCCTACGACTACGGTACGTAATCCTGACTGGAAATGACGATGACCATTGAAGGCAAGACTCAGACTGTGCTGTGAATGGTTCGATCCCCCTGCCCGAACCGTGCATTCTGTTCGGGTGGGACCCGTGGACTGCCGCTGACTGATCGGCGAAGGTTTGCTGAAAGGTACTTGTTATTCGTAGCGGAAGGCGGTCATCGGATCCACGCGCGTGGCTCGACGGGCCGGCACGTACGACGCCACGAGTCCCACGGACGCCAGCAGGAGGGCGACGGCTCCGAGAGTGACCGGATCGGCGGAAGTGACTCCGTACAAGAAGCGCTGCAGGATGTGACCGAGCGCTAGCGCCGCCGCAAGGCCGATGGCCACGCCCGCAAGCGCAAGCCGGGCCCCGTGTCCGACGATGATGCGGAAGACGTCGGGGGCCTGTGCGCCCAGTGCCATCCGAATTCCGATTTCGTTGGTGCGCTGGTTCACAGAGTACGACATCACCCCGTAGACTCCCACGGCAGACAGCACCAGCGCGAGAGCAGCGAAGATGCCGAGCAACCAGGTGCGAAAACGGGGTTCCGCGATGGTCGACGCCATGTTGTCTTCCATGGTGCGCACATAGACGACGGGCTGATTGACGTCGATCTCCTTCACGGCAGCGCGCAAGGCCGACGCGCCGCCGAGGGGAGCCGTCGCCGTGCGCAGGACGACGGATAGCTGAAAGACGGGCAGGAGCGAGTCGGCTTGCTTGTACGGTAGATACATCTCAGCCTGGGGATCGATGCCGAGGCCGGGATGCACGTCGCCCACTACCCCAACCACTTCCATCCACGGAGTGTCTTTGTCCGGAGTTGCGCCGAGTTGCAGGCGTTTGCCCAGCGGATTCTCTCCATTAAAATACGTGCGAGCCATAGTTGTGTTCAGGATCACAACCGCAGCGGACGTTTCGTTGTCTGCATGCGTGAACACGCGGCCCTTCAGCAAAGGCAACCGGAGGGTTTCGAAATATCCGGGCGTGATGGCGCGATAGCCGGCCGCAACAAAATCGTGCGCCCTTTTAGGCGGCCGTCCTTGGATATTGAAGTGGATGACCGATCCGCCTCCGCTCACCGGGAGGAACGTCGCCGCCCCCGCGGACCGAACGCCGGGGAGCATACGCGCGCGCGCGACCACTTGATCGAAGAACAGATATCGTTGGCTGGGCTTCGCGTAGGTTGTCGCGGAGATCGGAAGGTCGGCGACCAGAAGGTGGTCCGGCCGGAATCCTACAGGCGCCTCTTGCAGACGCCGAAAGCTGCGTAGCACCAGCCCCGCACCGGCCATCAATACCAATGCCAGTGCCACTTCTGAAATCACCAGCGCCGAGCTTAGCCGGTGCTGGCCGGGGCCGGCGGTTGATCCCCTCGATCCTTCGTTCAAGGTTTCGCGCACGTCGAGCCGGGTGGCGCGCAGGGCTGGAAACAAGCCGAAGAGGATCCCCGTCAGCAAGGCGACGCCCGCGGTGAATGCCAGCACCTCGCGGTCAAGCCCAATGCTGGTGGCGAAGCCGGGAAGAGTGCTCGCAGCCAGCTTCAGCAAGGGTTCAAGACTCCACTGAGCAAGCAGGAGCCCCAGCCCTCCTCCCGCCAAACCGAGAAGGACGCTCTCCGTCAAGAGTTGTGCGATCACTCTGGAGCGGCTCGCGCCGAGTGCGGTTCGAATTGCAACCTCGCGTCGTCGTGACGAAGCCCTTGAGAGCAGGAGGTTGGCCACGTTGACGCAGGCGATCAACAGAACGAACCCGACTGCGGTCAGCAGCATGATCAGCGCCGGACGGACGTTTTGCGCCAACGTCGACTGCAACCCTGCGACGTCGGCACTCACGCCGGTGTCGTAAGTTGGATATTGCTGCTCCAACCGTTTCGCGATGGTTTGCATTTCGACGCGTGCCTGATCCATGCCGACTCCGGCCCGCAATCGGGCCACGGCAACGATGCCGGGGTGCCAGGAGCGATCGTCCGGCAAGGTCCTTGCCCACGGTTCGAAGGGCAGGAAGATGTCCGCGGGCTGCAGGATCTGAAATCCGGGCGGCAGAACGCCGATCACCGTATAAGGCCGCGCGTCAAGGTCAATGGACTTGCCGATCACGTCCGCAGCGCCGCCGAAACGCCGCTGCCACAGTCCATAGCTGATGAGCGCGACCGCCGGTCCGCTGGCGCTGTCCTCCGTTTCGGAGAAAGTGCGGCCCACGGCCGCATTGACGCCGAGGATTGGGAACAGCCCGGCCGTGGCCATGCGCGCGTTGAGGCGCTCCGGATCGCCGTTGCCGGTGAGGGTCAGGGTAGTGGCGCGCGTGGCTTCCATGCCTTCAAAGGACCGGCTCTGCTTTCGCCAGTCGACGAAGTTCTGGTAGGAAGTCGAAAAGACCGGAAACTGGCTCTTCTCGAGCACGAGCACGAGCCGAGAGGGGTCTCGAAACGGCAGGGAACGCAGCAGGACCGCATTGACCACACTGAAAATGGCCGTATTAGCTCCGATGCCGAGTGCCAGCGTCAGGACGGCGACTGCCGTAAAGCCGGGATTCTTTCTGAGCATCCGCAACCCGACTCGCAGATCCTGCCACACCGTGCGCATTAACACACCTCCGCTAGCCTTGAAGCAATGAATCCACCAGCCCGAGACGAGCGGATGCATCACGTAGGCGCGATACTCGTAAACGACCTCTGGAGGAGGTCCGTCAGTTTCAAGGTGAACTCGCCGGGAGCGCCGAGGGTGGTCGAGGGCCCTTGCTGCCAGGGAATGGAACGGTCGCTGGCGTCCAAATCAACGATGCTGCGATACTCAAACCCGATTTGAGCGTAGACGCGTTCCCTGGATCCAGCAGCGCACCGGTCAGCAACGCCGTCTTCGTCGCGACCTCGAACCTCGCATTCTTCGTCTCCACCTTCGGAGGCGCGAACGCGGGCTTCATGTGTGTGATCTTAAGGACGACAGGGTTTGGCCACTTGCGGTTGTCCTGCAGTCGTTGAGTGAACATCGCTCGGACGTGCAGCCCGTCTGCGTCCTGCTTCAGCAGGGGTTGCGGGTTCACTTCCGGACGGTATTCCAGCACGCGGCCGTTCTGTCCCAGCACGCTTACGGCGGACTGCGCCTTGGCCTCCAGGCTCTTGAAGATAAAATCGCGCCATTGGCCACGAACCCAGCGTGGTTGCTGTTTGACGATGGCGCAAACTGCGTCTTCGGTCTTCGCCATCGTGAACCAGACGTTCTGTTCATTCGTGATCGCTCAGGGGCGCACCTGGTAGACACACTCTTGGTGTCAGGGACCGTATTCGCAGATACTTTTTGGAACTGACAAATCTACGGGGGTACCCTTGAGCACACCTACGCCCTCAGTGGACGCGTGCCACCCGCCGACGCGCGCGTAAGCGAGCGTTCCCAACAGATTCACCGGGTGCGACTACGAGTTCAATTCGCTCAGCTTTTTACCAACCGCGCCGGGTCCAAAATTGATATGAGCGTCCTTAATCGAAAGTCCGACTACTTCGATACGCTTTAGGTCCCGTGTTCCGATCCCGGCTTCTTCCGCGAGACGCAGCGAGTTGTCGCCTCGGATGAACGGAGAAGCGCCGCGCTCCGCATACGGATCGTAGCCCATCACTGCCATCCCGACAGCGTCCACGCAGACGGCGTTGCGGCCGGCAATAATCACGCCCGGTGTCATCTTTTCTAGGCCAGGAAGCCACGGGCCTTCCCCTCCCCTCACCGTCTCGACGCCATCCACGATCGCGATATCAATTGGCCGGATACCGTTCTGATCAACCAGAATTCGCGGAACCCGATAGCCCGGATCGCGCGGCGAATCAGGATGCAACTCGGCATCTACTCCCGAGGGCACAAGCGTCGTTCCGTTATGCAGCACAGGTCCGCGCTCTTGCGTCGGCCGCTCGTTCCCGTTAGGTCCGCAGTCCCCGCCATAGAGCGAGCAGGGCGTGTCGCCGAAGTTGTTCTTCATCGTCATAGTCACGCCTGCAATCCAATGGTTCTTCAGCTTCGCCATCGAAGCGTATACGTCGCACTGGAAGAACGCCGGGTTCAGGTGGTATGCCGGATAGGCGTACCCGCCCCAGGGCACCTTGGTCCGCACATATTGCTTATAGTTGCCCAGGTTCTGCGCATTTTCCCAAACCACCGGCACACCCATGTTGTTAATAGCGTTTACGTCCAAGCCGTAGCGTGCCCACAGCGAGAGATCCTGATCGGCCGGGAAGAAAGTTTCAATCATGCGAACGCGCCGCGCACCCGCCTTTGCGAATAGATGCACTGCCGCCGCCACCGTCAGCGCATCCGTCCGATAAGGAAGTTCAGGCGTCAGAGGCCAGTTCTTCGGATTTCCCGTGAGATTCAGCTTGAGCGCAACGGTCTTCCCGCGCACCAACTTCTCGATGCCACCCATCTGATCGAACGCGAGAGAGAGTTGCTGCGCATACTGCGCGTAATCACGGCAACGTGCAATCGCAACCCGGCTCGCTGGAGCCTCGGCCCTCGTCAGCTTCGGCATGCAAAGTGCCCCAAGCGTCGCAGCACCCGTGGCGGCCAGCATCTCTCGCCTGTTCATGTCTTCCGCCTCCTCAACTCCATGTTACTCGGATATGATCGAATGCGCGTTCCTTATTTAATATTCCGACGATCATTTGGTAAGCTCCTCGCCGCAGCCCCGCTCGCCAGAGCTTTCGCCGACGAGCACAACATATTCCTCTCTTTGAACAGCGTCCTGTTGCAAGGTCGTGTTCACTGGCCTGACTTCGCGCGCTTGGCCGCGCAAATTGGCTTTCCCGGCACGGACATCATGCTGCGCCCGGCCATGCAGGCCGGCGCCAGCGCGACCAACAACCTACTTGCCGGCCTTAAGATCGGGCCAGCCGTCATCGATTTTCCGGTCGACTTCCGGAAAGACGACGCGACCTTCAAGGCCTCGCTCACCCAGCTCGACGCAGCCGCCCAGTTCGCTGCCGCTGTCCATTGCCGGCGATGATCACGCACATCATGCCGTCGAGCGATACGCCAAAAGACGAACTGCGCCAAACCTATAAGCGGGGTTTTACAGAAAGTGCCCACATTTTGGCGCGCTCCAACGTCCGCCACCGGGGAATGGCCCTTCCGAGTGCTTTGTATGTCGGGTACGATCGTGCTTATGACTTGGCGTGATCAACCGTCGTTGGCAACGGTCGACCTGACGGGTTTTCTGCACAGCGCGTTCGGTTTCTCCTCGTTCCGACCGAACCAAGAAGCCGTCTGCCGCGCGGCCATCGAAGGTCAGGACGTTTTGCTGGTTATGCCGACCGGATCCGGCAAGTCACTGTGCTACCAATTGCCGGGCGTCGCCCGCGGCGGTACCACGCTGGTCATCAGCCCGCTGATTGCTCTGATGGAGGATCAGGTCGCCAGGCTCAAAAAGCAAGGCTTCATTGTTGACCGCATCCATTCCGGCCGGTCGCGCACCGACTCGCGTCAGGCCTGCACAGACTACCTCAGCGGCAAGCTGCAGTTCCTGTTCATCGCGCCGGAGCGGCTACGCGTGGGCGGTTTTCCGGAGATGCTTGCCAAACGGCCCCCGTCCCTCATCGCAATTGACGAGGCGCACTGCATCTCGCAATGGGGACATGATTTCCGGCCGGATTACCGGATGCTTGGCAAGCACCTGCCCCAATTGCGTCCAGCTCCTCTGATAGCACTCACCGCCACGGCAACACCCGTGGTTCAGAATGACATCGTCGAACAGTTAGGGCTAGTGCAGCACGCTCGCTTCGTTCACGGTTTCCGGCGCGCCAACATCGCCATAGAAGTCATCGAGATCGCGCCATCGCTTCGAGCCGAGGTCGCCAGCGGCCTGTTGCGGGAAACGGAACGTAGGCCGGCAGTCGTCTACACACCCACGCGGAAGCAGGCCGAAAGCCTGGCAGCCGCATTTGCCGAGTCTGTTCCTGCGGCGGCATATCACGCCGGGCTCGATCCTCAACGCCGCCGGCGGGTCCAAGAGGAGTTCCTGGAGGGTCGGATCGAGATCATGGTGGCGACCATTGCGTATGGCATGGGGATCGACAAAGCCGACATCCGCACGGTGATCCACACGGCCTTGCCGGGGAGCCAGGAAGCGTACTACCAGGAAATCGGACGCGCCGGGCGCGACGGTAGGCCGAGCCGCGCGATCCTGATGCACTCCTACGCCGATCGCTACACCCACGATTTCTTCTTCGATCGCGACTACCCGGATGTCACCGTGCTGGACACGATCTTCACCCGGCTCCGGGCCGAGCTGCAAGAAAAGGCCGCCCTCCAGCAGGAGCTCGGGATGGATGAAGAGGTGTTCAACAAAGCTCTCGAGAAGCTCTGGACCCACGGCGGAGCCCTGGTGGACTACGCCGAGAACGTGAGCCGCGGCAACAACCCATGGCGCGAGTCCTATATCGCCCAAGGTCAGCAGAAACGGGCACAGATCGACCAGATGATCCGTTACGCTGATAGCAACCAGTGCCGTATGGCCACCCTGGTGCGCCACTTCGGCGATCTTGCTGACGGGCAGAAGCCCTGCGGGATCTGCGATTTCTGTGCCCCGGGGCGGTGCGCCGCTCAGCGCTTCCGGGCCGCAACGGAGGCCGAGCACAAGCTGCTCTTGGGCGTCGTGGCCGCGTTGCGCAGGGGCGGTATGAAATCGACGGGCAAGCTGTACGTTGAACTCTGTCCCAACCAGGAGGTGACCCGTGACGCCTTCGAAGAAGTACTCGGCGCCACGGCACGCGCGGGACTCCTGCACCTCTCAGATGCAATCTTCGAGAAGGGCGGCAAACAGATCCCGTACCGTAAGGCCACTCTTACCCACGCTGGCCACGCCGTGCACGAAAGCACGCCGGTCGAGCTCATCATGAAGAGCACGACGCCCCCAACCAGCAAGACAAAGAGAAGGAAGAGGACTCCTTTTTCTCCGGACCGGGTGCGGGGATCGAGACCTAAAACTCCTGACGGATCGAGGCCATTGGCAAAGGCAAAGGTTTCAGAGGTCGGGATGAATTCCCGCCTCGAAGCAGCCCTGCGCGTCTGGCGGTTGATCGAGGCCCGGCGTCGCGGCTTGCCAGCGTTTCGAATCTTCAACGACCGGACTTTGAGGGCTTTAGCCATCAGCCGCCCATTAACAACCCAGGAGTTGCTCGCCGTGCCGGGGGTCGGCATCAGCACCGTTGAGAAATACGGCGCGGACATCTACCGCGTCGTGCGCGAGAATGGCGATTGACACTGCGCATCATGGAGTTCAGAGCTGTTGGGTCTACAGTAGGCCGTTACCCGTGGGTCAGTCGGCCGAGACAGGCTCTCCCCCGCCGACGCGGCATGAGGTACTTCCGGGGGCGGGCCGTTTACCGGCAACTTGGCCGGCGCTGCTCAAGTTCCGAGTGGCGCGTAATCCGTCCGGAGTCGATGTCCAGCAGGGAGATCACTTCCTACAAGCCGACTCAGAAGATCTATCAAAATCCCAACGGGCGGCATAGCCACCCCATGATTTACGTCGGGACAAAACGCGTTAGTCCATTCGTCGTTATCGCGGCCGGCAGCAGCAACAAATGCGAAAGAAACTTACTTCGGATTCGTTTTAGTCGGCTCTTGCCTCCAGAAGCAGGTGTTTCTGAAATTGGGCAGTCCATGTGGCCACGGGACCTTGAATCGTTCCCAACGCCTCCCCGGTCTCATAGTTCGTCAGGCGATAGGCGCGCTTCTCCAAACCTCGCAATTCCAGCTTGCCGTTCCACTGGGGAGCATAGAAGGCGTAGTACATGTTCTCGTTCTTGCGGATGGCGTGGGCTTCCGGCCGGTCAAACCCGATGTCATACAACGTTCCCAGGTATTCACCCCTGGGGAGCATTTCGGCCTTATAGATCTTGATCCATTTGTCCCAGATTTCTTCCTTCTCGGGGGTCAAATCCAGCTTGTTCCGACGGGCCGAACCCACCGGCCAGGTGAAATTGGTGCCCACCACGCCGCCCACTCCAATCGTCGAGGCGAAGTCGTCACCGCCGTCGCTCATATCCACGTGGTCTCCGAAGTAGGCGATGGAATCGCCCATTAAAGCCTTGAGGGTTTTTCCCTTCAGGCGGACCTGCCAGGAACTCTCAGGGTCGGAGGCAACTGACATGTTCATGAAGGGCATGGTGAAGAACGAGTACGCGGTCCCGCACGGGCAGAACTCCACCAGCGCGTCGGGCTTGATGCTGAGTGCCATATCATAGATCGCCTTGAAGAATTGGGGCAGCGCCTCCACGGCCTCCTCGGGCCTCGCGTGATGGTGAGCGGGATTGTAACACGGTGGCACACCATTCATGAATTGTCCATCGAGCTTCAGGCCGTCAAAACCCCAATCCCGCAGGGCCTTGATGACGATAGCCCTGTGGTACTCCACCACCGCGGGAACCGCGGGACAGAGATACCACGCGTTCCAATAGGAAATCTTCTGCTTCGATCCGTCGGCATCGAGCAGCAGGTACTCCGGGTGCTCCTTGATCAGGTGCGTGTCCGGTTTAACCGACAAAGGCGCCCACCATAGCTGAGCTTTGAAGCCTTCGTCGTGAATCCGGTCCACCATTGCTTTCATGTCGCGGTCGCCTCCGGGAAATTTCTCCGGGTTCAGGAACCAATCTCCCTCGGCAGTCTGCCATCCGTCATCCAGGGTGACCCAGCGGAAGCCCAGCTTTTTCACGATTGGCAAGGCGTTGTAGACCTGCGCCGGAGTGCATTTCCTGCCGTAGCCCCAGGCGCACCAGATGGGACCGAAGGCGTCACCCGGCGACGGCTTGAACACCACGCCCTGTTTGACCATCGCCCGCCGATACTCTGCCAGGCTGCGGAAGTAGTCACCCTGATGAACGATGACGAACGTCCGGAACGTCTTGATCGTTTCTCCCGGTTTCAGTTCCTTATTCAATTTGAAATGCACGGCCACCGTGGCGTGCTCCTGGTCCGGCACGGCGACGGGAAGAGAGACCAGCTTGGGGCTCAGCTCTAGGTGACCCACGGCGATACCCACATCTCTCCGCCAGACGTCCACGACCGGCGTTCCCCCTCCGTAATCGGTGTCGTTCATCCCCAGATAGTTCTCCTGATCGAAACCTGTCTTCAACGGCAGCACCCAGTCGGGCCTCTTCTCGTAAGAGCCGCTCTGGTACGACCAAAAAGCCGGCTCGCCGCTGCCCTGAGCGGCCGAGATGGAGTAGCGCTGACTTGTCCAGCCGTCCACGGCAAGACTGGAGTCTCCGATGTTTGTATACTGCACTTCGAAAATGGCCATCTGCGGAAGTTCGTCACAGGTGGTCACGGCAACGCTCTTCTTCCAGGACGGTGCGGTCCCGGTTAGGGTGACACGCTGCCCGGCACACATCGCATCCCGGACGCTCTCGCGTTTCACCTCGCGCAAAGTGAAATCACGGATTTCCTTTCCCGCGACAGTCAGGGACTCCGAGGGCGCGAAGTCGCCGATCGCGATTTCCCGGCCCTCGAACTTGGCCACCACACGACTGTGAAGCATTTCGTTGAACTCAATGCGGATATTCCTGCCATCCGCCTCGGCCCTCTGCGATGCCGAGGCGCCGGACCAACTCGCCAGCAACACCACCAGCGCGACGACCAGCATTTTCCATGATTTCACTAACATGATGACCGAGATTCTTAGTGTCCACGAGAAAAAGCACGCGCTTTGCGTCAGCGTATTTCAGCAGGCGGTAGACGGACGTGATCGCCGTGAACGTCTTGCCGGAACCTGTCGCCATTTGGACGAGAGCCCGCGGCCGGTCGTCACGGAACGACTGTTCGGGCTTCGTAATCGCCTTGATTTGACAGTTGCGAAGTCCGGCAGGGTTTAGCGCCGGAATGTCGTGCAGCCGTGCTCGCAGCGATTTCGGCTTGGAGAGCCACTCGGCCATCGTTTCGGGCCGGTGGAAAGTGAAAACCTCGCGAGAGCGCGGTTTGGGATCACGTCCGTCGGTAAAGCACGTGATGACGCCCGTGCTTTCATAAACGAAGGGGAGCGGTTCCTTGTTGCTGACCCATTTCAGCTTGGCAGCCGCGTAGCCGGCCGATTGATCCTCCACGGTGGTGATCTTATGGCCCCACTCCTCAGGCTTTGCCTCGATGACGCCGACTGCTCGCTTATCGAGGAACAAGACGTAATCCGCCGGGCTCCAACATCGGTGTGGTACTCGCGCACGGCAATACCGGGACCCGCATTGAAATCTATTGCCGTGCGGTGCTGCACGATCCAACTCGCCTCGGCCAGCTTGGCGTCAATCTGGTCGCGAGCGCGCTGTTCGGCGTTTTGGTTAGATGTTGCCATGGCCTTCAAACATCCTCCGGGCGCATAACCCGAAGGCCATCAAATCGCCTAAAGTCGCGGACATTGATCGTCAGCAGTTGCCCGACACCGTGAACATACATGCTGGCCGCGATCCTGGCATCATGGACCTGCACGCCCTGGACGTTATGTGCGACAAGCAGCGCGCGCCAGCGCTCATGGGTTTCGCGGCTGTCCGGCAGGAACTCAAAATCCCGCTCGATCACGCGCGCGAGCCTGTCGGTCTCAGCGACGGTAAGGCCGAAGCCGTTCTTGTCGCGTGGGCGCGTGGAAGCGTTCCAGAATTCGGCGAGGGTTTGCGAGGTGTAGCACAGGCGCACCCCTTGCTCGACCAGCGCCTTCAGCGCCCGAACGATGGCGGGGTGCTGCGGATCATCGCTCTTGCTGATGCGCAGAAGGATGTTGCTGTCGAGAAGACACGCCTCGCCCTCGGCCATCAGTCATGATCCTGATAGAGACCTTCGCGAGTAAATGCCTCATCCGGCAGCAAAGGAATCTTGGCCGAGAACTGGGCAAGCTCCTGCAGCGTGCGGTCGAGCTGGTCCGTGGTGAGCCTCTTGACGGCGCCCGTATGCACCGCTTCTTCAAGCAGCGTGGCGGCATAACGTTCGGGTTGGACACCATGCGCCGCCGCTTGGCGCGTCAGCTCCGCCTGGGCTTCCGGCTTTATATTGATAATGATTGACATAACCGGCCTCTCGATGGCCCCTGCCCTATCTGTTTCTCGACCCCTAAGTATATTCATTTCAAGTATGTGCGTCAAAGGCCCTCATGGAATTCAAGGGCTTGGCGACAATTCCGGGTGGCCGAGGACCCTTCTATCCCGGCCTTCCGCCTCGGTAGCCGACGGCGCTGTCGTCGTGATTCAGACCACCTACATCCAAAACTAGATCGAGCCGCTCAGAAACGACAAGTGCAGAATCTTCGGCGCCGCGGCGGAGGCGCCGAGGATTGCCGACGTCGAGCTCGAATTTCATTCCGCCTAAACCCGCCCCTTGGTCGCAAAACCGTCGGCCCCCGGCAAATCTACTGAGCTGCCCCGGCTTTGGACGGACGCACCCAAAGTTGAAGCCTTTTTCCGGGGTGTTCGACAGAGTCGTATTCACGGCCAGCCTTTCCAAATCCGAGCTTCTCCAGAATGGTCTGCATGTGCCTATTGTCCGAGCGTGTCGTCGCAAAGATGGAACTACCATAAGTACCGCAAAGCGCGTCCGACAGTCGAGACGCCAGGTGTCTGCTGCGTGAGCTAGGCGCCACATAGATCCACCCCAGTTCCGCGTGATAGCCGTCGAGATTGTAACCGGCGCGGTCCCCTATCTTGTTCTTGTACGACTCGGTCGGGTGCTTCAGCGCGCCGCCGGCAACGACGTTGCCGCTGAGCACGGCGTAACCAAGTAGATGGGCGTCCTCAATACGTTTGGCCAAACCATCCGACGCGACCTCGCCACCCTCTTCTACGCGTTTTTGATACTCACGACGTTCAGCCTGGGTCATTGTGGCATGCTGCTTCACATAGATCGGCACGTCCTCACCATCCGGCTTATGCTGTTTCATCTCCAGGTTGACTTCCCTCCTTTTCGCTTCGAGCGATCACATCCTCGATCCTCCAATTGACCGAGAGACGCGGCTGAAACCGACTGCATCCCAAATCAAGCGCGTGCGTCAGTTGGCTATGCTTCATCTCTTAATCTTCTTTGATCTTGTCTATCGCAACTCGTTTTTAACGACATTTTCGGCGGAAATGTTGGCTTTGCGCGGCTCCAGGCGGTTCAGAAGGTCGAATCCGGGGGCGCGGTTCATTAGTCGCCGCAAATCCTCACATTCATTGCCGATTGCTTGAAAAGGGTGGCGCGCGGCCGTCGAGGGGATCACCGAACGTGACCATGGGGGTTTGCTGTGCTTCTTTCCTCGTCCCGATCCCGATCTCCATCGCGGTGTTCTTTGGGAATACTACTTCGCTTCCTCGCGCGATGAAGTGCGAATAGAGCGACATCCCGGCGCCATAAGCGCCCATCGAATAACCGAGCGCGCGCGAGTGCACCGTCAGGCCCAGCACCATCCCCACGACCTTGAAGCCGTTTACGCCGCCTGCTACCTGGGCGCCGGTGTTGGCTTTAACGTGATCCACGCCATTGTCCACGTCGTTCCCACCTCGGCCCGCGGACGCGGCCGCCAAAGTGAGCGATACGGCCGTGGCCAGGTAGCGGGTCTTCGGCGTTGTGGCTTCGGCTCCG
>DATDGP010000187.1:0-3502 GCA_036522035.1 Terriglobales bacterium
GATTATAGGCGCTTGGGCCGAGCAAGTATGAGTGGGTAGTCTGGCGTTGCTAATCTTACCCGGCTTGGAGTCTGTTTCCTCATGGCCTCTCCTTCTTGCTTTCGAGAAAAAGACCGCGTCAATTCTACGGGATTTCAGTAATCGCGGCTTCTATTGGGACCGCACAGCTGAAAATGCGCCCTGTTGACGCTCTTTTTCAACACCCACGACCCGATTACAACAGCTAATTTCCGGATTGCCCAGCATTCGCCCAATAACCAGTGCTATCGTCCGGGGGAAGTCAAGGCCGTCTGTCGACAGTCAGACTCCGCCAGAGTACACTTGGTCGTTGTCAGGCCGCCCAAGGAGGTGAGGCCATCAGCCATGCGCAAAGCCTTGAATCTACTGACTATTCTCGCTCTAATAGGTTTGTTTTCTGCCGGTCGCACCCTCGCATTGGCGAATGACACCCAGGATGTGCAGAAGGTAGTTGAGGGCTTCGCAACCGCTTGGAACAACCACGACATGGACAGTTTCGGCAGACTGTTTGCTCCCGACGCTGACTTTGTCAATGTGACGGGAATACTCATGAAAGGACGCTATGAGATTCAGAGCCATCATGCATGGTCGCACGGCGCAATCCCGGAGAGTACGCACGTCCCCCAGACTCAGCCTAAAAACTATGGCATCTTCAAGAACAGCACGATGAAGTTCGACACTATCGAGGTGCGCTTTCTGCGAAAGGACGTCGCCTTGGCGCACGTGAACTGGCAGCTCTTTGGTGACGCCCGATCCTCGACTCCGCGCAGTGGCGTTTTCCTCTTCGTGCTCAATCGTGGAAAGCAAGGGTGGCAGATTGCCACAGCGCAAAACACCGAAATCAATCGCACAGTAAAGTAAGCTCGAGCCTACCCTGAGCAGCAGCTTATCGGCTGGATGGTCGCTGTACTAGACAAGGAATATTCCCGTCTGCGTGAACATTTTGGATGGGGCGACACTGACTTCCGCGCCTGTTTGCCACACTTCAGCCATCTCGCCGGAAGACCTCAAACTGTTCTGTTTTGCCGACTCACCGGAGGAAGCCTTCGAAAGCCTCAACGAGGGCCTCACGCGATATCGCCTGTAGCCCCAGGCAAAGGCCGTCGCCGTCGATGAAGCCCCGGAGATCGTCAAGACGCTGCCGTAGGTCGCCTGTTTTTCTGCGAACCTTGAGTCGCTCTGCTCCGTTACTCCTGACGCAGCGCAACCATGGGATCCACCGTCGTGGCGCGACGAGCCGGGATAAGGGCCGCAACCAGCGCCACCACGATCAACAGCAGGGTGACGGCCACGAGCGTAACCGGATCGCCCGGCTTCACGCCGTAGAGCATGCTGGCTAGAAGGCGTCCCAGGCCCATCGCCGCAGCAACTCCAACGGCGGTCCCAACCAGAGCCATCACAATTCCTCGCGACACAACCATCCGTATGAGGTCAAGGCGTTGCGCGCCCAGCGCCATGCGAATGCCGATCTCACGCGTTCCGCGAGCGACTTCGTACGAGAGCAACCCGTATAAACCAACACAGGCCAGCACCAGCGCCAGCATCCCAAAAAAGCTCGACAGCTTCGCGATCAGGCGTTCCTGCGCCAGCAGCAAATCAATCTGTTCGGACTCCGTATATACCTTGTTCATCGGCAGGTTGGCGTCGCGCTGGTTCACCAAATTGCGAATCGGAGGGATGCTAGCCCTGGGATCGCCGGCGGTGCGCACCTCGAACACGGCGCTGGCTCCGGCTAGGGGCCCGTACATGGTGGGATCGATCGTTCTCCGCAGGTCGCTGTACTTGGCGTCGCCTACAACGCCGATAATCACGTATCCAGGGTCCCTGGATGGGTCGTCTGGATCACTTCCGTCATTCTCGCCAAACCGCTGCCCTACCGGGTTGACACCCGGAAAATTCTTGTGCGCAAATTGCTCGTTGACGAGGACGGGTCGGGGAACCGCAGAGGCCGGCGCCGGCGGCGTGCCGGGCGGTGCGTTGCGGGCCGCTTCCTCGGCGGCGCCTCGAACCGTAGCCTGCTGGAAATCCGCATCAGAGAATGTCGTGCCTGCCAGCACTGGAATCTTGAGCGTGTTGAAGAAATCAGGCCCTACCGGCATATAGTCCGCTTCAATCTCAACTTTTTGACTGCCGCCCGGCGGCATGTACTTTAAGCTCGTCCGGCTCCAGCTTCCACTGAGTAGTGCGCTTTCCGAATAGCTAACCGACATTACCCCGGGTAGCGCGCCAATACGCTGTTGCAGTTCGCGATACAGATTGTCAATCTGGATTGACTTGTAGCCGGCCAGCCTGGGATTCAGCCCGAAGGTAAGAGTGTTCCGCGTATCGAATCCCGGATTCAGGGTCTTCAGATTGGTGAGTGTATGCACCAGAAGCCCAGCGGTCACCATCACAACGATAGCTAACGCTGCTTGAAGCACCACTAGCGCATTTCCCGTACTGAACCAGCGATGGCGGGATTCCGGTTTGCCGCGAAACGACGTCGCACCGGATCCGTCTTTGAGCGCCGGCGTCAAATCAAAACGCAAGCTGCGCAGCGCCGGCACCAGGCCAAAAAAGATGCCGGTGAGAATCGAGACCGCGGCGGTGAAGGCGAGCACGCGCACATCGATGGCGGCGGTGAAGCCAAGTGGGCGCGTCTGATTAGCGGCTACCAGCGACATGATCGCTTCCGCGCCCGCGATGGCCATGCCGATTCCAAGCACTCCGCCCAACACCGCCATGAGCACGCTTTCGGTGAGGAGTTGCCGTAACAGGCGGCTGCGGCGCGCACCCAGCGCCAGACGAACGGCGATCTCGCGGCGTCGCGCCGTCGCCCGCGAGAGCATCAGGCCGGCGACGTTGGCGCACGCGATCAGCAAGATGATGCCGACCGCTGCCATCAGCAGCCGCAAGGGTTCGGCGTAGTGCTCGCTGCTTCCCACCAGGCTCGTTTGCGCGGGCACTAGCGTAATTCGTGGCGCATCAGCTTCGCTGAGTAATGGCTTCTCGCCATGTAGCACCTGGTCGCGGAACAGCAACTCGATGGCTCCTTGTGCCTGCGGCGCGGACACGCCAGGTTTGAGTCGGGCCGCCACCAACAACCACCAGGCAGCAACGTCATTGTGCCGGCGCACGAAGAGGGGGTTCAGCCGGGGCGCCATGGCCATGGGAAGCCACACGTCGTACACATTGCCCAGACTCAAGCTGACGAACTTCGGCTCGGCCACACCCACGATGGTGAACGGTACGCTGTTGACGTTGACCACCTTTCCCAAAACCGACGGCGATCCCCCGAAAGCGCGTTGCCAATAGCTGTAGCTCAGCACCAGGGCCGGCGAAGACGTCGGCTGGTCGTCACCCGGCTCCAGCAGCCGCCCAATCGCCGCATGAACTCCGAGCGTTCGGAAGAAACCTCCATTCACAGACTGGCCGGTCAAAGACGCAGCCGGTCCGTTGCCGCTCAACGCCAGCGACCCGCTGCCGGCGAAGGCGCCGACCCCAT
>DATDGP010000188.1:0-2719 GCA_036522035.1 Terriglobales bacterium
GGAAATCTGTCTCAGGTTCTGCTCTGCAGTGCTTGGATTGACGCATTACTTCCGGGTTGCACGTAATCCGTCCGGAATCGATGCCAAGCGCGCAGATCACTTCCTACAAGCGGACTTGAACGAAGCCGCCCGCGCGGCGGACGCTACGCGTGAGGCGAACGGAGCAGTTTATGGCGATCGGCTGAAGTAAGTTGTCGGGTCATAAGGAGGTCCTCATGACCCGACTTCGCAAAATGATGCTCGAAGAACTCGAGCGTCGTAATTATTCTGAGGCTACCACACGCTGTTACATCCGCACAGTTGAAGATTTCTCAAGACGATTCAAGTGCTCTCCAGATGGTCTGGGTCCTGAGCACATTCGTGAATATCAGGCCGAGCTGTTCAAGAAGCGCAAGTTGTCGCCGGGCACGGTTACGCAACGATTGGCAGCTCTGCGATTCTTCTACGTCAAGACACTCAAGAAGGCCTGGAGCATCGCGGAGACTCCCTATCCAAAAAAAGCATTTCACCTTCCTTCGATCCTCAGCCGGGAAGAAGTCGCGCGACTCATCGACGCCGCTCTAACTCCTTTTCATCGCACTCTGTTGATGACGCTCTACGCCACCGGAGTGCGACGCGCTGAATTGACACATCTGAAAGTCAACGACATCGATAGCCAGCGCATGGTGATTCACGTCCAGGGCGGCAAAGGACGCAAAGACCGGGATGTGATGCTCAGCCCAAAACTGCTCGAGGCACTGCGTGAGCACTGGCGCGGATTACAACGCAAGCCAAGCGAATGGCTGTTTCCAGGCAACCGCTGGCATACCGGGGATACGCCGATTGACACCAAGGTGGTCTGGAACGCTTGCAAGGAAGCCGCCCAGCGAGCGGGCCTGCAGAAAGACGTGCACCCTCATACGCTGAGACACTGCTTCGCCACACATCTACTCGAAGCAGGCGCGGATTTGCGAACCATCCAGATGCTGCTAGGACATCGCGATCTGGAAGAAACCACCATCTACCTCCATCTCTCTGAACGTCACCTCAGTGCGACCGGGAGCCCTCTGGACTCGCTAGAGCTAAAAGACCGGCCACCACAGAACGAATAGATGGACCGGCCACCCTTCGAGGTGGCCGATCTCGTCCGCGCTGCGGGAGACGCCTTCATCGAACGAAGCCGTAAGTGGATCACCTGGAAGCATGTCAAAGTGCTCCTGGCGATTGCGCGGTGTCGTACCGCCGCGCTCGGCGGCCATGTCGATGAATGCACTCGCTGCGGACATCGCGCCATCTCGTTCAACTCTTGCCGGAACCGGCACTGCCCGAAGTGTCAAGCCGGGGCGCGCGACCGCTGGCTCGCAGCGCGTCGTCAGGAGCTACTCCCGACACGCTACGTCCATGTAGTCTTCACGCTGCCTCACCAGTTGCCACCACTGGCCTTGCAGAACAAGAAGGTCATCTACGATCTCCTGTTTCGCGCCAGTGCCGAAACCCTTCTCGAAGTCGCTCGCGATCCGCGACACCTCGGTGCGGAGATCGGCTTCTTCAGCGTGCTGCACACCTGGAATCAGAAACTGGGGCTTCACCCGCATGTCCATTGCGTGGTTCCTGCCGGCGGACTCTCCGCTGATCACATGCACTGGATCAAAACTCGCTACGCCTTCTTTCTTCCCGTCAAGGTGCTCAGTCGCGTCTTTCGTGGCAAGTTTGTTGCGGCTCTCAAGAGCGCCTTTCGCGACGGCCAATTGCAATTCCATGGAGATCTGGCGCCCCTGGCTCAGCCAAAGACGTTCTCCTCGTGGCTGAGGCTGCTGTTCCGAAAGGACTGGGTGGTCTACTCAAAACCACCGTTTGGCGGCCCACAACATGTGCTCCACTATCTGGGCCGCTATACCCATCGCGTGGCCATCTCCAACCATCGTCTGGTCTCGTTTTCTGACGGCAAGGTCACGTTTCGTTGGCGTGATTCTGCTCACCACAACGAACAGAAACTCATGCCCCTAGCTCTCGATGAGTTCTTGCGCCGCTTCCTGTTGCATCTACTCCCTCAAGGGTTCGTGCGCATCCGCAACTTCGGCTTTCTGGCCAATCGCAAACGTGCCACCACCTTGCCACTTTGCTTTCAGCTGCTCGGCCCAGCTGTAACTCCGCCGACCGACCGAGACAGGTCGGGCGCCAACAACGCCAGCGATCTCTGGCGCTGCCCCAAGTGTGGTGGACCGATGATGGTGGTCGAAAGACTCACCGCTACTGAAATCCAACTTCGTTCTCCACCAGTGCTCACGGCTGCGGCGTGAAACGACTCTGGCCAATTCGAATCCTTCGCGTGTTTCGGCACGGCCCGCCGCTTCTTGACTTATCGCCGACCAAATTTCTTCCTCCCGTTCCTTCAAGCACTTTCTTCACAACATTCTTTTGTCATCGCCAGCTTTGCGACCCATCGTGTCAGCTGTTGTGCTCTGCCGCACCGCCCCAGCACACCTCCACGCCACCCCTCCACACCATTCAATTTGCATAGGGCCCGCGTCCGCCGCGCGGCCGGCTTCCTTCAAGTCGTTGTATCGAAAGCGCGCAATCACGCCAAGCTCCCGCCCGCCATGCTTCATCGCGCTTCCGATACAACACTAGGACTTGTCGAGAACCATCGCCGAAAGGCTCCTGACTCTTCAAAGGGGAGCGCATCAGCTACATTCAAGCCTAAGTGACTACACGAGGTATTGGGCGAGCAGGAACACCA
>DATDGP010000189.1:0-8098 GCA_036522035.1 Terriglobales bacterium
GTAGCGACAGCGGTCGCCAAGCTACGCGCTCGTAACGTCCCGCCGATGCGGAACGGGCTCTATGCCTGTACGGTTGATTCGCTGGTAATGAGCCAACTGTATGCCGACGATCGCTTCAATACGGCGACGATGGGCACTTGGGATCGCTCGCCGGTCTTTACGAACGGCAAGATCGCTAAGGGGCTCGGCGTCGAATTCGTAGAGGCAACGACCGTACCGGCTTACGTCGCACCGAGTGGTGGATTCATGATCCGCCACGCGATCGTTTGGGGCCGCGATGCTCTGTTCGAGTACGACTTCCAGGGGCAGCGCTCAGTGCGAGCGATTTCAAGAGGGGGCAATCGCCGAGGTCGCGCGTGATTGTCGGGGTCGCCGTAATCGCGAAAGTCGAAAACCGGGAACGATTCGGAAAGCCCAAGTAGCAAGAAGCCAGCAGCTCCTGAGCCAGAGAGGTCGATCTCTGCCCGGGAACGCCGCTCGAGTTTCAGCTTTCCCCAATTCGTGCAAATCAAGCGCAGCGACTTCGAACCTAAGCAACGCCGATATCGATAAATACCGGGGCGAAGACATTTATGGACACGGGTTCGGATTGTTCCTGCGCTGAAAGCACATTCGTGCCATGATGCCAGCCGTGGCGGCATCTGCTGCTATCCTGGCGTCAGCCGGACCGGGCTCGACCCATGCCTCATGCGAACACAAAAGGCGTTCTCTACGTGGTGGCTACGCCCATCGGCAACCTCGAGGACATCACCCATCGCGCCGTGCGCATTCTGCGCGAAGCCTCGCTCATCGCTTGTGAAGACACCCGGCAGACGCGCAAGCTGCTCGACCATTACGCCATCACCACGCCTACCATCAGCTATCACGAGCACAATGAAGCCGCGCGCGCCGAAGAGCTGGTCGGCAAGCTCGAGCAAGGCTCCACCATCGCCCAGGTGTCAGACGCTGGTATGCCCGGCCTCTCCGATCCCGGTTACCGCGTGATCACACTGGCTATCGACCACGGGATCACTGTGGTCCCGATTCCGGGAGCGTCGGCCCTCACGGTGGCCCTGGTCGGGAGCGGCCTGGCGACGGACGCGTTCGAGTTCCGAGGCTTTTTACCGGCCAAGTCCGGCCAGCGACGGACGGTGCTCGAAGCATTGCGCGCCGCTCCGCACACTATCGTGGTCTATGAAGCGCCGCACCGAATTCGTGAAACTCTCGAGGACGTCGTGACGGTGCTTGGCCCCGAGCGCCCGGTGGTCGTCGCCCGCGAGCTGACCAAGATGCATGAAGAATTCATTCGCGGCACGGCACGGGAAGTCCAACAACGAATCGCCCAGCGCGAGCCCAAAGGCGAGATCACGCTGCTGATCGGCGCCGGCCGCTCGCAACCTCAAGCTCGCGCCCCGAAAAACCTTGCCGAGAGCCTAGAGGAGATCATGCGCGAACAGAAGCTGGACGAAAAGGCTGCATTGAAAATCTTAGCCAAAGAAGCGGGATCATCGAAGAGCGAACTCTACCGCGAGTTGCAAAGGTTGAAGAGGCCGGGCAGGCGATGAGTGCCCTGCTCGCCGACATCCCGCGTGCTGACTCACTGGGCCGCCGACGTATGGTCGTGAACGATCTTCCAGCCTCCCGGCATCTTCTTGACCACCAGAGTAAACAGACCATGCGGCTTGGTTCCGTCCGACAACGTGAGCTGCCATTTGCCAGTGACCACGGCACCGCGGCGGCCCAGAACGTCGATTTCGAGATTCTGAAAATCGAGCTGGCCCATCTCCTTACCCTGGCTCTGATAGCGCTGACGGTAGCGCTGCAAAGTTGGCTCCCATCCCTTGGTGATATCGGCGCCGGAATAGAAGGTCAGGTCGGGCGAATGCCAGTAGCCCTGCATAAAGCCTTCCAGGTTGCCATGGTTCCACGCCTCGATCTGTGACACCAGCATGTGCTTGATGCCTTCTTCGACCTCGGCACGGAATTCTTCCTGAGCCTCTCCCTGCTGGGGACTGGCTTGCGGTTGCGCTTGCGCCGGCGCTGCCTGGGGTGAGGAAGTCACATTGCCATTCTCGGCGACGAACAAAAGCGGAAGGAAAAGAAACAGCGGCCATAATGTTCGCATGGCTAGCCATTGTAAGCTTCCTTCTGAAAATCCCGGGGAACGATGATGGAAGTGGCAGGAAGCGATATTAGTAGAGTGTCCCCGGTAGATCGCAAGGGGAATAAAAATCCCTCGCTCGGCTCGGGAACTTCGGAAAACTAAAGTCACATGCCCCGAGTACTGTCCGATTGACCTGGGTTGAAGAAATAGGCTAATTTTTGCTGAATCGAGGTTGGTCTTGTGCCTTCGGCGCGAGGCGGCCTCGGCTCATACCCTCCCCCCAAACATTGGAGTCCGTAATGGCGGCCATCATGTCTCTCGGCAAGGTCGGGAGATACGAAATCATCGGCGAGTTGGGCCGGGGAGCCATGGGCGTTGTCTACAAGGCCCAGGACCCGACCATCGGGCGCACCGTTGCGCTCAAGACCATGCGGCTGGACGGCCATGGGATCGAGAGCGCGGAGCTGGTGCGGCGCTTCCAGAACGAGGCGCGCGCCGCTGGGCTGCTCAACCACCCCAACATCGTCACCATCTACGACGCCGGCGAGCACGAAGGCATCTTCTACATCGCCATGGAATACATCGAAGGCACGACGCTCGATCAACTCCTGGCGCAGAAGCAGATACTGGACCCCGACGAGGTGATCCGCATCTCCCGCGACATCTGCAAAGGCCTGGACTACGCGCATGCGCACGGCATCGTGCATCGCGACGTCAAGCCGGCTAACATCATGATCACCGCCCGGGGCTCGGTGAAGATCATGGATTTCGGCATCGCCAAGGCCGGCGGCAGCATGACCTCGACCGGGCAGGTGCTGGGTACGCCCAATTACATGTCGCCGGAACAGGTGCGCGGCAAGTCGCTCGACGGCCGCACTGACCTCTTCAGCTACGGCGTCGTGCTTTATGAGATGCTCACCGGCGAAAAGCCGTTCGTGGGCCAGAACGTGACTACCATCATTTATAAGATCGTGAACGAGAACCCGATCGCACCCCGGGAGCTCGATAGGACGCTGCATCCTGGCCTGAACGCCATCGTCGTCAAAGCGCTCTCCAAGACGCCAGACGAGCGCTATCAGTCGGGCGCTGAGCTGGTTCGCGATCTCGAGAGCTATAAGATGGCGGGAGCAACGCTGCCGGCCGCGGCTAGGCCTCCCCAGAATCCTTCCGGGCCCGCGCCTGCGCACGAAAAGACAGTGGTCATACCCATGCGCGTGGTGGCGGGAAGTACGGTACGGGCTGCGGCTCCGGCCGCGGAAACGGCCAAAGGGCCTATTCCCATGCGTTCGCCGGCGTCTGCTGTGCCCTCGAGCCGTAAGAGCGGTTGGACGGCGCTGATCGTAACCGTGTTGGTTCTGGGAGCGGTCGCAGGCAGCCTTGCTTTCTACAAGACCCGAGTAAAAGTGCGCCAACTGGAAGCTGAAGTCCAGGCTGACGACTCGCGAGTGGCCGCGACGCAAACGGCCAAGCCCGATCCTGCGCCTACACCTAGCCCGACGCCGGATGCTTCCATCGCCCATGACACCACCGTGAAGCTGGTTCCGGCGGAGAAAATTGCAGAGGAAAAATCTCCTTTCAAGCCGCGGGCCACACCGCCTCCAGCCCCGAAGAGTGAGTTGGATCTTGCTTCGCAGCCTGACGGCGCCAAGGTAGAGATTGACGGCCAGAGCGATCCTGCCTGGGTCACGCCGTTCAAGATCTCCCATCTGGCTGGGGGCTCGCACAACCTGGTCTTCTCGAAAGACGGTTACATCACGCAGACGCGGAGCCTGGACTATGCCGCGGGCAAGAGCGCGTCAATTTCCGTGGAGTTGGCGGCAGGGGCCAAGGTTCCGGTCAACAGCAACCCTGGCGGAGCAGCCATCTGGGTTGACAGCAAGGATTCGGGGATGGTCACGCCGTCCCTGCTCACCCTCGAAACCGGCGAACACCAGATCTCAGTGCGCAGAACCGGCTATCGCGATGCGCTTTGGGAAGGCAACCTCGCGGCCGGTCAGAATCAGGCTTTTTCTCCCGTGTTGCTCAGTGTCAACCAGCAGGCGGAAAAGGGCCCTGGCGAAAACTTTCTCACCCGTTTCTTGGGGACGGATGCTATTCCAGACGGCAAAGGCCTAGTGCACATTCGCACCGTACCGGATGGCGCCACGATCGTCGTGAACGGCCATGTAGCGGCCAAGAAAACCAACGTCAAATGGCCGGCGGATCCCGGCGTCTACAGTATCGACCTGCAGTTGCCAGGTTACAAGAGTGTCCATCGCAACATCCAGGTGAAGCAGGGGCACATCGCGAGCCTTGACGAGATCCTTGAAAAGCAATAACTCGGCTCGGACTCTCTAAGTGGAACTGCCTGAAGGAGGCGACATTTCGCTCTCCTGGAAAATCGAAAAAAGGTTCCTGACGGCGGGTTCTCGACCGGTTGCTTCAAGGCGCCTGGGGACTCGTTAAGAAGCTGGAAAATCTTAGAGTTCTCGCGCTCGTTTCTTCAGCCCTACCCTGACGTTCTCCGCGCTTGAGGCGGCTTCGCGCAACAAACGAGCGCCTCGAGGGAGGCGCTGCTGAAAATCGGCCAGAGCGGGAAATTACTTGGCGGTAGCCGGTGCCTGGTGAGCGATGATCTTGTCTTTGATCTTGTTGTAGGTAGCTTGAGGAATGATCTTCTTGCTTACCAGGTCGTGCTTGCTGCTGTAAGGACGCCCGTCAATGATCTTCTGTGAGTATGCGGAGCCGATGCCTGGCAACGCATCGAGCTGTTCCTTGGTTGCTGAGTTGATATCCACCAGGTCGCTGGCCGGCGTCTTTGAGGTCTGGGCATTGGCGGGCGATCCGGCCGGCTGCGCGCTCTTGTTCTGCGCCATCACGATCCCCACGCATAGCGCGAGCGCGCACAGCGCCGCCAAAATCCGAGCTAAGTTGCGGAACATAAGGGTGATCCTCCTTCGTCTAGAGAGGCCAACAGCACCCTGCTCCGGGTTACGGAGCAGGAGTCTCAGAGAGTTAGAAGGGAGTTGCGGGAGCGCGGGATGCTCCCGGCGGGCAGGGTTAGGCTTCTTTGCGACCCGAGTCAGTCTTCGATTCCCAGGCGCGTTGCGGGCGCTGCGCTTCCGGAAGGTCTCTGCCCTGAACTCGGTCATAGACGTAGCTGTCGCTCACCGTGCCCAGAGACTCGTTGTACAAGCTGGTCTCGCCGATGGCCTCGCGCAACTCTTCGGTGAACTGGTGCAACGCCTTGAGATGATCCGCAGTAGCCGGGATCTCTGCCTTCGTGGTCTTCAGAAACTTCTGGTAACCCTTGTCGATGAGCCGCGAGATCTCTCCACCAATCTGGTAGCCCGGCTTGGCAAACACGCGCACTCCATCTTCGCCGGTCTTTTCGATCGCGGCGGAGCAGTTGTATTTCTTCAAGAACACACGGTTCTGAGTTCCCGGTGCATCCAGAATGTCGAACCCATGATCACGAAGCCATTGCACGGCCTCTTCGTACGTGCGCGCCTTTGGTTGCTTTGCCATGTTTCACCTGTAGCGGGTTTGGATCGCCTGGGACCCGAAACCGTTGCCCAATAACGAATCGTTACTGTCGCACATCCGCTGCCACTCAGGCAACATTACCGTGGGACAGAGAGATACCCCCCCTCCTCTGGAGGCAGGGTTCCGGATTGGGTCCGCCAAGCCCGGCCGGCAAGACTTCTCATCCGTTTACCTACATTCAACTCGAATGGTTCTTCTTTGTATTTGTAGAAATAGCAGCAGCCCAGGATAATGGCAGCAGCTTAGCTTGAGTCGGCAAAGTTTTGGGGAGGAAACGGTGCGCTCGTTCAGCCTGGTTTGCCTAACTGTGTCCGCAATCCTTCTAGCTCCCCGGGGAACAGGTCAGGTTGAACTCAAGAGCCGGCCGCCTGAAGTCAAGCCGGCGCCCATCGAGCGGCGGGCCTTAGCCAACCGTGATGCGATCTATGTCAGCCTGCGCAAGGTAGGAGTGGGCCAGGAGCAGATCGCGGTGAAGGATTTTACTCTCCAGCGTGAGGCTGGAGTCTTTGTGTTCCGGAGCGGGACATTTCAGCTTCTGGAGCCGGTCCGGGGAAACATTACAGGCGCAGTCTTTCACGGTGATGCCAGCTTCACCGTCACGCCTCCCATTGCCGTGGAACGCCGTAATCTGGCGATTCTGAGCAAGGGTAGGCCCTTCGAAGAAGAGTTTTCGAGCGCGGTCTTCCGGTTTACCGACGGCACGGAAGAGGAAATCCGCAAGGCCGCGACGGGAGCCTCGCCGGAAACTTCTGGCGACGCCGGAAGACTCCTCGATGAAGTGCGACAGGACCTGAAGAAACACCTCAAGGAGAACCTGGACGTCCGGCTCTTAGAGGACGTCATGAGTTCCCAACCGGGAGGCAAGTTCCTCGCTTTTATCAAAGGGAACCACTACAGCAAGAAGCTGATCTATGACGTTGATCCGCACGGCGTAGTTGTCTATGTTCCCGATCCGGGGCCGGGGCCGGGCTTGCTGCGGCTGCAGGAGCGGATGTCCCTGGAGCCCGAAGAAGTCGCGCTGATCGCCTGGGATTACGATCACTTCGGCGTCTGGACTGCTTTCCACAAACTCTCTGAATACGCCGGAGGAACCGCCAACGGCGACGAGCAAAATGGTCCTTTCAGGATCGAGCACCAGAAACTGGACATTGGATTTGCCAAGAACGCCCGGCTCGACGGCCGCGCTATCACAACGATTACCGCTCTCCGCGACGGCGTCCGCGTGCTGGCCCTGGACCTGTTCCCGACTCTCCGAGTGGAATGGGTCGCCAGCGGGGAGACCGGCGAACAACTGTCCTTCATCCAGGAGGAAAAGGAAGAGGACGCTGACTTTGCCGTGATCCTGCCCCGTGAACTCAAGAAGGGTGAGCGTTACACCATCATCACCAAGTACGGCGGCGAGGACGCAGTCGAGCAGGTGGAGTTCAAGAACTACTTTCCGGTCGCGCGGGAGAACTGGTATCCCAACCTGCGCTTCGGGCAGTACGCCACCTACGAGATGACCTTCCACATCCCCAAAGACCTGAAGATGGTGGCTACCGGCAAGCTTCTGCGCACCGTCGACGAAGGCAACGAGAGCGTTACCGAGTGGGTCTCAGAAACTCCTCTGGCGGTAGCCGGATTTAACTTCGGCAACTTCAAAAGCCAGGAAGATAAAGACCTGGGCCAGCACTACGTCATCGAGACCGACGCCAACGAGGGGACGGGAGGTCCCGGAAGCACGGTCACCGGCATGAAGAAAGCCATGGCGGAAGCCCAGATCGCTTTGGATCTTTATACTAACTACTTCGGCCAAATGCCGTATCAGCACGTGGCCATGACGCAGCAGGCAGCGGTAGCGTTCGGCCAGTCTTGGCCCGGCTTGGTGTACCTTCCGCAGACCTACTTCCAGGATTCCACCGTCCGCCACATGATCGGGTTCAAGGCAGACGCTGAAAACAGCTTCTTCAGAGTGGTGGGAGCGCATGAACTCGCGCACCAATGGTGGGGGCACATGGTTGGTTTCAACGGCTACCGCGACCAGTGGATGAGTGAGGGCTTCGCGGAGATGTCGGCCGCTCTGTTTCTGCAAGCCGTATATCACGACCACGGCCTGGACGACTTTCACGAATTCTGGGCGCATCAGCGCAAGCTCCTCACCGACAAAAACGGGGAAGGCAAGCGTGCCATCGACGTAGGGTCGGTGACCATGGGATACCGTCTGGCCACGGCCAAAAGCGGATTCAACATTCCTCGCAACCTGCTCTATCCCAAGGGCGCCTATATCCTGCACATGGTGCGGGTCATGATGCAAGACAGCGCATCGCAGGATCCAGACGCCAAGTTCAAGGCCATGATGCACGATTTCACCAAGACATACGCCAATCGCGCAGCCAGCACCGAAGATTTCAAGGCGATGACGGAAAAATACATGACTCGGGAAATGGACCTGGATGGCAACCGCAAGATGGACTGGTTTTTTGACGACTACGTCTATGGCACCGATTATCC
>DATDGP010000190.1:0-36903 GCA_036522035.1 Terriglobales bacterium
GATACCGACCTCGATTTCTACCTCAGCAAAGGCTCCTCGCCGACGCCCACACCCACTCCGACGCCGAATCCATCGCCAACACCAACGCCTTCGCCAACGCCAACACCAACGTCATGCGCGCTGAGCTCAGTATCGCCGTCGGTGACCATTTGCGCTCCTACCAACGGCGCAACCGTGTCGTCGCCTGTCGAAGTTTCTGCAGGCACTACCGACAGCCGTGCTGTGTCATTCATCCAGGCGTATGTCGATGGCAAACCCGCAGTCACAGAAAAAGGCGGCAATTTGAACGCCTCGCTTACCATGAGCGCAGGCAGCCACCGCCTGACGGTCCAGGCGCAGGATAGCGCCGGCGTGGTGTTTAAGAAGACTATCAACATCACAGTGCATTGAACGGACCAGGAGAGAGGGAACAACAGACGAGGGGGCCGAAATCTGGCGCCGAGATCGCGCCCGATCCGAGAGACCCAGATTTCGATCCCTTTGCGGCAGGGACCTTGGATCGGGGAGACGACGCAATCCCGACGACAAACCGGTGCGGCTTCTGCCGCTGGCTCAGGATGAAGGGTTGAGGCGCGGCGACCTTCGGCCCGGCATTAATTACGAAGATCTCTTCTGCTTGAGGCCGGCGCGTTCTTCGAGCAGGGTAATGGTGATCGCATAGTCGAGGTCGTCGAAACCGTCGCGGCTGGCTTCTTCGTAGATCTCGTCGATCTTGCTGAGGCCAGGCAGGTCCACGCCGTTCTCTTTGGCAGCATCAAGCATCAGGTGGATATCTTTGTGCATGAGCCTGAGAGGAAAGTTGGGTGAGTAGTCGTGGTTGAGAATGAACGGCTGTTTGTACTCGGCAACGCCGGAGCGGATCATCGAGGCGTCGATCAACTCAAACATCTTTTCCGGTGGGACGCCCAGCTTGCGCGCCAGGGTCAAGCTCTCGCAGAGTCCTTCATAAATGAAGACGATGTTCATGTTCTGGGCGAGCTTCGCGGATAGACCTTTTCCGTTGTCGCCCATGTGGATGATCTTCTTCCCCATGGCACGGAACAGCGGCTCGGTGCGCTCGATGTTGGCGGGGTTGCCGCCCACCATGAAGATCAGCTGGCCGCTTTCGGCGGCGATCTTCGAGCCGGTCACGGGCGCGTCGAGGAACTCACAACCGCGGGCCTGCAGGGCTTCCATAAATTGCAGGCTGGCCGAGGGAGAAATGGTGCTTGAATCCACTACGACGGTTCCGGCGCTCAGGCCCTCAATCGCGCCTTCGGGACCGAACAGGACCTGCTGCACGGCTTTGGTATCGGCCACGCAGAGCCAGACGGCCTCTTTGCCGGTGACGGCCTCCGCAGGTGTGGCCGCCGTCGTTGCGCCAGGAACTGGGTCCCCAGGAGTACGGTTCCAGGCAGCAACCTCGTGTCCGGCCTTGGCCAGGTTCGCGGCCATAGGCCGGCCCATGATTCCTAATCCTAAGAAGGCTACTCGCATAACCTTGGCATTTGAAATTCTCTTAGGGCTCGCCGTCAAGGGGAAGGATGGATTTGTCAGCTGGCTAGTGCCAGTGAGGCTGCGTTTAACCGAATGTTACAATTTTGGGTTCTCTAACTCTCGAAAAGGATTCAACCCCGATGTCGCAACTTTCCACCACAGCCCCGCCTTCGCCGCAACCGCTAATCCAGCTGACCGAAGACGAGATTCTGTTTCGCGACAACGTACGCCAGTTCGCCGATCGCAACATTCGTCCTAGAGTTCGCGAGATGGACGAGCAAGGAGTCTTTGCTCCGGAGCTGATCAAGCAGTTCTTTGAACTCGGACTGATGGGCATCGAAGTTCCAGAGACATACGGCGGCGCCGGTGGCAAGTTCTTTGATGCCATCCTGGCTGTAGAGGAGATCTCCAAGGTCGATCCTTCGGCGGGAGTTGTGGTAGACGTCCAGAATACGCTGGTCAACAATGCTCTGTTGCACTGGACCAACGACGAGCAGAAGCGGCGCTATCTTCCGCGCATGGTCGCCGACACCGTGGGTGCGTACGCGCTCAGCGAAGCCGGATCAGGCTCTGACGCCTTCGCGATGCAAACCCGCGCTCAGCTCAAAGGCAGCGATTACATGCTGAACGGGCGCAAACTGTGGATCACCAATGGCAAGGAAGCTGGCGTCTTCATCCTGTTGGCAACCATCGATCCTGCGGCCGGCTACAAGGGCGTAACGGCCTTCATCGTAGAAAAGAGTTTCCCGGGATTCAGCGTCGGCAAGAAAGAGGATAAGCTCGGCATCCGCGCCTCGTCGACGTGTGAACTGGTCCTGGAGGATTGCCGCGTGCCCAAAGAGAACGTGCTGGGCGTGTTGGGCCAGGGTTACAAGATTGCTATTGAGACGCTTAACGAAGGCCGCATCGGGATCGGTGCGCAAATGCTCGGCTTGGCCCGTGGCGCCTGGGAAGCCGCGCTCAAGTATTCGCAGGAGCGCAAGCAGTTCGGCCGCAGGATCTCCGAGTTTCAGGGAATCCAGTTCCAGCTGGCACAGATGGCCACGGAGATCGATGCCGTGCGCCTGATGGTCTACAACGCGGCGCGCATGAAAGACGCCGGGATGAATTTTGTGAAGGAAGCCGCCATGACCAAGCTGTTCGCCTCGCAAGTCGCGGAGCGGGTGGCGTCGCTGGCGGTTGAGATCATGGGCGGAGTGGGATTTACCAAGGATTATCCGGTCGAAAAGCTATATCGCGACGCCAAGATCGGCAAAATTTACGAGGGCACGTCGAACATGCAGTTGCAAACCATCGCCAAGTTGCTGTTGGGTGGCAAGTAGTCGCTGGGCTTTGGTGCTTATCTGCTAAGTAGTTTATAATCAATAGTCTAAGCGGGTTGTGACTCTTTAGGTAACTCCTCCTGATTGTTCCCAAGATGCGCCTGGGTTACACTACGCGCAACTTCCCTACCCGGCTCAGCGCACAAAGCAGGAGTGGACCGTGGGACAAGACTCCCAAAAGGAGCTGCAAGACCTTAGTAGCGTTCACGATTTGTATCTTGGGTTGCTCGAGAAGAACCTGGGACACGTGGTGCCGGTCCCTGCCGCCATCAAGACCGCCGCGGGGAGTCCGCAGACCGGAGACAACGACAAACAAGCACTGGAAACGATGCGTCAGTGGCTGGACGTTTTGGACCTGGCGACCACGCCGCCGCTGGTGCGCGACGCGCTCAAGGCTCGGCCCGGATTCGAGTGCGCTCATTCGCTGCTGCGTTATTTCGCTGGTAAAGGTTCCTTGCGTTCCGGCGATCGTGATAAGACCGACTGCGTCGTCACCCATCTGTTTCGCAATCCGGCGGCTGCGGCATCGCCCTGGCAACGGCCGGAGATTGATAGCCCGTTTCTGGCGATCTCGCAGTCCGCGCTCGCGTTTGAAGCCGAGGTCTATCACGCCCTGGGCGACGTCGCCTCCGGCTCCATGCCGGCCGAGCACGTCCAGCTTCTGCAGGAGTTCGAATACCTCTACCAGGAGCTAGAAGAGTTCCGACACTTCGATCAGATCATGGATTCGGGAATCGTGCAGAGGGTTCGCGAGTTGAAGCAATCTTTGGGACGATCGTTCTACCATCCCGATTCTCTGGCCAATCTAGCCGCATGGAACGACATCTTCGGCCGCAAGTTTGACTTGCTGTTCCACGATGCGACGAAACAGATCAAGACCTTCGCCGAGCATGTGCAAAAAGGCGGAGGCAGCATTCTCTCGCGGGTCGATAAAGATATCACCGTCCAACAGCTGAGCCAGATCGAGACCAGAGAGTTGCTCGCCGACGATTATCAGCACGCGCAGGATGAGTTTCGGAAAGTCTCTCGCTATCAGAAAGCGGTGGAGAACAAACGGCCGGCGCGGCCGATGTCATCGGCTCTAGCTCCGATGGTTGGAACGTCCCCAGGTCCCATGCAGGGGATTGCGGCAGCGACAGGATCGCGGTCGCGAGCAGCGGCTGAACATGATGAGGGAGGTTTCTCGAAACCGATTCAGACGGAAGTGCTGGCTGTGCACCCTTCCGAAGCGGTGCAGAACGCGGTCCAGGAAGGCAAGATCCACAGTTCGCGCCAGCAGATCAAAGAACTTGTGCGCAGTGCTACTGATCCCACAGTCGCTCACATTATTCCGGTCAAGAGAACCAAACTCACGCTTTCACCTGCTGAAGTTGAAGCGTTCCGCGCTGATTATGAGGGCGAGAAGAGCTTTCGCGCCAACTACGCGGCTCTTATGATGACCCTGGTGGCTTATCTTTCGCGCATGATCGTCGAGGTGGATGAATACAACCAAAAGGCAGGTTCAGCTTACTTGTGGAAGCCGCATGCCGACGCACTGGGATATCTGCTGGCCATTCTGGAACGACTGTCGCTTGAGGGCGGACAGCTGATGGCAGTGGCGCGCGCGCGCGGTCTCGCCGATAAGGCCAGCGCGCTCGAAGCTTCTCTCGATAAGCTCAAGGACTACGCTAAGACCGTCTCCCAAACTCTACGCACCGCCGAGCAGAGTTCAGGCCGGTAAGTCGAGATCGGAATCGGCTCTTGGTCGAAACCGCTTCAGCCCTCCAGCTGCGCGTCCATGGTGATTTTGGCGTTGAGGAGCTTGGAAACAGGACAGCCTTCTTTGGCGTTCTTCGCCGCCTGATCGAATTTGGTTTGGTCCGCTCCAGCAATTTTAGCCTTGACCAGCAAATGCACGGTCGTGATGGCAAAACCGGCGTCAAGCTTTTCCAGCGTCACCGTGGCCGTGGTATCGATGGACTGAGCGGTCATTCCCACGGTACCTAATTGGGCGGAAAGCGCCATGGTGAAACATCCCGCGTGAGCCGCAGCAATCAGCTCTTCTGGGTTGGTTCCGGGCTGTCCCTCAAAACGCGTGCTGAAGGAATAAGGCGTGTTTTTGAGAACACCGCTGGCGGAGGTGATGGTTCCCTTCCCGTCCTTGAGCCCGCCGCTCCAGTGAGCGCTCGCGTTTCTTTGCATGATGTTGGTTCCTTTCTGATCGAAGATTCTGACTTGCCCTTAACTGTTGAATCAAGCATTGGATTCTACGCCGGCTGCCTAGGGATGTCAGTCCGGTCTCAGAAGACTGCGGTCGCGACTTTAGTCGAAGTACAATATTGGGGGCTGCTCCAGCCTTCTGCAAAGGAAGGGAATCATGTTCGAGCGATACACCGAAAAAGCCCGCCGGGTGATTTTTTTCGCCCGCTACGAAGCTAGTCAGTTTGGAACTCCTTATATCGAAACCGAACACATTCTGCTGGGCCTGTTGCGCGAAGACAAAGCCCTCCGACGCCGGCTGTTGCCCAACATGAACGATGAGGCCATTCGCCGGCAGATCGAAGCCGTTACCACCAAAGGCGAGAAGGTCTCGACTTCCGTCGATCTACCGCTCAGCCACGAGTGTAAGCAGGTGTTGACTTATGCCGCGAACGAGGCGGAACTGCTTGCTAACCGGAATGTCGGCACGGAGCACCTGCTGCTGGGTCTGCTACGTGAAGAGAAGAGTCTGGCCGCGCGGTTGCTCTTCGAAGCCGGGTTGCGTCTGGCGGCGGTTCGTGAAGCGCTTGCCTACCACGAGCAGGAAGCGAGGGCAGAGATACCCGGATCGCCCACGCCGGGGGAGGCCACCACCGATCTCAGCCACCGGGCTGCTGAGGGTATGCTCCGGCCTTTCGTGGAACGCGAGAAGGAGATGGAGAGCCTGGTGCTGGTGCTGGGGCGGTCAACCAAGAACAATGCAGCTCTGGTCGGCGAGCCAGGTGTGGGGAGACGGTCTCTCGCCGAAGGTCTGGCACAGCGAATGGCTGACGGCGATGTTCCTTCTTTTCTGGCCGAGAGGACCATGATCGAACTGGATACGGCTCAGATGTTGAGGGGGCACCCGCGACCGACTGCAGAATTCTTGAAAAAGGCTTCCGAGTCGCTCCCTCAGGCGCAACGCGCGCTGCTTTTCATGGAGGATTTGCTATCCCTACTGGCTGGGTCGGGAACCTCGGAGCTCGCGACGATCATCAAGCCCCTACTTCTGAACAACAAGATCCAGTGCATCAGCGCCGCGACACCCCTAGAGTGGACGAAAGCGCTAGAAACCTGCAATTGGCTCGACCGCTGCTTCCGCCCCATCGACGTGGAGCCTATGAGCGAAGCCGCCGCCGTAGAAGTAGTTATGAGCGCCAAAGACCGGTACGAAAGGTTTCACGGACTCACCTACACCGCCGACGCCCTCCAATACGCGGTCCTCTATTCGAGTGCTTTGATTAAGGATCGCCATCTCCCCGACAAGGCGCTTGACTTGATCGACGAAGCCGCTGCCTACGTCCACGCGCGGTCTTTTCGCGGGCCCAAAGAGATCGTGGAGTGCCGGCAGCGGATCCGCAGCCTTATTCACAAGATGCAGAACTCGATCGCCACCCACGATTTCGACAAGGCGCGGCACTTCTCCGACCTTGAGCGCCGCGAGCATCGCGAGCTTCGCGCGTTGCTCAAAAAGCACAACCTCGAGGAAGCTGCCGCCGGCCAGGTAAAACGCTCGGACATCGAGGAAGTGTTGGCGCGGTGGACAGGCATTCCGGTTAGTGCGATCCGCGAGCGCGGAAGCGGCCCCGCCCAAGCCGAGCCGTAGGGCCAGGACATTGAAAACAATCCCACGCTGCTCTGGCAAGATTGGGTAAAGATGTGTTAAGGCGAAGTGTACATTACACACCCGTTATCTGGACAATCGGGAGCGCGACGTAGCATAATCCGGAATAGATGTTCCGTACGATATGTTTTGTTATTGAACCGGAATCCCCGCCGGTTGTCGTAGTTCAGGAGAAACGACTTTGACAAGGACATTGTTGCTAGTTGCGGCCTCTTGCTTGCTTTTTGCTTTAGCCATTCCAGCCTACGCTCAACAGTTTGACATCGCTTTCGGTTATGGCACGGTCGAAGGAAATCCCGCATCGGATGCCACCGTTACTCAAATTGCCAACGGGACCCATGCCGCGCAGAGCCTGAGCGGCGGAGGCTACCCGAGTTTCAGCGGCGATCTTCTCTTTTGGAAGCATCTCGGCGTGGGCGCTGAAGTTGCCTGGCGCGCCCATCAAAACGTGAATCAGTTCTTCCAACCCTATCGGCCGATTTTCTACGACGTCAACGCCGTGTGGGCGCCGCCGCTCGGCAAGCGCGCACAAGCTGAAATTCAGGGAGGCATTGGCGCTTTGAGCGTTCGGTTCTACAGCCCTGTCTTCACTTGCAACTTCTTCGGTTGCACGAATTACAGCAGCAGCAATCACTTTACAATGCACGTAGGAGGCGGTGTTCGGCTGTACGTGTGGCGCAACGTCTTCCTGCGTCCGGAAGCAAGCTTTTACTTCATCAACAACAACTTTGAGTTCGCCGGTCCGCGTGCAATTCGCGTGGGAGCGTCCATCGGCTATTCCTTGCGGAACCAGATGTAGGAAACCAGTCGCAGGCCCGACCCGAGGGTCGGGCTGCGGCCCGCGGCCGATTTTTAAGCCTGCCGTGGAGCGGGAGGTTGCGCGGGAACGTGCCCCCTGCGGTATACCATCACCGTCCTTTTGAACTCGATCACTACAGTTCCATCCTGCTTGTATCCGGTCGTTTTGAAGCGAACGATCCCGACGTTGGGGCGGGACTTGGATTCCCGTTTTTCGAGCACCTCGCTCCTCGAATACACAGTATCGCCTTCAAACAGTGGATGGGGCAGGCGTACTTCGTCCCAGCCGAGGTTTGCCATGGCGTTCTGCGAGAGATCCATTACCGACTGCCCGGTTACCAAAGCCAGCGTGAAGGTTGAATCCACTAGAGGCTTGCCGTACTCGGTTTGGGCCGCGTACGCTTGGTCAAAGTGGATGGGATTTGTATTTTGCGTAAGCAGCGTAAACCAGACGTTGTCGGCTGCCAGCACTGTACGACCCAGGGGATGCTGATAGACATCACCTATTTCAAAGTCTTCGAACACTCGTCCTTGCCAGCTGTGTAGCATGCGTGAACTCCTGGCTTGAATCTCGCCGCCGGTTCGCGTCAGTATGACCGGGGCAGGCCCAGAACATGTTCGGCGATGTAGGCGAGAATCAAATTCGTTGAAACCGGCGCCACCTGGTAAAGCCGTGTCTCGCGAAATTTGCGCTCAATGTCGTACTCTTCTGCAAAGCCGAAGCCGCCATGGGTCTGCAGAGCGGCGTTCGCCGCTTCCCAGGAAGCATCCGCCGCCAGCAACTTGGCCATATTCGCTTGGGAGCCGCAGGGCTCGCGGGAATCGAAGCGTTGGGCCGCATGGCTGACCATCAGAGCCGCAGCTTCCAAGTTGGCGTACGCGCGGGCCAACGGAAACTGTACGCCCTGATTCTGGCCGATGGGCCTGCCGAAGACCTCGCGCTCCCGGGCATGACGGCAAGCACGCTCCAGGAACCAACGCCCGTCGCCGATGCATTCGGCCGCAATCAGGATCCGTTCGGCGTTCAGGCCGTCGAGAAGATAGCGGAAGCCCATCCCTTCTTCGCCGATCAGGCCGGCCACGGGAACCTCCACGTCATCGAAGAAGACTTCTGTGGTTGCATGGTTCATCATGGTACGAATCGGCCGTATCGTCAGACCGCGGCCGGCAGCTTGTCGCAAATCGACCAACAGTACGGAAAGTCCCTCAGTACGTTTTTTCACTTGATCCAGAGGGGTGGTGCGGACGATGAGCAGCATCAGGTCTGAATGTTCGGCGCGCGAAATCCATATCTTCTGGCCTTTGACGACGAAGTTGTCGCCGCGGCGCACCGCCGCGGTCTTAATCTGCGTCGTGTCCGACCCAGCCCCCGGCTCGCTGACAGCGAAAGCCTGGAGGCGAAGCTCTCCGCCGGCCAGAGCCGGCAAGTATTTCTTCTTCTGGGCCTCCGATCCATGTCGCAACAGCGTGCCCATGATGTACATCTGGGCGTGGCAGGCCGCGGCGTTGCCTCCCGAGCTGTGGATTGTCTCGAGGATGACGGCCGCCTCCGAGATGCCCAGGCCGGCGCCACCATACTCTTCCGGAATCAGCGTGGCCATGTATCCAGCGCGAGTCAGCGTTTGGACGAATTTCTCCGGATAAGCTCGCTTGGAGTCGAGCTCCCGCCAGTAGGCATCAGGAAAGTTGCGGCAGAGCTCAGCCACAGCGCTTGCCAGTTGCTGGTGAAGTTCGGGTTTCTCGCCTGTGGGAGACATCTTCTTCGTGACGCCCTGTGAACGCGCAGGAGCCGATCGTAATTAGCACGGCTGAGGTTGACCGGGAAATCATCGTAGAACCAGAAACGCTGGCGCTGGAACCATAGCTGTGTCCATTGCTCAGTGCTAATGGCTAATTCGCAATTGCTTACTATATCAGCCCGCATTTCTTGGCGATGGCCAGCCTCTTGCGCTCGATAGGGAGGTTGGCGGCGTCGATCATTTCATCCTTGTAAACAAAAACGCCCACGCCAGTTTTCTGATCGGCCGAGTTGTAGGCATCCAGGATTTCCCGGGCGCGGACTAGCTCTTCCGCCGACGGAGTAAACACGCGATTGATGACTGCGACCTGATCGGGATGGATGGCCCATTTGCCGTCAAAGCCCATGCGAGCCGCCTGGCGGGCATCGTGTTCACAGAGCTCGAGGTCCCGAACCTGCGTCGTGACGCCATCGATTACATCGATACCCGCGGCGCGCGCAGCGGCCACGATTCTGGCTTTAGGATAGTGATAAAGCGCGAACTGTTCGCGTACCGGCTCACGGATACCGATGTCGCCAGCGTAGTCCACCACGCCAAAGATCAATGCGGCGAGCCGCGGTGTGGCGGAGGCGATCGCTTCCACATTCACCAGGCCCAGCGCGCTCTCAATCAATGCTTCCAGCTTGATCTGTCCTAAGGGCCAGTTCATGTTCTGCTCGATCTGGCCGAGCAGACGGTCGGCAAACAGGACGTCGGCGGCGTCTCGAACCTTGGGGACGACCACAACATCAATGTTGGCTCCGGCCGACTCGACGACTTGGATTACGTCGCGATAGAAGAACTTGGTATGAATACCGTTGGCCCTGAAAGCGCGGACCTTGCCCGCGAAGTCCAGCGTCATAAACGCCTCGATCAAGGTCTCCCGTGCGGCGGTCTTCTGGGAAGGTCCGCAGCCGTCTTCAAGATCGAAGATGACTTCGTCGGCATCGCTAGCGGCAGCCTTCGCCATCATCTTCAGCGAACTCGCTGGGCAGACAAGTTCGGTACGCCGCACCGTCGCCGGCGAATCTACTGGGAAGCGGGACACGGGGCAACTCCTGGCTTTGGATTCTGCAAGGCACCACCACGATGGCGCGAAGATCTTATCGGTTGTCGCGCCCCGCAGGATTATAAATTGAGGTTCGCGCCAGCAAGATTTTGATGCGCCAGCTCACGATCGTTTCTATAATTGGAGATATGGCCCGAGGTTGGGAGAGCAAATCAGTCGAGTCCCAGCAAGAATCTGCACAAACCAGAACCGCGGCTCCCTCCCAGCAAGAAGCCGGCAAGGGTGGCAATGACGGCGCGCGGGAAAAACAAGGCCTCCTCTTATCCCGCGCTTATGTGCTCCATCAGATTGAATCCTCAACCAGCGAGCGCTACACGGAATCCTTGCGCCAGGCGCTTGCGGATCTCGACCATAAGCTCGCCCAGCTTGGCCATTCGTGAAGGTTTGGTTTTCGAGATTCCGTTAGAATCCCGCTGTACGTCTACCCACGAACCATGCTGAAGACCGAATCGCGCAATCTGATCCTTGAGACCGACAGCTACAAGTTCACGCATTGGAAGCAATATCCCCCGGGCACCGAGTTTGTGTATAGCTATCTGGAATCGCGGGGTGGAATGTTCCATCGGACCGTCTTCTTCGGCTTGCAGTACTACTTGAAACGATATCTCAGTGGCTCGGTCGTCACTGAAGACGACGTGGTTGAAGCGGAGCGCTTCGTCGATCAACATCTGGGTTCCGGATTGTTCAACCGAGCAGGATGGATTCACATCGTTCGCCGGCACGGCGGCCGGTTGCCGGTCGTAATCAAGGCCGTCGAAGAGGGTGTCGCGGTTGACGTCCACAACGTCTTGATGACGATTGAGAACACCGACCCTCAATGTTGGTGGCTACCCAATTACCTGGAAACGCTTCTGCTGAAAGTCTGGTATCCCATTACTGTAGCTACGCTCTCGCGGGCGATTCGCCAGGTGTTTCTCGGGGCGCTGGAGCGCTCGGGCGATCCCGCGCTCATCGACTTCAAGCTGCACGACTTCGGCTATCGCGGCGTCTCCAGTGAAGAGACCGCCGGTATCGGCGCAGCGGCCCACTTGATCAACTTTCGCGGCACTGATACCGTGGCCGGCATTCGCGTTCTCCAGCAGTACTACGACTCCGAGGAAATGGAAGGCTTCAGCATTCCCGCGGCCGAGCACTCCACGGTCACCGCCTGGGGGCGGGAGAACGAGGTTGAAGCCTACAACAACATGCTCAAGCAGTTTCCGCAGGGAACCATCGCCGTGGTCAGTGATTCATACAACGTCTACGACGCCTGCTCGAAATTGTGGGGCGAAGTGCTCCGCGACCAGGTCTTAGCACGCGCGGGAACGCTGGTGGTTCGCCCTGATTCCGGCACGCCGCGCGAGGTGGTATTGAAGGTGCTGGAGATCTTGGCCGACAAGTTCGGATATCAGACGAACGGCAAAGGCTACCGAGTGCTCAATTCAAGAGTCCGCGTAATCCAGGGTGATGGCGTGAACTACTGGACCATCCAGGACACCCTCACCGCCATGAACCGCTCCGGCTGGTCGGCCGACAACATCAGCTTCGGCATGGGTGGAGCGCTGCTCCAGCAGCTCAACCGCGATACTCAGAGGTTTGCCTTCAAGAGCTCCAGCGTAACCATCAATGGCCAAGATCGCGACGTCTTCAAGGACCCCGTAGAAGGACACGACAAAGCTTCTAAACGTGGGCGACTGGCTCTGCATTTTGCCCGCGGCGAGTGGAAGACAGCGCAAACTCGACGGGATGCCATCGACCCCGAGGATCGCTTACGACCGGTGTTTCGCGACGGCGAGGTGCTGGTGGCGCAGACGGTCGCGGAAATCCGCGGGCGCGCGAATACCTAACGCCCATCTTCTCTCCACCTCCATTCCTTGTATCTCGTGCGCAGCTCGGTTTTCAGCAGTTTGCCGGTCGAGGTGTGCGGCAGTTCCGGCACGAAGACAAAGTCGTCGGGCAGTTGCCACTTGGCGAACTTGACGCCGAGAAAATCTCGCAGCTCTTCCGCGGTGGCCCGGGCGCCGTCCTTGACTACGACGACAGCCAGCGGTCGCTCCTGCCACTTGGGATGAGGAACGCCGACGACGCCGGCCTCGCGTACGGCAGGATGCGCCATGAGGGCGTTCTCCACGTCCACGGAGCTAATCCATTCTCCGCCGGACTTGATCATGTCCTTGCTTCGGTCCACCAGCTTGATGCAACCATCGGGGTCGACGATGGCAACGTCGCCGGTGCGAAACCATCCGTCAGGGGTCCAGCGATTCTCGGTTCCGGGCGCCTTGTAATAGCTGCCGGCCACCCACACGCCGCGAATTTCCAACTCGCCCATGGTCTGGCCGTCCCAGGGCGCTACGCCCTCGTCATTTCTAACGCGCAAATCCAGCAATGGCGACGGCCATCCCTGTTTGCACCGTTGCGCGTACTGCCGGTCCGGCGGCCACTCCAGCATATGTGGCTTCAAGCGCATGGTGGTGCCGAGCGGTGACGTCTCTGTCATACCCCAGGCATGAATCAGGGAGAAGCCGTGGCGCTCCATCCCCCGCATGAGAACCTCTGGCGGCGCTGTCCCGCCGCAGAGAATGCGGATGTCATGTTTCGTTCGCCAATCCGGTCCGCGATTATCGAGCACCGAGAGGACGGGAAACCATACGGTGGGCACCGCGCAGCTCAAGGTGACGCCTTCGCGCTCGATCAGGTCCAACAGGCTCTCCGGGTCTAGGTGCGGGCCAGGGAGGACAAACTTGCAGCCGACCAGCGCCGCTGTGAAAGGCAGCCCCCATCCATTGGCGTGGAACATGGGCGAAGCCAAAAGGGCTACGTCATGTTGTGATAAGCCGCAGCAATCGGGCATGGCTTGGGCCATGCTATGCAGAACTTCCGAGCGATGCGAGTACATCACGCCCTTGGGGTTGCCGGTGGTCCCCGACGTATAGCACATGTTCGCGCCGTCTTCTTCGCTGATCTTGGGATATTGAAAGTCGCCCGAAGCCTGTTTAAGCCATTCTTGGTAGTTTTCATAGCCATCGCCCACCGGCTGCCCCGAGTGAGGCACCACGAAGATTCTCTCGAAATTCACTCGCGCCTTGAACTTGTCGAGGACGGAAAGCAGGACGTCATCGACGATGAGAAAACGGTCTTCAGCATGGTTGGCTATGTAGGCCAGTTCATCCGGGTGCAAGCGCAGGTTCAACGCGTGCAACACTCCCCCGGCCACGGGCACCCCAAAATGCGTTTCCAGGTGGGCGTAGTGATTCCACATGAGCGTGGCAACACGGTCGCCTTTCTTCAGTCCCGCCAACTGCAGGCACTCGGCCAGTTGCAGGGCTCGCCGATAAACCTGGCCCCAGTTGCTGCGATGGAGGGACTTGTCCGGAAGCCGCGAAATGACCTCGACGCCGCTGAAATATGTGCCGACCCGCTCCAGCATGGAGACCAGCGTCAGCGGATAATTCATCATGGTGTGCATAGGAAATGTATTCTGCCGGAGGCATTCTATCTCTAGAAGACGCTCTTGTGACAAACCCCATAGCGCGGCAACCTTGCCGGCCGGGAAACAGCGCATAATGGAGCTGACGTCCCCGGCTAACGCCTTGCCTGGCAGTGCGTCTCACAAGAAGGCAGGTTCGGAGAGCCGCGTGCCATGAATCTTCTCCAGGACATTAGCTATGCATTGCGCTCGATGCGCAAGGCGCCGGGCTTCTCCCTAGTGGCGATCATCACCTTGGCCTTGGGTATTGGTGCGAACACCGCCATTTTCACTGTGGTCAATGCGGTGTTCTTCAATCCCATCCCGGTAAAGGACGCAGCTCGTCTGGTCAACCTTTACACCATCGATCCCGGGGTAGGCGCCGGGGCTCTCAATTATCTGCCAATCTCGCTCCTCAACGGCCAGGACATGGGACGGGACGTCGACGCGTTCTCCTCCGTCGCCCTAAACACGCCATTCGGCGTGGGCGTGAGCATGACCATTGACGGTCAGCCGAGCCGGTTCGTCGCCGATTCGGTTTCCGCGAACTACTTCGACGTGTTGGGGGTCCCGGCAGCCATAGGGCGGACCTTCCGTCCCGATGAGGATCTGGAAGGCGCGGCACCGGTCGTGGTCTTGAGCCATGGCTTGTGGGAGCGCAAGTTTGCCTCCAACCCCGACGTGATCGGCCAGACTGTGCTGCTGAACGGGCAGGGCTTCACGATTATCGGCATTGCGCCTCGCGGCTTTGAAGGCGCCACCACGCTGGGTGGCACGGACATGTGGATCACCATGTCCATGCACGACCAGATCTTCTCCGGCTTGCTGAAGACCCTGTTTAAGGAGCGCCGGGCGCTGTTTTTTGCCGGAATCGCGCGTCTCAAGGACGGCGTTAACGTTGCCCAGGCTAACCAACAGCTCAAGGTTCTGGGATCGAACCTGGAGCGGGCGTTTCCCGCAGCTAATAAAGGACGATCTTTTTTGGCAGTGCCGCTGCTGCAGTCGGGAGTCAATCCCGGGTTTCGTTCCGTACTTGCCCTCGCCGGAGCAGTGCTCATGGGCGTGGTGGGTATGGTGCTCCTGATCGCGTGCGCCAACATCGCCAACCTGCTGCTTTCGCGCGCCGCGGCGCGAAAGCGCGAGATTTCCATCCGCCTGGCGCTCGGGGCTTCACGCTCACGCATTGTGGCTCAATTGCTGACCGAAGCCACCATCCTAGCGCTTGCAGGCGGCGCATTGGGGCTGGGATTGGCCGTGGTGGGACGCAACCTTTTGTGGAACTTCCGGCCACCGTTTCTCGCCAACAGCAGCATGAGCCTGGCGCTGGACTACCGTGTGCTGCTGTTCACGCTCCTTATTGCGATGGTCACCGGTCTAATCTTCGGTCTGGTGCCTGCGCTGCAGTCGTCGCGTCCCGATCTGGTCTCGGAGCTCAAGGAGCGCACCGGCACCGAGATGTTTTCCAGCCGCGTCTTCAGTGTTCGCAACATTTTCATCATGGTCCAGGTGGGGCTTTCCCTGGTGGCATTGATCGGGGCGGGCCTGTTCCTGATGAGTCTACGCAACGCACAGAAAATGGATCCGGGGTTCGACACCCACAACTTGGGTATGATCACCTTCGACGTCGGCTCGCTGAACTATGAGGCGTCACGGGTGAAAGAATTCGAGCGTCGCGTGCTGGAAGCGGTCGAAACCACTCCGGGCGTGCGGGCGGCGACGCTTTCCAGCAGCGTGCCTCTGTTGAACGGGGGTTTTGGACGCAGCATCTTTCCCGAGGGTAGCGATCCCCTGGTCCACAGGAACGGGATGTTCGCCCAGGTGGACAACATTTCACCGGACTACCTTGAGACCATGGGCATTCCCCTAGTGCGCGGCCATAGCTTTGACAGCTCGGTGCGCGAAGACAGCCCCAAGGTGGTCGTGGTGAACGAAGCTGGGGCACACAAGTTCTGGCCCAACGAGGACCCGATCGGCAAGCGCTTCAAGTTTTTCGGCGAGGACGCCTGGGTGCAGGTCATTGGTGTCGCCCGCGACTCCAAGTACAACACCCTCGGCGAAGACCCGACTCCGTACATGTACCTCTCGCTGTTGCAGTATCCCAGCCCTGCGGTGACAGTCTTCTTCCGCACTGGCCCGGAGACGCGGTCTATGCTGGGCACGCTGCGGACGGAGATTCAGGACTTAGATCGCAACTTACCTCTGACCAACGTGTGGCCGATCGGCGAAGTCTTCTCCCAGGCGCTGTGGGCACCAACCTTCGGGGCCAGCCTCCTGGCAATCTTTGCGCTTCTGGCCGTGGTGTTGTGCAGTGTGGGGATCTACGGCGTCGTGAGCTACACGGTAGGACAGCGTGTACGTGAAATCGGGGTGCGCTTGGCCTTGGGGGCCAAGCCTCGCGACGTCCTCCTGATGGTTCTCCGTCAGAGCGCCGTCACCATGTCCATCGGACTGGCGGTTGGTTTGGTGGGCGCGTTCACTCTGGCTCACTTTATCGTCAGCCTGTTGTACGGCGTAAATGCCAACGAACCGCTGGCGTTTCTTGCCATCGCAGTGTTGCTCGCAATCGTGGGACTGCTAGCCAGCTATCTCCCTGCTCGGCGCGCTGCCAGAGTTGATCCCATGGAGGCCCTGCGCTACCAATGACCACGAGATTGTCATTTCAGAGAACACATAGGTCCGCAGGGCTGAGGAGTGATCCTCTCAACTGCTCCGCGGCCTCTGCGGTTGGGTCGTTTAGCGGTATGTGATCCTCATCTTGTCTACGTAAACGCTGTAGGGCGTGGCCGACTTGTTGCTGTCCAATTGGATCGCATTGGTGAACTGGTCACGACCTCCGGAGTTGAAGGCATTGTGGGTGACGTTGACGGGGTTACGCACTCCGTCGACGGTGAGAGCATCGTGATACACGATGTGGTTGGTAATGTCATTGTGGTACTCGGCCAGGATGTGGTGCCAGGTTCCCGGCGTGAATCCGGCAAATGCGACAGTGGTCGCGTCCCATTGTTTGAGGCCGTAGTCGAAGATGCGCCAGATGCCCCCCGAATAGAGCGCCTGCCAACCGAAGTTGTAGACCCATCCACTAAAAACCTGCTGACACTCAAACTCAATCGCTTCCGGAGCCGCCTCCATCCCTTGCGGGATGTATAGATCAAACTCGTAGGTCAGCGCGTTCATCTGCGCGGTAACGGGTGTGTGCTCCAGGTAGAAATACGCGTTGGTGTACGGCACCGTGGCCGCGATAGAGAACTCCGTCGACGATCCATCTTCACTGGGCGAGGCAATGCCCGGGGTGAACGAGTAAGTGGCCGCTGGCCCGGTGGCTCCGCTGTTACCGCAACTGCCGCAGGTAAGCCAGTTGTTGGTGTCTTGGACATTGTCCAGTACCGTGGTGCCCGCCACCGGAGTTGGCGTGGGGCTGGCTACGGGAGTAGGACTCGGCGTGGGAGCCGGACTGGCCGCAGGAGTCGGAGTAGGTGTCGGGGTACTGGGCGAACTTCCCGGTGAGGTTGACGAGGCTTTGTTGCTGGCGGAGAGATTTCCGCTGCAGGAAGTCAAGCCTAACGATAGAGAAAGAACAGCTACAGCAAGAACACAAAAAGAACAACGTCGCAAGGGTCCCCTCCAGAATCTGGTCGGGACGAAGTGGAGAGGACAATTTAAAGGCTGGCCGGCAAGTTTCGACTCGGACGAAAACCCGAGATCGGACAATAAAGCATTACTAGATCCAGAGAAAGTGATGGGGGCGCAGAACCAGGGCCACGCGTTTGTCGAGGCGGAAGATCACGGTATCCACCCTTCCACTGGGCTGTATCTGTCGGATATACTTCAGTGCTTCGCCGGTCGACGCCGGCCAATCTGTTCCGTACTCAGGTAGACATCATGAACCAGCAATGGCCGAGATCCATCTTGATCTTCATCGGATTGTCAGTCACCTTGACGCTCCTCATCGCCGGAGTTGGGGCGCAGTCGACAACGACGTCATCAGCAGCGCCCGCCGTACCCGCGGTCCACGGGCAGGGAGCCGCACCGGCACCGCAGGGCCCGCCTCCAAGCCTGGCGGGGAAAACCGCGGAGCAAGCCTACAAGAATATCCAGGTGCTGAAAGGCACACCGGCCGACCAGGTGCTTCCGGCCATGCAATTCATCAGCGCGTCTCTGGGAGTGGAGTGCGAGTTCTGCCATGTCGAGAACGCGTTCGACCGGGACGAGAAGAAGACCAAGGCCACCGCGCGCAAGATGATCCAAATGCAGATGGCCATCAACAAGGATAACTTCGAAGGCCACACTGCGGTGACCTGTAACTCCTGCCATCGCGGCTCGCACGACCCGGTGGCCATTCCCGTCATCAGCGATGACGAGCCCGCCCCGGCGCGCGTTGAAACCACGAGCGCACCAGCTTCCGGCACCCAGGGCAAGCCCAGCGAGCGGCCTTCCGCGGACGTGATTCTCGATAAATATGTTCAAGCTTTAGGTGGCGCTGAGGCGATCCAGAAGATCTCGAGCCGCGTCGAAAAGGGTACGTTGAGCTTTGCTCGCGGCCAGTTCCCAGTGGAAGTCTTCGCCAAATCTCCGGACAAGCGCATCACGGTGGTGCATCAGCCGAACGGCGACAACATGACGGCCTACGACGGTCACGCCGGCTGGCTCGGTAATGCCGGGCGTCCGGCGCACGACATGAGCGAACAGGAGAACGAAGCAATACGTCTCGACGCCGACTTCCACTTTGCCACCGATCTCAAACAAATCTTCAGCCAGCTCCGCGTAGGACGGCCGGAGAAAATCGGCGATCGCCAGACGACCGTGGTTGTCGCCATCCGTCAGGGCCTGCCGCCGGTTCGCTTGTACTTCGACGATCAAACCGGCCTCCTCCTGCGCTTGGTGCGCTACGCTGAAACGCCTCTGGGACGCAACCCCACACAGGTTGACTACGCCGACTACCGCGATACAGGCGGCGTGAAGACTCCCTACCGCTGGACCATCGCACGACCTAGCGGACGCTTCACCATCCAGGTCGATCAGGTACAGCAGAACGTCAACATCGATGACCGCAAGTTCTTGAAGCCGGCCGTACCCCCAGCTCCTGAGGGAGCCAAGTAAGATTTGGCTCAGGGCAGGCGCCGGATGCATCTACGACCAACGCCGGGGTGCTTCGGACGGATAGAATCTAAGAGAAATGGCTTTCTCCGATCTTCACGGAAACGCTGCCATCGTTGGGCGGCTGCGCGAGATGCTAGGGCGCAACCGGTTTCCTCACGCCGTAATCCTGGCCGGTCCTGAGGGCTCGGGCAAGTACACCCTGGCGTTGATGCTGGCCCGGACGATGAACTGCTTGAGTCCGCCCTCATCTACGCCGGACGGTCTGCCCGACTTTTGCGGCCAGTGCGAGAACTGCCGCCGCATCGGCGAAGCGTTGGATCTCGACGCACGTTTCGCTGAGGCCGTAGAGGCGCGCGAAGCGATGCGGGATGTTGATAAGCGTGAAACTCGACTCTTCGTTCAAACCCACCCCGATGTGTTGATCATTCCTCCCGATCCACCGCAGATGATGATCAAAGTGGATCAGGTGCGTCACGTGAATGAAACCATTCGTTATAAACCCACGAATGCGCACCGCCGGGTTTTTATCTTCACGGTAGCAGCCTTCATGAAGGAAGCGGCCAATGCCCTGCTCAAAGTGCTCGAAGAGCCTCCGGAATACGCGACCATCTTCCTGCTTGCGCAAAACCCGGGCGAGCTGCTGGCTACCATCCGCTCGCGCAGCGCGTTGTTTCAATTGAACCCTTTGCCAGCCGCCGAGATCGATCGCTATCTGCAGGAGCATCGACGGGAATGGAATGCGCGACAGCGCGAGCTGGTAGCCCGGCTTTGTGGAGGCGCGATTGGCCGCGCTCTCGCACTCAATCTGGAGCAATATACAGCAGCCCGCAAGGACGCCCTGGCGCTGTTGCGGGCAGCGGCAGGCACCAGCGATCACTCGGAGCTGTTCCGCGCGACAGAAACCTATCGTGGTGGCGGAGAAGGCAAGGAGAAGACCGATCAGCTGGTGATCGCCCTGTACTCGCTGCTCAGGGATCTGACGGCGATGGTCTCGGGAGCGCCGGAGCTCGTGCGCAACACCGATGTTGCCGCGGAGATCAAGTCCATGGCCAAGGGCGTCGATTTTGAGTGGATTGCCCAGGCAGCTCAGCGACTGGGACAGGTCCAGCGGGGAATGCGCCGCAACCTGCTGCGCCCGCTCTCCCTTGACGCCTTCGCTCTGGCGATGGATCGCTAGCAGGCGCAAGAGGCTGAATCCTGGCCGGATCGGACAATGGCCTTCCAGTCAATTGAAACTCCCGGCCCCGCTGTGGTACGGTAGACGACAATAATCCGCACTGAATTCCCGGTCCATGTTTGTTGGGTTCAGCTCGGTTTCCGGTAGGCAAGTTCCTGCCAAAGAGTTCCTGTTCAGCGGAAAATGGATACATACCGATGAAGGACGCAACCGACGCTACAGCAGCACGCCAGGCTCCGGAACAAACCGAGGATGAGTCGTTTGTCAGCCGCAAGCTGATCCGTCCCTCCCTCAGTTCCCCGCAGCCCAGGACCGAGCCGGTATCGGAGCGCCGCGAGCGCCTGGAGCGCACCGATCGCATGCCCGCCAACGGCCCGCGCCGCAGCACGCCGGGGGAACAGACGCATGCAGAAAACTACTACTATCAGAAACAAATTCAAGGCAAGACTGCCGTCGTGGTGGTTCTTAAGGATGGCGAACAGGTCCAGGGAATCATCGAATGGTATGATCGGACTTGCCTCAAGCTAAACCGCAACGGCGGTTCTCACTTGCTCGTCTATAAGCCAGCTATCCGTTATATCTACAAGGCGGGTGAAGCTCAACCTAAGGCTTAGTTCCGAATCTGAATTTAAACCAGGACTCAATTCTAAAATCTCGCGCGCAGCGAGAAAGTCAATCGGGCACCGAGCCTTTCGCGCGCTCGGCTGGGCCTCTCGTAGCGGGTTCGGGATTGAAGAAAAGATGCGGAATCACAACTTCGGCAAAACGATCCCCGACTGTGACTGATATTTCCCAGCCTTGTCTTTGTAGCTGATATCGGGCGGCTCGTCGCCCTGAAAGAACAGGATCTGGCACAGGCCTTCGTTGGAATAGATCTTGGCCGGCAGCGGAGTGCTGTTAGAGATCTCGAGTGTGACAAAGCCTTCCCACTCCGGTTCGAAAGGCGTGACGTTGACGATGATGCCACAGCGCGCGTAGGTCGACTTGCCCACGCAGACGGTGAGCACGTCGCGGGGAATCTTGAAGTACTCGACCGATCGCGCCAGGGCGAAAGAGTTCGGCGGAATCAGAACCGAAGATCCCTTCACATCAATGAACGACCTCTGGTCAAAGTTCTTAGGGTCAACGATGGCAGAGTTTACGTTGGTGAAGATCTTGAACTCATCGGCTACACGGAGGTCGTAACCGTAGGAAGACAGGCCGTAGGAAATGACGCCGTCGCGGACCTGGCGGTCGTTGAAGGGATTGATCATGTCGTGCTCGAGGGCCATCTTACGGATCCAGCGGTCGCTCTTTATCGCCATGTGAGAGGGGTTCCTTCAGCTGCGCAGCCGACAATTTATCTGCTCGGCAAACCAGTCATATTAATTGCCTCAAAGCTCCATTGACAACCAACGTAAAAGTCCCATATTATCTGCAAGTTACGCCGCCTCTAACAATTCTAGGGAGCCGACCTGTGATCAAGCTCGATATCATTAACGAAGTGGTTAACAAAACCGGTATCACCAAGACCAAGGCCGAGCTGGCGGTGGAGACCGTGTTCGGCAGTATGAAAAAGGCTCTGGCCCATGGCGAACGCATTGAACTGCGGGGCTTTGGCGTGTTCAACGTGCGCCCGCGCAAGACTGGAATCGGGCGCAATCCGCGCACTGGCGCTGAAGTAAACATCCCTCCGGGCAAGGCCGTGCGCTTCAAGCCCGGAAAAGAGCTGCAATCGATTGATTAGGACGGCTTTCCCGCAGGTCCATCTGTTTACCCATGCCGGACAACCCTCTCCCACCACTCGTATACCAGGCCTATGATCCGGGACCTAAGGAACTCCGGGTCTGGCCCCGTAACCGTCCGAAACAGCGCTATTGGCTGCATCTTCTATTGTTTCTGGCTACTTGCCTCAGTACTCTGTCGATCGGCGCTCGTCTCGAACACGATTTCAGGGCGGGGATCTGGCCTTATTCGGACGATGACAACTTCCTTCCCTGGAGCTGGGCCCTAGAAGACTGGCATCGTCTGGCCGACGGCGTACCCTTTTCCGCGTGCCTGCTGGGTATCCTCACCGCCCATGAATTCGGTCATTACGTTCTCTGCCGGCGTCGGGGAGTCGAAGCCACGCTTCCCTTCTTTATTCCGTTCCCCTCGTTGATCGGGACACTGGGCGCGGTCATCCGCATCAAATCACCGATTCGTAGCCGCAAGGATCTATTCGACATCGGCATTGCCGGCCCGATCGCCGGTTTTGTAGTTGCTGTCCCTGTCCTGGTGGTCTCCTTGTTGTACTCCAAGCCGCTGACCCTGCAGCCGCCCGAGAATGGCTGGCCTGTCCTGGGCTTTCCCTTGATCTTTGACCTTGTGCGCTGGATCCTCGCCTTCTTGGGTAGCCAATCGCCAGCAGCGCATCTCAGTGCCAACCACCTTTATCTTGCCCCAACAGCGATTGCTGCCTGGGTCGGGATGCTGGCGACAGCTCTGAATCTGCTTCCTGGCGGGCAGCTCGACGGCGGGCACATCATCTTTGCCCTGAACCCACGAGCCCACCGGTGGGTCTCCCGGTCTTGTATTCTTGCTCTGCTCGTCTTTAGCTGGTATTTGTGGGTGGGATGGCTGGTCTGGGCGATTCTGCTACGGATAACAGGAAGCCGGCATCCTGTCGTCCCCGCGGAGCCGGGTCTAGGCCGCGGCAGCCGTATGTTGTCGCTGGTGGCTGCCATCCTGCTGCTGCTCACCTGGATGCCCGCACCGTTGCCTGGAACCACACTGCCGGAAGCTGCCAAGAGCATTAGCCGCGGGGTTAGTGAGGGGATCCACAATTGGCGGCATCCCTCAAAGTAGTGACAGGGCGTCCACATCCACAATCACATTGGTTCGGGAAATTTTCTCCTCACTGAGAAACGCCATCATTCGTCCTAAGGCTCGGTTGAGTTTTTCACGGCTGGCGGCTTTCACGATAAAGTGGTAGCGATAGTCGCGCTTCAAGCGCATGATCGGCGCCACGGACGGTCCTAGAACTCGTACGCCTTCCTGGCGCGTGCTTTCAAACCACTTGCCAAGCTGACCCGTCCAACGCAAGGTTTGCTCGAGTTTGTCGCTGCGCACCAAGACGTTGGCCAGCGCGCTGAACGGTGGATAGTGCATCCAGCGGCGGAAGCGCACCTCCTTGTCGTAGAAACCGCGGTAGTCATGGCGCTGCGCAAATACGATCGCGTAGTGTTCGGGATAGAAAGTCTGTAGTACCACGTGCCCTGGTGCCTGGCCGCGCCCGGCTCGGCCGGCCACCTGAGTGAGAAGCTGAAAAGTGCGCTCGGCAGCGCGAAAATCGGGGAACCCGAGTGCGTAATCGGCGCCGACTACCCCCACCAAGGTCACGCCGTGGACGTCGTGGCCTTTGGCAATCATCTGGGTTCCGACCAACAGATTGAGTTCGCCGGAATGAAACTGATTGAGTACGCGCTCGAAGTCATGCCGCGTGCGCACGGTATCGCGGTCAAGCCTCGCGATTCGCGCCTGCGGGAAAGCAGCGTGCAGCTGCTCTTCCACCTTCTCTGAGCCCGCGCCGAGGAAGTAGATGTATTGGCTGTCACATCGCGGACAGCGCTTAGGCACGGGCGCCCGGTAGCCGCAATAGTGGCACTCCATCCGATAACCCGCCTTGTGGAACGTGAGAGCGATCGTGCAGTTCTCGCATTGCAGCGTCTCTCCGCAGCTCCGGCAGAGAACGATCGAAGAGTAACCACGACGGTTGAGGAGAATCATCGCCTGCTCGCCGCGCTCCAGGCACTCGCTGGTTTCGCGGATCAACTGCTCGGAAAAAAGTCGATCTTCGCCCTGGCGCTGGAATTCGAATTTCATATCCACGAGTTCGACTTCCGGCAGCGGGCGGCGCTCCACCCTCTCTGAGAGTTCCAGCAGTGCGTACTTGCGAGACTCCGCGTTGTGGTAGGACTCAACGGAAGGCGTTGCCGAGGCCAACACGACTGCAGCCTGGGAGAGTTTGCCGCGCATCACGGCGACATCACGGCCGTGATAGCGCGGCACTTCTTCCTGCTTGTAAGACTGATCGTGCTCTTCATCCACCACGATGAGCGCCAGGTTGCTCACGGGCGCGAAAACCGCGGAGCGGGTGCCCACCACGATTCGTGTTTCGCCGCGGCGGATGCGATGAAATTGTTCGGCGCGTTCATCCCCGGCAAGCGCAGAATGCAGAATGGCCACTTGATCGCCGAAAACCTGATGCAGATTAGCTGCCGCGGCAGGCGTCAAGCCGATTTCCGGGACCAGCAGAATCGCCGACCGCCCCGCTTCGAGCACCGCCTGCATGGCGGCGAGATAAACCGCTGTCTTGCCCGAGCCGGTGACGCCGTGCAGAAGAGACACGGAAAACTTTCGTTCGTCGATCGATTTCTGGATCGACGCCAGCGCTGCTTGCTGTTGCGGGTTGAAGATGAAGTCGAGGTGTGCTGGCCCGCGCCGCTTCAGAGACGTGAGCTTGAACGCCGCTGCCTCTTCCCTTAGTTCTACAATGCCCCGTTTGACCAGCGTGCCCAAGGTGGTTCTCGGAATGTCCAGCTCTCGGATCATCTCTACCGTTACGTGGCCCTGGTCCTGTTCAAGAAAGCGCACGATCTCTTGCTGGTTTTCATTGAGCTTGCTATGAGTGCCCGCCTCTTTCAGCACAGCTATCTCTACCGTGCGCCGGGCATCGCGCGGCGAAGTCGCGTCCTCGCGGCTGATCCATTTCTTGCGAACCAGGTTCTCCAGAGTCTTGCGGTTGGCGCCGGTGGCAGAGCGCAGAGTCGACTCTAACGTTGCTTCCAACTCCGACATGGCCAGGTAATCGAGCACAGCGTACTCGACCATTTGCGTGTCTGTGTCCTGGCGCGTCCGCCGCGATGAGCCGATCGTTGCGGAAGCGTGCAGCTCATCGCGCCCTGCGTCCGTGATGGAAAAAACCTTAGCCCTTCTGATCTCCGCCGACAGGGGCAGCATGGTGCGCAACACTTCGCCCAGCGGCGCCAAGTAGTAGCGCGAGATCCACTGGCCCAGTTCGAGGAGGACCGAATCCAGGATGGGCTCACTGTCGAGAACCTGCAACACGCGCTTGGCGTGCATGGAGGGTGCGCGGTCGTGGAGCGCGGTCACCACTCCGGAAAGACGCTGTTCGCGGAAGGGCACAAGAACCCGCCCGCCGACGCGAGGCACAACCTCGCCAACCTGGTAGGTAAACACCATGTCCAAGGGGACCGGCAGGGCGACGTCGCAGAATGAAGGCATGGTGTTAAGCGATTGTACGTTGCCAGCGGCCGGTCCACGCTTCCCCCGGGATCCCGATGATTCAAGTCCCTGCTCAAATAAATTAAGGTATCCGGAGACCGGTTACCGACAGATTCGACGGCAAGGGCTTATAATGACCACGCTCGAGTAAGTAATTTATGTTGCTAACGCAGGCTCGACGGACCGCCTGCGCTACCTTGCTGCAGTAACCATGAAACACAGCTTCGCTTTCCGTCCCCGCCCGTTGACCGGCCCCACAGCCCTGGTTCTAACTCTTGCTGCCAACGTGGCCGCGGCCCTGCTCAGCCTGGTTGCTATTCGGTGGACCAATTACTCGACTCCATTCATGGTCTTCACCGGGGCCGTGATCGTATGCGCTTGGATTACAGGTTTCCGGAACGGCGCTCTGACCGCCGTCGTTGGCGCGCTTTTTGCCAACTATTACCTCATGCATCCCGAGCCAGGCTGGTCTCTCAGCTGGGCCGATTTGTCTCGCACCCTGCTCTGGGTGGCTTTTGCTTCAGGGCTGGCATTTCTTTTGGCGCGACTTCGCAGCTCTCAGGACAAGGCCGAACGTGTCCTCGCCAGCATCGGCGAAGGCTTTTGTGTCATGGATCGCGACTGGAGGGTCGTGTATATCAATGGTCCCGGCGCGCAACTGATGGGGAGAAAGAAGAACGAGGTCATCGGGCAGAGCTACTGGGACCTTACGCCGGAATCCAAGGGCACCATCATAGAACCGCAACTGCGGCGCTCCGCAGCAGAAGGTGTGCCGGTCGAGTTCGAAGCTCGCTCCGGGCAGCAGTCTCGATGGTTGCAGATTCGCGCTTGCCCATTTGCCGAAGGTCTCAGCATCTTCTTCCAGGATATTACTGCTGCCAAGGAACGTGAGGAGACGTTGCGATCAGTTCTGGAACGCCTGACCAGGGCCCATAAGGCAGCTGAAGTAGGGGCGTTCGAGTGGAACCTCAGCACTAACGAGCTCATCTGGTCCGAAGATGCTCTCCGCATTCACGGTTTGAGCCGGGAACAGTTCGACGGAAGGTTTGAAACATGGGTCAAGACCATCCACCCGGACGATCTCACCACAGTTCTGACCAGGATCCAAAAGTCGCTCGACGATAAGAGCGAGTACTCCGTTGAGTACCGCACCCTGATCCCCACCGGCCAGCTTCGCTGGTTCGGCGTTCACGGACGGGTGATGCTCGATGATCACGGAAAGGCCTGCGGGATGGCCGGACTGTGTTCCGACATTACGCAGCGCAAGCTGGAAGAAGCAGCGTTGCGGCGGTCAGAAAAACTGGCCACGGCCGGCCGGCTGGCTGCTACCATCGCCCACGAAATCAACAATCCTCTGGAAGCCGTAACCAATCTCATCTACCTGCTCCGACGCGAGCACGACTTGAAACCGGACTCCAAAGAGATGTTGCGTCTGGCAGAAGAACAACTGGCCCGTGTGAATCACATTGCTAAACAGACGCTGGGGTTCTATCGCGATCGCAATGTCCCGGAGGCCGTCGACGTAGTACAGACCCTCGAGGAGTTGCTGGCGATTCTCCGGGCGCGAATCGCCTCCAAACAGATAACCATCCTTCGGGAATACGAAAACGCCTGCCTGCTGGACGGTTTTCGCGGAGAGCTACGACAAGTGTTTTCCAACCTCTTGACCAACGCCATTGATGCCTCGCCTAGGGGAGGCAAGCTCATCGTTCGCGTTAAGCCGCAAAGAGCTGCCGAGCACATCTCCTCCGTTCACGTTGAAGTCGAGGACTTCGGCAGCGGCATTCAACACGCCGATCAGGAGCACATTTTTGAACCCTTCTTCACCACCAAGTCGGACATCGGAACCGGCCTTGGCTTGTGGGTGACCAAGGAGTTGGTAGAAAAGCACGGCGGCTCCATCGTCTTCCGCAGCAACTGTCAGAACGGGAATAGCGGCACATGCTTCTCAGTGACGTTGCCCGGCCCGGGAAACTCCGCGCATACGGCCCCCCCTCTCCCCGCCTCGCTCCGGAGAAATGCGCCAGATCCACCAGGATAAAGCGCTCGCGAGATGCGGCTGTTGTGCTTCGCGGCCGTGTTGCCTTGATCGACGAGCAACACCCGCTGCCGCCCCCTGGGCCTACATTTTGATTGAACCATCGGTTTCTCAGATAAAATAGGCCCGTGGTTCCCCTTGAAGATGAGTTCGAGCATGGTAAGCCGAGACACGCGTTTCGTATGATCACCGTTTCGAAAGAAGATTACCTGAAGGCCATCGCCGAGGCTGAAGCGGAAGGCGAAACGGTGATTTCCGCTACGCTTGCGCATTGGCTCTCAGTAACCCGTCCCGCGGTAACCACCGCGCTCAAACGGCTGGCCAAAGACGATCTGGTCCGCGTAGGCAAAGACGGTCGTGTACAACTGACGTCCGCCGGAAGAGGCGTTGCTCAACGCACCATAGTTCGCCACCACCTGATCGAACGCATGCTCACCGAGATCTTCGACATGCCCTGGTACGAAGTTCACGATGAGGCCGAGCGGCTGGAACACGCCGTGTCTCCCGCCTTCGAGGCAAAACTTGTGGCCACGCTCGGACACAAAGACGCGTGCCCGCACGGCAATGGTCTAACCCTGCGCAGCGATTCGGAACGGCGCAAACACGGCCTGTGTCTGCTCAGCGAAGCCGAAGAACACAAAAAGTATCAGGTCAAGAGCGTTTACGAGCGCGACCGTAAACTTCTCGAATTCCTGGACCATGAAGGCCTGCTCCCGGGTACCCAGGTGATGGTGGACTCGCGCAACTATGACGGCACTGTCACCTTAACCATCGCCAATTCCCGGGTGCGGCTGGGCTTGCCAGCGGCATCGAAGGTCTGGGTGGCGCGAGCCTAAGCTCTCCTCGTGGGCCGGATGAGGGCCCGCTCTTTAACACAATTGTTTTTCCCTGAAGGCCATCAGTGTGCCCCAAACACCTCGAAAACCTATCTTTTGGTGTGTCCAGGGGGCATTTTCGTCTTGACTTTGATTTAATATAGTATATATTTTGAGTTAACCATGGTTAATTGCTTCGGTTTACCGATGAGCAATTGCAAACCTTGGCTGCGAGGCTGGCTTGAATCTGCCGTCGATGACAATTTCCAAGGAAGACTACCTAAAGGCCATCGCCACCGCGGAGGCCGAAGGCGAAAGGGTAATCTCCGCGACTTTGGCCGACTGGCTCTCGGTGACGCGACCGGCGGTGACGGCAGCATTAAAACGACTGAACCGGGACGGCTTGGCCCGCGTCGAGAAAGACGGTCGGATCCGTTTGACAGCCGCGGGGCGCGCTGCGGCCGAGCGTACGATCTTTCGCCACCATCTGATCGAACGCATGCTGATCGAGCTCTTCAAAATGCCCTGGTACGCGGTGCACGATGAAGCCGAGCGCCTGGAGCATGTGGTCTCTGCCGCTTTCGAAAAGCGGTTGTTGGCAAAACTTGGACAAAGTGACATCTGCCCCCATGGCAACGCCTGGTCACTGAAAAACACGGCAGCGCAGAGAAAAGGCCTGTGTCGGCTCAACGAAGCACTGGAGAAGCAAAAGTATTGCGTTACCAGCGTCGCCGAGCGCGATCGCAGGCTGTTGCAGTTCCTGGATCAGGAGGGCATTCGGCCCGGTGCCACCGTGACCGTTGAAACCAAGCATTATGACGGCACGACCACGCTCGCGATCGGGCAAGAATTTTTGCGTCTGGGCGACCCTGCGGCCAGAAAAATTTGGGTACGACAAGCCTAGCCGTCCGCGCATGAACACTCCTGAAAACAATCCGTTGCCGATGATGGCGGACGGAATTGCCTCCGCTGCCGACAGCCAGCTGCTTTTCACCCACGAGGATCTGGAACGCGCAGAGGATCGGTCCAGAGTCGTTGCCGCCCGCGCCGAAAGCGGCTTGTTTTCGAGATTTCGCTTGCTATGGCTGCTGATCGGTCCCGGTATCCTGGTCATGCTGGGCGAGAATGACGGCCCTAGCATGATCAACTATGCCGCCACCGGAGCCCGTTTCGGAGTTGGCTTTTTTATTCCTTTCATTATTCTCACCTTCGTGATGGCCGTCGTGGTTCAAGAGATGACGGTGCGCTTAGGCGCGGCCACCCATCGCGGCCATGCCGAACTCATCTTCTCGCGCTTTGGTCCCTTCTGGGGATGGTTCTCCCTCATCGACCTGGCGGTCGGAAACTTTCTGACGCTGATTGCCGAGTTCATCGCTATACGGGCCGGCTTGGCGTTCTTCGGTGTGCCGGCATGGGTAGCGATTCCGGGCGCGGTTTTGGTTCTGTTCCTCGCCGTTCTTTCCCATCGTTACTGGACGTGGGAACGGATTACGCTCGCCTTCGCTGCGGTAAACCTGGTCTTTGTGCCGCTGGCCCTGGCGGCCAAACCGGACTGGAATTCGGTCGGCCGGGCACTCGTGACGTGGGGACCGCTTCCCGGCGGGATCACCAGCGCCGCTCTACTGATCATCTTGTCGAACATCGGCGCCACCGTGACCCCGTGGATGATCTTCTTCCAGCAAAGCGCGACCGTCGACAAAGGGCTCACCCGCCGCGATATCCGTTTTGGGCGCATCGACACCCTGTTAGGCGCAACTCTGGCGGCCGGAGCAGCCATCGCCGTGGTGCTGGTCACCGCACCGTTGATGCACCTGCGCATGAGCGTCGAGAATTTTCAGGCGGCCGAATTCGCCAACGCACTTGAGCCGGTGATCGGACACGTCGGCGCAGCTCTCTTCTCGCTGGGAATGATCGAAGCCGGCCTGGTGGCCGCCATCACCATCTCGGCTTCGACCGCCTACGCCTTTGGCGAGGTAGCCCGTAAACCGCATAGCCTCAACTTGCGGATGAAGGAAGGCCGCCCTTTTTACTCAGTGTTGTGCCTGTGCGTCGTGGCGGCCGCCGCCGTGGTACTGATTCCCGGATTGCCGCTGGTCTATGTGGTCCTGATGGTAAACGTTGTCGCGGTCCTGGCGATGCCGCCCGCGCTTCTTTTCCTTTATATGTTAGCCAATGACCAGGAAATTATGGGCGATCTGGTCAGTCCCCGTTGGGCCAATATGCTGGCGGCGGGTGTGGTTGTTCTCTTGATTGGCGCCGGTTTGCTCTTCGGAGTGAGTGTGCTGGCCCCCGGGGTGTTTGCAAGTTGGGCTCATCCGTAGACTAAGAAGAGAGGTTGTAATGGCAGGATCGGAAATATCAATCAACAGGCCGGGAGCATCAGACGGCGGAATCCTGGCTGCGCTCGAGCCGGATCAGCTCACGGGAGCGAAACACCAGCGTCTCCCGCGGCGGCGACTGAAGGGTTCGGAGATCCTGCTCTTGTGGTCGCTGCGTGTTTACCTGCTGTTTATGATTGGGGTGGTCGTTTATCAGGTCTGGACGAGTTCACGTTAGTATCCTTCCGACCTGGTGCCCGGTCGGCACACTCGGCCAGTCGTTGCCCTCAGATTCAACAGTGTGCCTGGAACACAGTTAACCATAATAATAGGCACAGACTTAATGTGGTATCCAGATAATGTTTAGCTTGACATCGTAAGAATGGGTGCTACCATTCACCAACCCTCGAATATGGCGCTTTCAGGCCTGACCATTTGAGGGCTTCGGTCGCCGGTAATCCCCCGGAGAGTCCGTCCAATGAAGATCAGCAGGCCGGCACGGGTAGGTTGATCAGCATTGAAATTCTCCGGGGATCCCCTCGAAACACCGCCTTGCGCGTAGTTCTGAAAGACTTAGCCCGGTTAAGGAGCGGGTGAGTTTTCCGGATTTCGGAAACTCGAATGCCGTCCCCGCTGATTAAGAATTTCTCATTTTTGCCTTGACACTCATTCCGCCCACGTACTAAAAGTATCCCCGGCCACCTCGAACAGAACGTGCAGACTGCTACTGGGCTTGCATGAGTCCCTCGAGGCGAAAGTTCTGCTTGGCCGGCCTCGTGCCGGCTCAAAAACGAAATTGTATTGGACGACGGACCCAATGCGATTTGCGGGCGAAGCTAGTTTCTGCATAGCCTCGACGAAACCATAAGGTCAACGCTCAATCCGAAGACCATTATCAAATGGCGCCACTGGACAAACCGGGACGGAGCAGCGCGGCGTGCGAATACAGAGAACAGCACAGCGCTCGATCCAGCCCTTAGAGCCAAGGAGGTTCCCAATGGGTGCGCTTCGTTCTCGTGCCAGAATGAACGCTGCCAGGGTTTTGCCGATCCGCGGATCATCATCCAAAGCCGGCTCCAACCATGTTGCTAGCGTAGCCGACGCGAATGGGAATGGCGTGTCCGCCCATTCTCCGACCCCAGCGCCTCCCCTTCGCGAGGAGCGTCTACAACGAATCCTGGAGATGGTCGAGTCCGGAAAACCCTGCACCATCCAAGCGCTGGCCCAGGAATTCAATCTGAGTCATTCACGCCTGCAACACCTGTTCAAGCAACAGACCGGCATCAGCCTGGGCCACCTGCTCACCCAGCAACGGCTATACCGGGCGGCCCACCTGCTCACCCATAGCAACAAACGCATCAAGGAAATCGCCCATGCCGTGGGCTACGAGCACGCGTCGAGTTTCATCCGCGCCTTCGAACGACACTTCGCCAAGGCGCCGCGTCTCTTTCGCCAAACCCAAAACGGCAAAGCCAGCTGACGGCTCCGAGATTCCGACGATCGTTACATCTCATGCCACGAGAATCCATCTGTCTCTCGGCACGCAAGCATATCTTTACCCACTGGGCCACGCCCACAAATCTAACGATATCGTTTAACAATAAAATATGGTATCGGTGATTTGAACTAGTTCAATCGATCGTTTCTTTGACGCTGAGTGTTGGCAGTACGGAAATGAGCGTCGCGCAGGAAAAGCTAACGAAAAGCCTTTTTTGCTAACTGTTTGTGCTTTGCTTGTTTTCACGCGAGGCATAGAGTTGCCCATTCCGGCGTCACATCCCAATGTGATGTCGCGGGCAAAAGCAGTAATTCGTACTAAAGAGGGTAGTAACAGGACAAGCATCCAACGCCGGCACCGTTGTCAGTTGCATGAGACGCTGTTCGGCCCAACGCAAGAGGAGGCAGGAAATGTACTACAACGTATACGGAGAGAAAGTCTCCAGGCGGCGGTTTAAAGAGATGGAGGAAGCCGCCAAGAACCGGCGCGAGCTGATCGCGCACGGATTAACCAGCCGGCGCGACCTCTTTAAAATGGGACTGCTGACTGCCGGTGGTATGTTGGTGGCCAAGAGCGGATTGAGCGCCAGAGCTCAGATAAACCCCATCAACGGTCAAAGCGGGGCCGGTACCTCGAGCCCCGGAACCAACCAGAACTGCCTGCTAGGCAACCAGCAGACAAGTCCGCAGACAACCCCGTTCATCAACGAGCTGACGATCGTTCCGGTCGCCCAGCCGGTGAATCGCTTATCACCGACACCTACCCTGAATCCGAACGTGAATGCCGGGGAAGTGCGCGCTGCTGCCTTTCAAGCGCCCGGGATCGACTCTAACCGTTTCCCCGTGGTGCCGGGGGTCCTGTACCAGTTCAACCAGAGACAGTTCACCCATCAATTTTCTCCGAACGACCCTCTGAACCTTCTGAACCCTGCGCAGATTTGGGGTTTTAACGACAATAGCGGCCGCGGTACGCGCAGCCCGGGATATGTCTACCAGGCGCACTATGGGACGCCGCAGTTGACCCGCAACATCAACTCGCTGCCCAACACCACCATGGTGAACAATACTGGATTCGGCAATCCGCAGGTTTCCACCCACCTGCACAACGCACACAATCCGTCGGAGAGCGACGGCAACCCGTGCGATTTCTATCCGTCCGGGAATTTCTGTGACCAGTACTACCCCAACGTTCTGGCTGGATTCAATTCCACCAACCAGCCCAACGGCGACCCCAACGAATCGCTGAGCACCTTGTGGTACCACGATCACCGCGTGGACTTCACCTCCCAGAACACCTACAAGGGACTGGTCGGCTTCTATTTGCTGTTCAACAACCAGGATACCGGCAACGAAACTACGGGCTTCCGGCTTCCGAGCTTTGTTCCCAATGCCAGCAGCGCCTTGCACACTTTCGACATACCGTTGGTCTTCGCCGACAAGGTATTCGATTCCAGCGGCAACCTGGTATTCGATCTGTTCAATCTCGACGGCATTCTGGGCGACAAGTTCATCGTGAACGGCATAATCCAGCCGGTCTGTCATGTCGCCGCCCGGCGGTATCGCTTCCGCATGCTGGACACCGGTCCATCTCGTTTCTACGAGTTCTTCCTCACCGGCAACCTCGACGCTAATGGCAACCCCACGCAAGGCAATCCGACCACCAACCCGTTCTTCCTGATCGCCACCGATGGCAACCTGATTCCTGCTCCGGTTCAGGTGAACAGCGTCCGCATCGGCCCTGCAGAGCGCGTGGAAGTCGTCATCGACTTCACCGGCCTTTCCGGCCAGACGTTCTTTCTCGAAAATCGCCTGAACCAGCTCAACGGCCAGGGTCCGACGGCGGTCGACAGCGGCCCCGCTCCCAACGTTTTCGGCCCGCAGAATGGTAGTATTATTCCCACCGAGTGCCAGAACAACGGCGTACAAACCACGCCTGGAGCCATCAAGAACGCCGGCCAGGGCGACATGATCATAAAGTTTGTTGTGGGCGCCACTGCCACAGACCACAGCCTGCCACCTAGCCAGCAGACGTTCTATTCGCTGCCGAGCACAAGTGGCACGCCGCGTATCGTTCGCACCTTCAAGTTCGACCGCTTGAATGGGCAATGGTCCGTCAACGGCCAGTTCATGGATTGCGGTTACGGGAACGGTGGAACGGGTGGCGAGAATACGGAAATGTTCCGTTTCACGGTGCAGCAGAACAGCATAGAGCACTGGGTCCTTACCAACCTCTCCGGCGATTGGACGCACCCCATCCACATCCACCTGGAGGAGCACCAGATCCTGAGCCGTAACCGCGTGGCGCTTGGCTCGTCCAACCCGCTGACTGTACCGACGGACCAGGGACGCAAGGACGTAGTGCAGGTCCATCCCAACGAGAGAGTGGAGATTTTCTTCCGCTTCCGCGATTGGCTGGGCAAGTACCCGATTCACTGTCACAACGTGGTGCACGAAGATCACGCCATGATGGCCCTCTGGCACGTTGCAGCGCAGGGCGACAACGTGCTGGTGCCGTAACCGACGTTACTCTGCATCCCTGGGCCGGCAAGCGGCCTGGGGAAGCGGAAAGGAGCCGAGACAATGGCTGACATTACCCGTAGGAAATTGTTGAGTTGGACCGCGATAACGCCCTTGGCCGGGGCTGCGGTGGTCGCCGCCGGAGGTACCGGTAAGACTGCTGCGGACGGCAAGACGCCAACGCAGTCGGAATCGGCTCGGCAGCGGATCCAGCGTTTACATCTGCCTAACGTCCCACTGCTCACGCATGAAGGTAAGCGAGTGATGTTCTATGACGACCTGGTCAAAGACAAGGCCGTCAGCATGAACTTCTTCTTTATCAAGTGCGATGAGATTTGTCCCATGGTGATGGCGAATCTGGCCAAGGTGCAAAAGCTGCTCGGCGCCGACCTCGGCACGAAGATCTTCATGTACTCGTTCACGTTGAAACCGGAAGAGGATGACGTGGAAGCGATCCGGCGTTACCGCCAATCGCTCAATGCCCAGCCGGGGTGGACCTTCCTGACCGGCAAACCTGCGGATATGGAAACCCTCCGCAGGGGCATTGGCTTCACGTACCCCGATCCGGCGATTGACAAGGACAAAACCCAGCACATCGGAAATGTGCGTTACGGGAACGAACCGCTGATGTTGTGGGGAGCATGTCCGGGAATGGCTCGTACCAGCTTTTTGGCTGAGTCGATCTCCTGGATGGTCTACCCCGACAGGGTTGGACCCGGCGTCAGGCAGCCCTAGGCGCATGGTCTCAAGACCTCAGTGGTTAGAACAAACAGATTCTTCATTCCGGGGCCGCAAGAGGTCCCAGGAGGAAAAAGGTTGTGAAAAGCTTACTGAAAGTATTGTTCGTTAGCATTTTCGTCCTCGCGGCGGCAGGGTTGGTGGTGGCGCAGTCGACTACGCCTAACACCCCGCGCCCATCTTTCCCTGTGTTTAACCTTGGTCCATGCGATTTCAGCAACCAGTTCTACCAGGACAATGGCCTCGACTTGGCCACCGGCGCCGAGTTGACTACTGAACCAGACGGACGCTTCGGAACCTTCCGGCAGACCGGACCGCCGGCTACCGGCAACCAGGTCAACTGGGTCTACGACGAGGATAACTGCTTCGAAAGGGATCCTGTCCGGCGCGATTTCCGTATTCTGGCGACAACGGGCGGCAACTCCGACAATGCTAACAGCCCGTTTACTTGTTCGGATCAGGATTTTAATACAGGCGGGCCGGCATGCTTCAATCAGCCGGCCAATGGCGGGCAAATACCTGAAACTCTGGAGTTCATCTCCATCCTCGCCTTTCTGCACAACCAGAACGCCTTTATTGGAGCAGCGGGCGCGGTCACAAAGAACTACAGTCGCAACGTAGGCTTCATTAACGGTGGATTGGAAGGCGTGCAGCAGAACCCCGGCCTCTTCGTGTCCATCCAACAGGGACTTGACCCGCAACTGAACACGGAGGATACGACGGTTCCAGGCGAGCCCGGAAATAACCCCTCGGATTGCACCCTCGGGCCTGGGTGTCAAGCTACCACCGGTCTCAGCCCACGCGGGGAAAGCATGCAGTTCATCGTGAGCAACTTTGAGGCTTACGGCGCGATCGACCAGTTCAACAACACTCTGAACTGCCCTGCGGGAGCGCAAACGGCGTCGCTATGCACGCCGGCGCCCCCGAATACATTCGCCGGCGCCCCCTGCTCGCTGTTAATGATCCAAAACCTGCAAGACCCCTCCGCTACGTCGCTTCCGGCGACCTGCTTCAGAGTGGCGGATACCAAGTCCAACGGAAACACCATCTCGGATGTCGCCACCCCGAAGCTCCGGCAGAATTGGAGGTTCGCCACCAATCGCAACGCCATGGACGGTAGCGACAACAACGGCGTCGGCGGCCAGGACAGCCCGTATGGTTATTTCTGCGACGATCTGCTGGGCATGTGGATCATTACTTATTTCTGGTTCACCCACCCCCCCAATACTTCTGATCCGATCTGCAGCGGGGCCTACAATGCCATTGGCACAGGAACAGAACCACCAGATCCCAACAACCCCAACGGGACGTTCATCCAGGTTGCTGGAAACGGCTTCTCTCCGGACGGCTTCCCGAACATTTTGACGGCCAGCGAACTCAACAACTGGCTTGAGGGCACCACCGCGCAAGATAATGGGCAGCCTTGCGGAGCCGAAGGCCAGGAAGATCCAGGCGGCACCGACGGTGGTGCGGCGTGGCTGGTCTGTCCCACAATTCCGGATCCCCGCAACGGCGCCATCACCTCCGATGCGTTCCTGGATGTGACGACGCATACTAACGGCTTGCTGGATACGTTCGTATCCAACAACTTCAGCTGTCTGCAGAAGACCGGGAAGTTCTGCTTCGAGTCCGCTCCCTCGCAGTAAAAACGGGAGTTGCAGGACTTTAACCTTAACCGATACCCCTGGCTGGCAAGGCCCGCCAGGGGTGCT
>DATDGP010000191.1:0-3566 GCA_036522035.1 Terriglobales bacterium
TAACCGCGGCCCAATTTTCCAGACCGTTGCCTCGGGCCTGGCGATGAAGTTCAAGTCGCACCCGCGGCACGATTCGGGGCAACCGGAGTCGGACGAAGTACCAGCCTGAATTCAACCGCCTACCGCGAAATCCTGAATCGCCTTTACACTCTTGGTGGAAATGAGACCTCAAAATCAGGATTCGGGCTTAGCCCTCGCACACTCCCCGAGTAGCATTGGCGGGTGGTCCCGCTCGTCACCGCGCGGGGGCGGGGCGGTGGAGTCCTCTGGGTTACTCCCTTGGCTCGTTTCTGCCAAGCCCTTCTAATGGTTACCCAGCTTACGCCCTCCTCCTCTGCCACGCGCTCAAACGCTTGTCTGAGCGAGACGCCTTGCGCTATAAGGCTGCCGATCCGGTTGCAGACATCCTCGGCTTCCCCGGGTTCCAAAGCCCTCGGTTTTCCGCCGGGTTTGTGGGGCAGGTCTTTGGCCACACCTATGAGTGCGGGTCGAAGCTCATAAGGAATCGATCGGTTCACGCCCGTCAAGCGCAGTTGGAAGCCGATGTGAACCGGGCTTGGAGTGAGGATCCAGTTGCGCTGTCGGAAACAAGAAGAAGAGCGCCGGACACGGGCGGGGGAATCCGACTCCCCAACTAGAAGCTGCCGGGCCTCTGCTGGTGTCCCACATTCACCCGGTCCTCCGTTTGCTCGATCCCTTGAAAAAGTCTTCCATGAACTTGGTGTGTCGCAAAGTTCTCCTGCTGCTGCCAGTCGTCCGAATAGTGCCAGTCAGGTGCTCGGGGCTTTCCGTCCGGACATTGAATGGTGGAGGCGGGGGGTGTCGGGGAACCATAACGGCTCGCTGAGCCCACGTAACTTATTGATTCTACAAAAGGGCAGAAACGATAAAAACGGTCAAAGCGCCAGTTTGAGGTACACGGCGGGTACACGGAACACCAAATCGTCAGCGGATTACGATTACTGCGATGCCCGAGTCGAGAATAGTTCTGTAGCGTTGGGCGGCCACATCCGCATTTGAGAAAGAACCAAGACCGTCCGCTCGCTATCATCACGCCGCGCTCGGCGTCGACCCGCTCTACCGGGATGACATCCGCGCGCCCTGAAGGGACGACCCGGCGCCGAGGCAGTAGCCTAAAGGTCGATTCCGGGCGGTTCCCGTCTGGGATTGCTCTTGCCTCTGGGGCGGACTAGAAAACGGGGTCTGCCGTGTAGGGGGCTCTTGCCCGTCCCACAACTCCCGAGCCGGGAACGTTCGGCCTGCTGGTGCTCGGGTCGGTCGGCCTCGGGCTGTGGCGGAGGCGGAAGACAGGTCGTACCGTGAAGGGCATGGCGGCCTAGTTCATTCGTTCTCGAAAATCATCGCGGATCATACCTTCTTGAAAGCAGCCGAAGAGGCGATCTGTCCCTCGCAGCCCACGCCGCGGACACTGCCGCTTGAAGACGGCGAGCTGTTTACGAAGGGCCAGGTTCTCCTGGGCGATATCTGGGAGGCTAGCGGGTGAAACGAGAAGCCGAAGCAGCGAACCAAGCATCAGGAACATGACCTCAAGGGTGAGGGCCAGCACTGGAAGAAGTCAATTGTTTTCAGCCTGACCTGGTTTTGGCGAACCACACCCGGCACAGTGCCGCCATGCTCTCTTTCCCGCTGGCCGCTCGAATCACGAATTGCATCCGCTGCTCCATACCCGTCACCCTCCATGGCATCGCTCCCGGCCTCCTCCCGGTGGCCGAAAACTCTACCGCAAGGTGTAACGGATGTCTTGGCACCGTACACTTAAGGCCGCCCGCCCCGCTCCTCGGATTCCTTACCGCTCGCCCACTGGTCGAACCCTTCCCGGAATCTCAGGTCAACGCCGCCACCGCCTCAACGATGCAGGTCGCGTCCGACTCCGGAGGCAGGCTCGGGCGCCTGCTTCAACAGCCTGCTCCGTGCATCCAGGATCTTGGGACAGGATCAACACCGTTGATTGAGGAAGCGCCTGGGCGATGGGACGGGTGGCTTCGACACCGTCTAACTCATGGTGATCACATCGGGTCTTAGCCTCTTAACGTGCTCGATCGACTCGCGACAGTTTGAAGCGTCGGCGATCACGTGCCAGTTTGCCCGAGATTCCAGGAGCGCGCGAAACGCTTTACCCACTTGCGGATGCTCACCGACAATCACGATTCGTAGTAACCGTAAGCCTTGCCCTCAAGCTAAAGCTAGCGCTGGGCTGATCCGCTCCGTTGTTCCCCACGGAACACCTAAGGACACAGTTGCGGGAGCAAAACGCGATGCTCCAGCGCCTTTAATTCATTTTGGTACTCCGAGGCGAGGTGGGGGGCAGGTCGTTAACGCAGAAGCTACGGATAAGCCTTCGAGATCAGTTCATCGACCCTTTGCGCGGACACGAGCATGCGCCTCGAGATACTTTTCGGGTTGGCCCGACCATGCTGGCGACGATCTCGCAGGCGGGCCTCAAGCTCCAGGATCTCGGTCTTCAGGAACTGAATGGAGTCGTCAATCTGGTGATCTTCTGATGTCGGCATGGCTTGTCCCTCGGCTATTATTGAACGTTTTCAGGGCGCGGTGGAGCGCCTGTCATACCGAATTGCGGGAGAGATGCGCTCGGCTCAGAGTGTCGATGGCTTGGAGCCGAAGGTGGAATCCACAACCGCGGCAGAGTAAAGATTGCGGATCAGGTATTGGCCGCCGGTGGCCATCAAGGTCAGATCGGTGTAGTCTGCAAAAAGTCCGTGGGTTCCGACTTTGGCAGTTCGGGATTCACGCCGCAATCTTCTCCAGCGAATATTCGTGGTGCAAACCTCCCAGAATGGACTTGCCTACAACTCGGTGATCGCTCGGAATCCGATGTCCTGACAGCTGCTTCACTGTGTCGATGGCCGTCGGTTCTGGTATCCCCGGACCCAGGCGAGAGTGTGGGCGGCCTTGGTTGTAGTGTACCACCCACTCCTTCAGAATCTTCCGCAAGTGACTCTCATTCAACGGAATCAGAAAATCCAAGCACTCGCGCCGGATAGTCCCCACTAGCCGCTCGCAGAAAGCGTTCGCTTGTGGAGCCCGGAACGGCGTTTTCAAGATGCTCAGTTCATGGATTTCAGCGCAACGTCCAGCTCGGAGGAAAAAATACGATCGCGGTCGTGAATGAGAAACCGGTACGCTTGGTCTCTCGAGATGACCCCCCGGAACTGCTGGAGTGTCCACTCCGCACTGGGATCGGCCGTGAGGTTGCAGTGAGCGATCCGGCGCGTACCCAACTCCATAATCACGAAGACGTACAGCATTTGAAAACTGGCCGTCACCGTCACCAAGAAATCGCAGGCCAGAATGGCCTGAGCGTGGTTGCGGACAAACATCATCCAACCCTGGACGAAATTCGGGGCTGCGGCCCGCGGTCGAGTGGCAAATAGTGTCTGACCGTTCGAGGCGACACTCGAATCCCCAGTTTCAACAACAGTTCAGCAGCGATGCGCTCCTCGCCCCAAGTCACGTTGGCCTTGGCCATTTCGGCAATCAGCCTCCGGAGATCGGGAGGAACGCGCGGTCGACCTCGTGGTTTGGAT
>DATDGP010000192.1:0-3198 GCA_036522035.1 Terriglobales bacterium
AAGCCGGCGCGATCGATCTCTTCGGGCCGAAATATGGATTGCCGTGGGCGATCAGCGGTCACCAAAGCTATTTCTTCTGGGGACCGCGCGATTACACGGGCGAAAGTATGATCGTCATGGATGATAGCCAAGAGCGCCTCGGGCAAATGTTTGCGAGCGTGCAGAAGGTCGCGAGCGTGTACCACCCATACTCGATGCCGTACGAGCATGTCGACCTGTTCTATTGCCGAGGGCTCAAGCAGCCGTTGAAGGAATTCTGGCCGCAGGTGAAGATCTGGGACTGAAGAGCCCCTCAGCGGGAAGGTATCAAATTAATATGGGCGGCAGATGTATTCTGGCGATGGATCGACTGGAGCGGGAAACCGCCGGCTCGCTTGAATGTAGTCCGACAACCCGATCTCGCCGGGTCGCACGATTTGGTTGTCGTCCACGAAGAACACGGCGGTTTTGCTGGCGTGGAGCAGTTCGGTGATCTGGGGTTGGTCGCTCTTCTTCTTTTTCGGCGTGTAACGGGAATTGCTGGTCACCCGAATTCGGTGGGACTCGTCGCCGAGCATGACGCCGATGGCGTTGTATTCTGGCTGCATGGCGAAGTCTTGCTGGCCCTGTTTGACTGGCTGGCCGCTGACTGATGAGCGAACGCACTAGGGCAGGGCTGAACGGGCCGTAGGCCAAAGGCAAGGCGCTGGGCCGCAGGCCGGTCGATGTAGACTTGGCCTGCATCACGGGAATGCGAGCTGGGGGCGGCACATTGCGCAAAATCGTCAAAGCGACCGGCGTAAGCCTCGGCACCGTGCACCGATTGCTAGGCGTTCACAAACGGTCTTCGACACATAGCCCGCAAGTGCTGGTGATTTTCCTCGGCCTGTTTACCTTCACCGTTTGCTATTTCCGCTCCTTCATTTTCCCCAACGTTCCCCTGCTTCCCGGCGGTGACGGACTTGGCTTCTATGTTGCCGGAAGTAGAATCGTTGCGGGCCAGTTGCCGTATCGCGATTTTTTCGAAATCATCCCGGTTGGAACAGATCTGATTTACGCTCTCTTGATTAAGCGGTTCGGGTTCTATGCCTGGGTCCCAGGCCTCGTGATGGACTGCCTGGCAGCCGTAACCGCGATGTTGATGACCCTGGTAGCGGGAAGGCTGATGCGAGGGTTTATTATTCTGCTCCCAGGGTTGCTCTTGGTGGGCTTCGTGCTTCTGGGGTCGCTCGATGCGACCCATCATTGGTTCTGTACGTTTGCTGCGATGGCCGGTATGCTGGTGTTGCTCGACGGCATCACCTTTCCGCGTATCGCGGTTACAGGTGCACTCTGCGGTTTGGCTGCCTGTTTTACCCAGACTGTAGGCGCGATGCTTATTGTCGGGCTTCTTGCTTATGTTATTTGGAAGACCCGACGGGAAGGAGCACGAACCCGCGAGTGCTGGAGCAAGTGCCTGCTCTTGTTCGGTATCGCGGCGGCCGTATTCGTGGCCGTCAATGGATATTTCATCTGGGCGGCGGGTCTGCGCCAGTGGCTATTCTGCATCTTGATTTACCCCATTCGGTATTTCACCGTCCCCGCCGTCAACAACTGGCGCGTGGTCCGGTATGACTTTCAGTGGCATGCGAGCCTCGGCAGATGGGTTTCGTTTCCGTTTGTGTACGCTACAGTTCCGCTGGTGTACCTCACATTCGCTCTGGCCGCGCTCCGGCGCTGGAAGGGAGATCGAGATGGGCTCGACGATCGATTGGTCCTTGTCGCCCTGGCTGGCTTCTCGATGTTTCTCGCAATCGCCCCTTCGCCGTCCTTATTGAGGCTTTCGACTGTCAGTCCGCCGGCTCTGATTCTTCTGGTGTGGCTGCTCAATCGGCCCGGAAAGATCGCAAGCGGTCTGAATACATCACTGGCAGCAGCGGCAATTGCACTCGCCGTCGCGACTCCGATTCATTATCAAACCCGCTGGCGAGCTTATCTTGATCTTCCGGCGGGACGGACCGCGTTCTCAGATCCAGTCCAATATGACGAATATCACTGGGTGCTTGGGCATACGCACCCGGGCCAATTCTTTTTCGGCATGCCGCCCATGTATCTTCCCTTCCATCTGCTGAACCCTACCGCTGTCGAAGGCATCGACGCTTCGGATTATACGCGTCCTGAACAAGTAGGTGCGGCTCTTCAAGCGCTCGAGCGGCACCCTGTGCCGCTGATGGTCACAAGGGGCCCGATTGACAGTCCCACGTCGGAGTCGGACCACAGCGGACCCTTTCAGGACTACGTGCGCGAAAACTATCGCGTCACCAGAATCTTCGCAAACGGGGACAGGGCTTGGGAGAGAATTGATGCTCTTGGTGCTGATTCGTCTTGCGCGGCTCCTATGGAAGACAAGTGAATCGAAGAACCTCGTGGTTTCGAGCGAGGGTTCCGTAGGGGCTGACAGCGGCGCCCTGATCATATAGGGTTCAGGAACACTCACAGCACATCGGGCGTTTGCCTGCTTGCTGCTGGATTCGGTCCTCAAACTGTGAGCCTTCGGCAATCCTGTATGAAATCTGCCTGGCAAGGATGTTAGCGTCATTGTATTCGCCGGAATAGCCGGCAGGGAGGCGTGGCAATGGCTCGCGACCGGAATTCGCATAGTGTCACGCTGGATGGGGTGGCGGCTCGTTTCCGGCAATGGAGGAAGAGACGACAGGGTAAAGCCGTTATTCCTGACGAGTTGTGGGCGGCGGCGGCCGAGGTGGCGCGCCGGGATGGCGTCAACCGGACGGCTACGGCACTGCACCTGGATGGCGGCAAGCTGAAACGGCGCATGCTGAGTTCAGACTCTGTGTCCAGCAAAGCCATGAGGCCTACATTTGTGGAGCTGATGGCGCCCGGCACGCTGCACTCTGGGCTGGGCCTGCCGGAGTACACCATCGAACGTGAAGGCCGCCAAAGTAAGTTGCGAATCCACTGCAAAGGAACGACGGCGACGGACATGGCTGCCTTGAGCCGCGCTCTGTGGGATGTAGCCTGTTGATTCAGATCGCGCCGCAATTCCGCATTCTCGTGGCGATCGAGGCCATCGACGGTCGCAAATATGCGCCGTCCATGGATATGCGGAGTTGCTGAAGCCTCGGCCGAGAAATCGGCTCCAGGCGAGGCTCTGGACGGCGCATAACGGTGCTAGCCCTGGCCTCGAAGCATAGCCAGCAATTTGTCGGGCGGCCGGAAGTG
>DATDGP010000193.1:0-13407 GCA_036522035.1 Terriglobales bacterium
GACCACATGGGTGTGAAGCTGCGGCGCCGCGTAACCTTGCACCGGCCGCGCGCTGTCGTGCTCGAACTTCGCGGCGATCCATTGGCTCGTGGTCTCCGCCGGATGATTGCTGCCGATGCGGGCCTGGACGTACCGCTCCATCTCGTCGAGAGCGACGCTCACGCTTTGGCGGTGAGCTTCCCCCACGCGGCCGTCTCCGCCTACCAGCGCTGTCAGCGACACGCTCTTCGGCGCCGAGAAGGTTGCATCCCAGCCGGCCCGGTGCTCCATCGTGCGGACTTTCTCGCCGCGCTCGTTCTCGTACTCTCGCGCGACTTGGTGCCGCACCAACTGCTCGCCCGTCTTAGGATGTTGGCCCTCTGCCAGGCGGGCGAACTCCTCTTCTTTCACTTCACCACTGAGGCACCATTCAGCGGTGAGCTTTCCGTGCCACTTGCCCTGAATGCGCTCGCCTTCGCTGTAGTAGTTCTCCCGGCCGTTCCCGAACTCCTCCCGGTGATACGACTGCGCCTGGCCCGAACTCAACGGCTTGGAGATGGTGATCATACGAGCCTACTGGAAGAAGGGTCTCTGCCCACGGCCCGGCACTCGGTTCGCCTTCTGCTGCTGGCCTTGGGAGTGCTCTGGCTTCTGCTTCTGTTCAACCGAGCCTCCCGTTCCGCAGGCCGCAGGCTGGGGACGTTGCCTCGGCGGCTCCGATCGTTCGGGAATGGTCCGCTCGATGAATCCTGGCGCGATCTCCGGTAGCCGCAGAAGTCGTGTTCGCAGGCGGACCACCAGATTCCCCGACTTCAGGTAGCCCCGCAGCTTCTTCAATCCCGTAATCTCCGATGCCATCACCAGCTGTTCCACCCGCCGTTCCAGTGCGTAGCTCTTCGCGTCGCCCCGGTTGCGGTAGCCGTCGGCGCGGCTCTCCCGCAGATGTTCGACTTCGATCTCCCCAATGGCCTCGCTGATCCACTTTGCCGCACGCGGTTCGCTGGTGCGCAGGAAGATCTTCGTCCCTGGCTGCGAGAGCATGGCTTCCGCTTCGCGTCCGTAACGAACCTCCAGCTGACTCCGTCCTTGAAACCCCAGTACCACCGGGTTCTGTGATTTTCGGTTTTCGGTGATGGCCGTGTGCAACTGCGGCAGTTTCTGCAGGGTGGCAAGCTCGTCCAGCGCGAACCACACCCGGCGCGGTCCCGGCCGGCCTTGATTCATCAAGCGCAACACCAGCGTGTCGAGCCACAAGCTGATGAGCGGCGCCAGGCGCTCGCGGGTCTCGGGCGTCGAAGTCAGAAACAACCAGCCCCGCCGTTCCTTCGACCATTCCAGCGTCGTCCAGCGCTGCCTGGTCTCGTGTTCGGAAGGCAGCAAGCGGAACACTTTCCCTACCATTTTCAGTTCAGACAGCACGCCTTCCCGTTGCGGAGCAGCATCGTGCGCAAGCGTCGAGGCCTCCTCGGTGCCTTTCACGAGGCGGTCGATCTCCTCGTCGTGGCACATCCACCACGCCAGCTCCTCCGGCCCCGGCTTCGACATCAACATTCGCGCGAAGACTTCCCTCGGCCCTCGGCTGAAGAACGAGTCTTTGTTGGGCCGGTCCGGGTAGAGCGAGGCTGCGATCGTCAGGGCCTCGGCTTCGTTCCGCACTTCGTCGCCTGGCTTCCAGTAGGGCATGCGTTGGTCGAGTGGATTCAGAATCACATCCCCGCGTTCCGGGTGGTAAAACTGCGGCGCGTATTCGAGCGCCGGGTCGTAGACGATGGCGGTCTCGCCCCGGTCTTCGATCTGTACCAGCATCTGCCGGATCAAGACCGTCTTGCCATGGCCTGAATCCCCCATGATCAGAAAATGGTTGCTCTCATCCTCCTTCGGCACCCGCAACGCGCGTCCCTTGCCCAACAGAACCTCGCTGAAAGCGCGCTCCCGGTTGACGAAGCCGAGGCCATCGGAGCGGTTACGCCGGTTGAACTCGCTCGTCGTCACCAGCTCCGGCCCTCGTAGCCGGCGACCGTGCTTCACGGCCTGTCGACGCTTGCGCTCAGCCGGAATCGCCAGCAGCAGCCCGATGAGGAAGACCCCTAACCCGCCATACGAAGCCCGCCGCGTCAGGTCCCACCAGCTCTGATCCTCGAAGATCCAGTGGCGAATCTGCCCGGAGAGATAGTCGTTGCGGTACCTTCCCTGCTGCCACTCAAGACGCGTCGCGCCGTGCCTCACAGCCCATTCGGTCAGGGCCACTCCAGGCTTCCCGATGGCCAGCATCACCGGCACAACTTCGCCGTCCATGGCGAGGCGAGGCCCGATCTTCCGGTCCCGCACCGTCAGAAAGGTGTAGTAACCCTCCTGGCGGCCGAGCTTGCCGGCCAGCTCCGTGGCCAGATAGGTCCGTAGGTAAAGCCGCTCTACAAACGGCCACTGCCACTGATATTGGCAAAAGAGGATGAGTCCGGTGGTAACGAGGGCCATCAGCAGTGTCACTATCACACTCACCGGTTTCTGGCCCGGCCAGTCGCCGGCATAACTCTCCCGTCCCCATTCGTGACTCATGCTGGCGCCTCCGCCCTGACGGCAACGGTCTCCTCCAGCCGTTCGAAAGCCTTCTTCAGTTTCTCCGAGTCGGCCCGCGCGATGATCTCTTGCATCTCTTCCCTTGTGATCTCTTCTCCCCGGCTCAGGGCATAGAACAGGTTCAACAGGATCGTTCGCAGGGCGAGCAGCTCCGCCAGAGTGACAGGCTCGCGGGCAGTCTGGCCTTTCGCCCGCTTCAGCAGCACGTCGCGGCACCACTCGCTCATGCTTTGGCCGCTCGCAAACGCGAGCCGCTCTAGGCACGAGCACTCTTCCTCGGGGACTTTTGTCGTGACGGATTTCGTGCGGAGCGGCGCCCTGTCCATAATTTTGAATTCTACCCGACTGTAACAGTTACAGTCAAGCATTGTGTTATAGTGGAAGCCATGAATAGGATGAAGCTTTGGCGATTAAGAAAAAGGTCCCATGAAGCGGGGCGACTCACGCAGATTTGTGTTTGGGCGCCCGAAAGAGCGGCGGAGCTGGTCCGCAGCATATGCGCACGGGTGGCCGAGCCCACAGAACGCGGTGAGTGCCTCCGCGGGAAACTGAGGCCGGAGATGGAACGTCGCCGCAGCACCTGGCGCGAGTGGCACGGATTCGCCTCCAGGGTCGAGATCGACTACCCGTTCATCGGACCATGGTGGTTCATGAAAAACATCGGAGGGCGAGTCATCGGACCCATCAACACCCATATCGAGCTGTCGCCTACGGAGGCCGACGTCTTGATGGAGCGCTTGAGTCGCTGCTGCGAACGCGAGATCGAGGCCTGGCTCAACGAACAAGGTTTGTTGCACGTTGTCCGCGATCAAACTGGCGTCGTTACAGGACGCGGCGCACCAGAAGATACTAACCGTCCTGCCGATGAGGTGGAGTTTGCAGCCAACGAAGCCCGAATCGCCAAATCGCACACGGAGGCGGCAATTGCTTCGCGGAAGCCACCACTGGATGATCCTTCCATCATCCACTACGAGGGCTTTCACGGGTTTCCAAGTTTCTGCCAAATCGCACACCGGAGGCACGGAGGCCGCGTGCAGTTCGCGTTGATTCACATGCCGAACGGCGGCACGAGCCCCACCAACATGTTCGAATCACTCGCCACCCACCTGCGCCAGCGGTTCTACCCGGATCTCGATGCTGGGCGCATCGACTGGTTCGACGTTGTCCCTCCCGAGCTTTACGAATACATCGGGTTCACTATCCATCCGGTCACGATGCAGTATGCGAACGGCGTCTACTCTGATCCGTCATGGCTGGCCCCGAACGCTGCCATCGCTGAGGATTGGAGCGCGCTCATCGCCGATACCATCGCCCGAGGCCGTCCAGCGCGCACCATCGCCAAGGCCGCTCCTCACCAAGACCTGTCGCAAGGTGCTCCTCGACGTCAGCCGAAAGCACCGGGCGGTACAAGGCGGCGCTGAGAGTGCGCGCGACTTTGTTTTCAGCAGGCCGGCGCGTGGCGGGAGCAGTTACGAATAAGCAACCTATAATGTGTAAGCCACGTGTTCTCAGTGGTTGCCGTATAGCAACCTCATGTTGCTGCACAGCACCCGCGGCGGGGTGACGTGTCACCCCTACAGCCGGTGCGAAGCACCGCCAGAGCTTTCGGCCAAACACAAGTCAGATGAAGAGCAGCTCGTTCGCGGCCGCACTGCCTGATGTATAAGGCAAAGCGCTTGAAATTCGTACCTGTGCCTAGTATATTAGGCACGTGCTCACACTAACATCTGTCGGTGAACGAGTCGCAGCTCAGCGCAGGAGACTGGGTCTAAGCCAGGCCGAACTCGCGCGCAAAGCGTCGATCAGCCGAGCCACTCTCGACGCAATTGAAAACGGTCGCGCCGGGGAGTTGGGCTTCTCCAAAGTTGTCAGACTTCTCTCGGTGCTCGGGCTTGAGCTGAAGCTTCAGGAAGCCATCTCCCGCAGGCCGACGCTCGACGATCTCATGGAAGAGGATCGCAATGATAAGAGTGTGGACCGACGCGGCTGAGGCAGGCCTGCTTGATCGGCACGGCGAGCGCGGCAGCACGTTTGCCTACTTGCCGGACACCCCCCTGTTTGCTTAACACCCGAAGTACAGACGAAAGATATCGCGGCAGCTACGAGACCTCGGCCCTGAAACGCTTTCAGCAGTTCGCGAAAGCCATGAAAGACCAACGGCATACCCGAGCCAGGTCAGTGCGCGACCCGTCTCCGAACCTGCAGAACCGATGCGAGCGGCCTGAGGAAATGAACATCGAAGCCCAGAGGGTGCGAGCCCGCCGGGAACTTGCCAGAGGAAGAGTTAGAGGAGCGAGAGGCCGAGGCCCAGGGCCGCGACGATGAAGCCGCCCAGTCGTCAAGCCGAGCTCGAATTGGAGCGGGAGCGGCTCCCGCACCGCAAGTAAGCGACTGCAGGAACAGGCACGGCAGGAAGCGGAGCAGAGATTGATTGCTTTCCGGCAGCGCTGTTATCAAGCCGCAGCCAACGCGGTGACGTTCTCGGGACCGTGCTGGCTCACCACAGCCGAGCGCAAGGAAATCATCGAGGCAACAGGGCCTCTTTTGAGGAACGCACCGTGACCTGTTGATTCTTCGAAGGCGATTCTTGACATGTTCCCCGCCGGCTTCATATCGCGCTCCACGCGAGTCCCCTACCCGGAATGACAGCCAAGAGGGTCCTTTATCTTTAGTTGAATATTATGTTAGGGGATGTAGACTTGCTATGCCCCTTCTTGTTTTGCCGTTGACACTCCTCGGGACGAGGCGTATCCTCATAGTCTGCGTCTACGCGAGCCAGGTAGTTGGTCAAATTTCAATAATGCGGCGGGGGATTGAAAATGACCGTGAGTCGTTTTCAGTGGGCACAAGTATCCACGAGAGTCGGCAGCCTTCTTAAGGGAGGCAAGCTGTGGTCACGCTCGGTTCGTACTGGGGCGTGCCACCTGTTGGCACTGAGCGTAGGTTGCTTGCTCGAGTTTCACTCGACGGCCGTGGCGCAATCTTCCGAAACCCATGGCGAGTATCGAAGGGCGCTTGGCCCTTACAGGATAGTTTACAATCTTCACGGTGATGGCCGCCTCCGTCTGATTCCGCTGCCCGGAAACGAGGCTGAGGGGCAGCAGGGTGCCGGACCACCTCTATTGAGCTGCACCGCAGATAACGTACCGCTCTTTAGCGGAAGCACGTACGTCACCGGCTCGGTGATGAATCAGGACAGTAGCTGCAGGATTTACATCGGAAGCAGCTCATCTCAGATTACCATCGGTCCGACGGATAATCTCACGAACGGGGCATGGCTGCGAAATAACGGCAGTGATACCGTCCTATCTACGAACGTCGGCAATCTTTATCTCGGTTGGAGCGGGAACACAGCGAAAACGATCTACATCGGCAACGGCCCGGGAGGGGTAGTTGAGATAACTGGAAGTGCGCCCACTCAGAGCGTGGTCGTGAACTCGTCCGGGGATGTGGGAGTCGGCACGAATTCCCCATATGGAAGCCTGACCGTTGGAAGCGGCGGCTCGGCCTTTACGATCAACGCCTCCGACGTAGGCACCGGCGCGTGGCTGCGAAATGACGGCAGTAATACCGTCCTCTCCACCAACGTCGGCAGCCTTTACCTTGGTTATGGTGGAAATACCAGCAAGATCATCCGGATCGGGAACGGACCTGGGGCCGTTCAGGTAGCCGGTAATGCACCCGTCGGTACTCTGGTGATCGCGTCCACTACGGGGAATGTCGGCATCGGGACCACATCGCCAAGCGCGCCCCTGGAAGTGAACGGCGCCGCTAAGTTTGATAGCGCAGTCAGCTTCACGAGCGGCCAAACGTTTCCTAATACAATATCGAGCATCACAACACCGAGCAGCGGCGGGCTTACCGGAGGCGGCAGCAGCAGCAGCCTGACTTTGAGCCTTCTCACCAGTTGTTCCAACGGCCAAATCCTGCAGTGGAACAGCACCACCTCGACGTGGGCCTGCACGACCGTCAGTGGGACAGGCACAATCACCGGGGTAACCGCAGGCACAGATCTTACCGGCGGCGGAACGGCCGGCGTGGTCACGCTGAACGTGGACACGACAAAGGTGCCTCAGCTCGCTACGGCCAACACTTTTACGAATAGCCAGACCGTGCAGGGCAACGTCACCATGCAGGGCCCCTCTCCTTGGATCGATGTCACCGCGTACGGCGCGGACCCGAACGGTGCCGGCGACTCGACCGCTGCCATCAACAATGCGATCGGGGCCTGCCCTACCTCGCCGGCCGCCGGCTGCACCGTATTTTTCCCGCCTGGCGTTTACCTCATTGGAAGCACAGCGAATTCTGGGATCACGATAAATCACCAAGGCGTGAGGCTGGTTGGGGTAGGGATGGTGGCGGCTGCAGGGACCAATCCGGCAGCTGCCTCGGTGATTGCGGACGGCAGCACCACGATGCTGACCACCAGCCCCATGGTCTCAGTGGCCTCCGGGGTCAACGGATTCGGAATCTCCAATCTCGGATTTCATGACGCTAGCAACAAGCTGGCTGCCGCTGCCGTGCTGCTTCAGGAAGATCAGTACTTCGAGTTTGACAACATTTCCTGCATCGGGTTCAACAAGGGATCGTGCATTCAGTTGCAGGGCAACACCACACCCACCTATACCCAGTTCGGTACCATCACCAACCTGTTTACGGAAGGTTCGCTGAACGGCATCAACGCAGGCCCATCGGTTTCGGAAGTCACCATTCTTGGCGGTAACATTTCTTGTCTGGACGGAAATAGCACCTACCTTCCGAACAGTATCGGGGTTAACTTTACATCCGGGAGCGGCAGTACGGGCCATAACGGCGAGATTCGGATTTTTGGAACCGCCGTCAACGACTGCTCCGTGGGCTACCAGCTCGATAACACGGGCGCTACACAAATTGCCGCTAAGTTCGAGCAGACTTCACTTGGGGACGGGACATGTACCGGAGGCGATGAAGGGTGCGGAACCGGCCTCCTGATCGACAATCTCGACAACACCTCGCCCACACACACAATCGGCAATGTGATCACGTTCCAGTCCTCCAAAGCGAATGTGGGAATCCAGATCAACGACTCACAACCCAGCAGACCGCCGACGAACCAGCAGATCATAGGCGTGGCCTTTGACTCGAATGCCACTGCGGACATCCCGCCTCCGCTTCGGGTACGTGTCCTACGCTCAGCAGCGCCGTCACAGCGAGCCAGTTTCCCACAAGCGTGGCGGTGGCCTCGTTGAACGGAACAACCAACATCACTTCGACTTGGACTGCAGGTCCTCTGAGTGGTACGCTGCCGCCGACCGGCCTTTGTGCCGCGAATTCTGTCGGAAGCTTGTACACCAACACCGGCACAACTGGAAGCTATCTGTTCGTGTGCCAGTACAACGGCACGTCGTACGTTTGGCAAAGTCATTAGCTTCGCATCGGCGAAGGGTTACTCGGTCGAGGGACTAATCACAGTTCGGAATGCTTGGATTAACATCAAGGAGAATTCGATGAAAGAAATTATGAAACGCTGGCCCGGACGCTTATCGCGCCGTGGCGGGGCCCTTATCGCAGCATTCATGTCCGTTACGTTACTCCGAGCGGGAGAGATCACGCCTCGGTCCGGGCCCGATGTTACCGCAGGTGCGTACAGTACGCTTTACACATTTCAATGCTAGCCGGACGGAGCGAATCCCGATGCTCCCCTGGTTCGCGACTCGGCGGGCAATCTCTACGGCACTACCTACAATGGCGGCGTTAAGGGCTTGGGATCGGTCTTCAAAGTCACCCCCAACGGGACGGAAACGTTGCTCCACAGCTTCTCCGGTTATCCTTACGGTGACGACGCAGAATATCCCGCGGTGGCAAAGCTGATCCTGGATGAAAAGGGCAACCTCTACGGAACCTCGCCCAGCGGGGGTAAATTCGGTTTGCAAGGCCAGGGAGGAGCGGTCTTCAAAGTGACAGCGGACGGGGAGGAATCGGTGCTCTACAGCTTTACGGGGAATGCGGACGGCAACGAGCCCTTAGGAGGACTGGTTCGCGACAGCGCGGGTAATGCCTATGGCACTGCGTTTTATGGTGGCTTGGGGACCGGCGTGGTCTTCAAGCTAAGCCCGGGTGGCGTAGAGACGGTCCTCTACAACTTCGGATCTCAAACGTCCGGCGACGGGAACAACCCGATTGGAAGTCTGGTCCGCAACTCAGCGGGTAATCTTTACGGCACCACGGAGAATGGCGGCGCCTTCGGTTTCGGAACGGTTTTCAAGCTGGCGCCCGACGGCACCGAGACCATACTGCACAGCTTTGCGGGCTTTCCCAACGATGGCGCGTTTCCCGCAGGGGTCAGTCTGCTGCGGGACCCTGCTGGAAACTTTTACGGTGCTACGATCTACGGCGGCGCATACGATAACTCTGTGGGCTTTGGCTATGGCACGGTATTCAAGGTAACCCCCTCAGGTACCGAAAGCGTGCTCCTGAACTTCAACGGTCGAGGAAACGGGGGCTATCCAGTGGGTTTGGTCCGTGGAAGCTCCGGCAATCTTTTCGGTACCACCGAGTCCGGCGGTTCCACCTCGTGCAACGATGGTGGCGGCTGCGGCGTGCTCTTTGAGCTAAACTCGAACGGTAAGGAAACGGTGCTGTACAAGTTTGGGGAGTCCTCCGGCGATGGCGAGGTTCCCGCAGCAGGCGTGATCCGAGACTCGGCAGGGAATCTCTACGGCACCACCTACTACGGCGGCGCTAACGCGTGCGGCACCGTGTTCAAGTACACGCCGTAGTTGAGAGAGGTTTTATGAAAGGAATAATGAAAGACTTTCGGCATTTATCATGGGGCGCGGCGCTGCTGTCCGCGGCCTTGATATTCAGTCCAGTATTCGGAGCACGGGTGCTGCCGGCTCAATCCTCGCGAAGCGCTGCAGCAGGCGCCTACAGCGTGCTCTATTCGTTTCAATGCGAGCCGGACGGGGCAAATCCCGCGGCCGGCCTGGTTCGCGACTCGGCTGGCAATCTCTACGGCACTACCTACAATGGCGGAGTTAAGAGTTTTGGATCGGTCTTCAAAGTCACGCCCAACGGCACGGAAGCATTGCTCTATAGCTTCTCCACTCATATTCGCGACGCAGAAAACCCCGCGTTAGCAAACCTGATCCTGGACCGGAAGGGCAATCTTTACGGAACCACTCCCGTTGGCGGTCTGTCCGACAGCGGAGCGGTCTTCAAGGTGACCGCGGACGGGAAGGACACGCTGCTCGACAGCTTTACCGCGAATGGGGACGGCAATGAGCCCATTGGAGGGCTGGTCGCGGACAGCGCTGGTAACGCCTATGGCACTGCGGCGTACGGGGGCAGCCTGGGGAGTGGCGTGGTCTTCAAGCTGAGCCCGGCTGGCGTGGAGACCGTGCTCTACAACTTCGGATCCCAAGGGTCGGGCGACGGGGCCAACCCGATTGGAACCATGGTCCGCGACTCAGTGGGTAACCTTTACGGCACGACCGAGAATGGCGGCGCGCTCGGTTTCGGAACGGTTTTCAAGCTGGCGCCCGACGGCGCCGAGACCACGCTGCACAGCTTTGCGGGCTTTCCAAACGACGGCGGGTTTCCGGGAGGGACCACTCTGCTGCGAGACCCTGCTGGAAACCTTTACGGCACTACGGTGTACGGCGGCGCATACGACGACCCGACAGGCTTTGGGTATGGTGTGGTATTCAAGGTAGCCCCCTCGGGTACCGAAAGCGTGCTCCTGAACTTCAACGGTCGAGGGAACGGGGGGTACCCACAGGACGGTTTGGCCCGTGACGGCTCCGGCAATTTTTACGGTACCGCCGAGGTGGGCGGTTCCACCTCGTGCGTCGATAATTCTAGCGGCTGCGGCGTGCTCTTTGAGCTGAACTCGAACGGTAAGGAAACGGTGCTGTACAAGTTTGGGGAGTCCTTTAGCGACGGCGAGGACCCCGTAGGAGGCGTGATCCGGGACTCGGCAGGGAATCTCTACGGCACTACTTACGGCGGCGGCGATTCCGGCTGCGGCACCGTGTTCAAGTACACGCCGTAGGTGAGAAAGGTTTTATGAAAGGAATAATGAAACACTTTCGGCGTTTATCACGAGGCGCGGCGCTGCTGTTCGCGGTCTTTATGTTCATTACATTACTCGGAGCGGAGGTAATGCTGGCCCAATCCTCGCGAGGCGGTGCCGCGGGCACTTACAGCGTGCTTTATCGCTCTTGGGATTGCAGCTTCGGACATCCCAGGTCTGCTGCGAGGCAGCGCCAGCAGTCTTCCCGCGCCCGCCGGAAGTAAATCGCTCGCGTCTCCTCGTCCATCAGAGCGATGATTTCTTTGATCGGCAGCTTCGGTTCAATCTCGTGAACTGAGGGGCTGCCTTTCGTCCCGGCTCAGGGCATCCAGGTCTGCACCTGGGCCCGCGTAGTCAATCTTGAAATGCCAGATGCCTATTATATTAGGCGCATGCTTACGTTAGTCTCCATAGGCGAACAAATTGCCGCTCGACGAAAGAAGCTGGGTCTGAGCCAAAATGAACTTGCCCGTAAGGCATCTCTGAGCAGGGCCAGTCTCGACGCGCTTGAGAACGGCCGCGCTGGAGAGCTCGGCTTCTCCAAAATCGGCAAGCTTCTCTCGGCGCTCGGGCTCGAACTGAGGCTCCAGGATGCAACCGCCCGCAGGCCGACGCTCGACGAACTGATGGCAGAGGATCGTAATGATCAAAGTGTGGACCGAGGCCGCGGAAGCAGGCTTGCTTGATCGGCATGGCGAGCGCGGCAGCACGTTCGCGTACTTGCCTCATACGGACCCCAAGCGTGGCGTCTCCGTCACGATGCCAGTGCGATTGCCTTCCTGGAATATCTCCTTCGGCCTGCCGCCAATTTTCGAGATGAATTTACCCGAAGGCATCCTTCGGGAGCGGCTCCGCCTCGCCTTTGCGAAGGCTACCGGCACGTTTGATGATTTCGACTTGCTCTCCGTAGTAGGCCGTTCACAGATCGGACGTATTCGATATACCGGTGATAAGGAGCAACTTCACGAGGAAGTACCCTTCCAGTCCGTCGATGAAATTCTGACGCGGCGGCGCGGCGGGGATCTGTTCCGCTACTTGCTGGAGAAGTTCGCATCGTTTTCCGGCATCAGCGGGATTCAGCCGAAGATCCTCGTCCGCGACGAACAAGCGTTCGCCGAAATGGAGCATCGTCCCCGCCTGTCTCAGAGTTACCGGGGCGCCACCCACATCGTGAAGTTTTGGGAGCCCAACGAATATCCGCAGCTTGCTGCGAACGAGCATTTCTGTCTCAGTGTGGCGCGAAGGTGCGGACTCGAAGTGCCCCCGTACCAGATTGCTGAAGATGGGATGGCTCTGGTGATAGACCGCTTCGATCTGCGCGCAGACGGCACCTATCGCGGCTTTGAGGACTTCTGTGTGCTTAACGCGCGGAGAACGGACGAAAAATATCGTGGCAGTTACGAGACTTCGGTCCTGAAACGCTTTCAGCAGTTCGCGAACTCACCGCACGTCAATGACGACCTTGAAAAACTGTTCACCCTGATTGCCCTCAATTCTGCGCTTCGCAATGGCGACGCGCACCTGAAGAATTTCGCGATTGTCTATGACGATGTTCTTGGGGAAGCAAGGCTCGCCCCGGTCTACGATGTCGTGACCACCTCCGTCTATCTTGCAAAGGACAGCATGGCCCTTACTCTGAATGGCAGCACTCGCTGGCCCAGCGCCAAGGAACTTCGCAGGCTCGGCGAAACCCGCCTTGGATGCACACCCTCCAGGATCAAGCAGATCTTGGCGCGCATTGATGAGGCTATTGTCGAAACCACTGCCGAGGCCCGCGTCTACATCAAACACCACCCAGAGTTCGCCGAAATCGGAGAGCGAATGCTCCAGGAATGGGATAGAGGTGCCACTTTCTCTCTGCGGTCTGTCGTATGAGAAACCGATCGAGATCGCTGATATTTAAGCTATGACGCCCAACGTCAGCGGTCCACTCAGTGGAGTTGGCTGGCGTCTGCCGTGAGGGTGTAAGGCACGTAGGACTGCGAAATGGGAACAAGTCCCGGTCGTCAAGAGATGATCGCGATTGAAGTCATTGCACGGAGGATTCTTGTGCTCCGGGGGCATCGGGTGATGTTGGACCGCGACCTGGCCGAACCTTACAGAGTAGAAACACGCGTCTTGAACCAAGCGGTCAAGCGAAACGCGGAGCGGTTTCCTGAAGATTTTATGTTCGAGCTCTCATTGGAGGAGGCCCGAGCCGTTCGGGCTCTAAGATCACAAAGTGTGACCTTAGAAGCGAGGCCGGGCACGCAAAGTACGCGCCGCACATGGTCACCGAGCACGGCGCGGTCATGCTTGCCAACGTTCTCACGAGCTCTGGCGCGGTTCAGGCGAGTATTCAACTGGTGCGTGCGTTTGTGCATTGCGGCGGATGCAGCCGCTCAGGCCAACGAGCTAAGCGACTGCGCATCAATAAGTTGACGGGATTATCAAGATAAATGGCGTAGAATCACTTAGATGACAGGTTCGTTCGGAAGGCGTGTTGATAATAAGGGAGTCTAGGCTTCGATCGTATGTGTTTTTTCGCGTACCCACCTGATGTCGTGGATCCGCCAATTCGAGGGCGCGGCCGTGACTTGCCGCCCGACCGCCCTACAATTGCCACATCTTTGAGAGGAATCTGACATAGCGCCATCCCTGAACTTACACTCTCAAAAACTAGTCTCCTGTCACAGAAATAAGTGAACTAAGTTCGGGCCGGCGGCGTCTAAGATACAGGAGGCTTAGATGCGAACCGGACGCCCCAAACGACCCTTGGTTTTGACAGCAGATGAACAGGAGCGCCTTCAGTCGCTGGC
>DATDGP010000194.1:0-8033 GCA_036522035.1 Terriglobales bacterium
AGGTTGCACTCCTGCAGAGCCTGCCTCCGCTTCACCAGCCGAGCGCCATCTTGCAGGACAACCGCTTCGCTGTACAATCGAATTCCAGCGAACGGCGGGCAGTGTCTTAACTGCTTGTCTCAGCCCAGGGGACCACCCCACCGTGCCCCGGATTTATCTGCGGGATACCCCTGTAGCGAGTTTGGCTGTGGGTACCCTATCTTGGGAGGGGTAGGGGGCTGGAATCTCTGGTGGAACAAATGGAACTTCCACGCCGTGCGGAATCACTTCATCGCGCTGCGCAACGAATAACCAAGAGCGAGTAGCGAACGCCCCGAAACCCCCAATACCCAGGTCCTTGTGTCTCGGCGCGGCCCCCTTGGCAGCGCACTTCCACAGATAAGCCGTTTAACGGCAACTTGAATCATCGGCAGGCCAAGAGCTAGGACGCGGCTGCCATTGGCCCACGTCGTCGTCCCGCGACGAGACCACCACGCTCGCTTGTGCACGAAGAGGTCAACGCGAGGACTGACCGAGGCATCATATAGTAAGTCTTCTGGTCAACATACCCCCTTCCGGTGGGTCTTCACGGTGCGGCTGCTTCTGGTTGAGGACGACTTGGCGATTCAGCGATTCGTGGCACAGGCGCTCGTCCAAGCGGGGTATCGGGTGGACACTGCTTCTGACGCAAAACGCGCGGAGGCCCTCGCCCTGCAGGGCGTTCATGACGCGCACATCATTGATCTAGGTCTGCCCGACATGGACGGACTTGACTTAATTGCGCGCTGCCGCGCTCAGGGTAGCTCGGCTCCGGTCTTGATCTTGTCGGCCCGGCGCTCCGTCGATGAGCGCGTGAAGGGTCTGGAACATGGCGGCGATGACTACCTGACGAAACCGTTCGCCCTGGCGGAGCTGCTCGCGAGGCTGAGGAACCTGCTGCGGCGCTCTTCAACTCCGCAAAAGGAATCAGCACGGCTCGAAGTTGCTGACCTTCAGCTCGACCTGGTGGGGCGGGAAGCGCGGCGGGGGGACCGAGCGCTTCAGCTTACGCCGCAGGAATTCTCTCTGCTGGAATATCTTTGCCGAAACGCTGGCAGGGTGGTAACGCGAACCATGATTCTGGACCACGTCTGGCGCATGCGCTTTGACCCTGTCACCAACGTTGTAGACGTTCACATTTATCGTTTGCGGGGCAAGGTTGACGCCGCCGGTTGCCGGCCGTTGATTCACACCATTCGAGGAGTTGGGTACCTCCTGAAGCATGCCTGAGAGTTTCCGCACCACCGCTGCCTGGCGTATCGCGTTGTGGACCACGCTGGCTTTCTCGCTGGGAACGTTCGTCGCGTTCTTTATCGTCTACGTGTTTGTTGCTCAGGAGATTCGCGCCCGTTCCGATGCATGGCTCACCGGTGAGGCTCAAGTGCTCGCGCAGGTGGCGCAGAACACGCCGCGCGACAGCCTCTACAACCACATTGTGAAGGAGGTTGCCGAACTCGCGATGCATGAGGTTCCGAACGAGACGACTTCTGGGGGAGAGCGTATGAACGCCGTGTTCTTCCTCCGGGTGAATCCGGCAGCGGAGTCCGACGCCCTCTTTGTAGGGCCTGGACCAATGGAGGAATTCTGGCACGCCATCCAGCAGGCAAACTGGGTTGCGGGGGTGCCGCAGTCGATCAACGTTGAGGGGTGGCGACAGTCCGCAGCAAGCTTTCGTGTGGCACCCGCGCATGCAGGACCGGACATCATTTACCTGGGACTTTCCGAGCGCGGCGACAGGCACATCCTGCACAAGCTCACCCGCCGCTTCGTGTCGGTATGGGTCGGAACCGTTTTGTTCGGGCTCCTGATTTCATATCTGAGTGCGCGGCGCACGTTGAGGCGGGTCGAGCGCATCACCGAGACGGTGGCTAGAATCGGCAGCGAGGAACTTGATGAGCGGCTTCCCGAGCCCGCAAGTTCTGACGAGATATCCCGGCTGGCCAGGACATTCAACCACATGCTGGGGCGCATCCAGGCGTCCGTAAACCAGTTGCGCACCGTAACCGATTCGGTGGCTCACGACCTGAAAAGCCCGGTCACGTCGATCCGAGGGACCCTCGAAGGAGCGCTTTCGGCCGAAAACGGCGAGCACTGGAGAGAGGCGGTCGGGCAGGCTATCGAAGGACTGGACCGGATGTCAGCCCTGCTAAATACCACGCTGGATGTTGCCGAGGCTCAAGCTGGGGCGCTTCATCTAGACCGCGCGCCGGTTGATCTTCGCGAAGTTGTGACGCAGTTGGTAAGTCTCTATCAGCCCGCAATGGCTGAAAGACATCACGAGGTGCGGACTGACCTTGGCGGTTCCGTTTTTGTTGAAGCCGACCTTGGACTTCTCAACCGCGTCTTGAGTAATCTGCTGGAAAATGAGCTTATGCACTTGACCGATGGCTGCCAGATTGGTATTCGTCTCAGCTCGCACGCCGACAATGCCGAACTCGTCGTTGAAGACAACGGACCAGGTTTTCCCGCTCAAATCGCCGGCCGAGCCTTGGAGCGTTTCGTAAAAGGGGAAAGCTCGCCCGGGAATGGCCTCGGGCTCGCATTTGTGGACGCCGTCGTTCGGGCGCATGGAGGAACCGTCAGGATTTCCAACGGTCCGCGCGGCGGAGCTACAGTAACAGTCTCACTCCCCATCAGCGCGATGCAACCTGTTTGAGCTGCGCTTCCCCTTACCACTCTAACTTGATTCTCCCCTTGTCGAACTTCCTCTTACCGGCCTACAAGGCCACATGAACCCGAAATGACATTTCGTTCATGTTGACAGCTTTGGGGATGCACCGACGGCGAGTGTTGTTATGCTGGCACTCGGTACGGGTGGCGGGCGTCGCCGGAGGCTCTCTGCCATCCCTGCCGGCGTCTTAATCCAACTCTGCGCCCGAGGCGCCCTGTTGGTGTCCTGGCCCTTGAGACGGCGCGATCGTTAGCTGAAGGAAGGGTAAATAACGTCTCTCCCTCAAAGTCCTCTGAGCCTTGGAGAACCGAAGTGAATCTATATGCGGCTAAGTTCGTTCTCTCTCTTGAGACCGCACTATTCTTTCTGCTGCTTTCGACGCCGATGTGGGGCCAGGCTGGCGGCGCCACACTGTCAGGCACAGTTCGGGGACCTTTGGCGAAGCCAATTGCAAACGCCAATGTCTCCGTGAAGAACGTCGGCACGGGCCAATTACTAAAGACACAAACCGATTCGACGGGAGCCTACGAGTTAACGAATCTCCCTGCGGGCGACTATGAAGTTTCGGTGTCCGCCGTGGGACTTGACGCCAAAGTGGCGACCCTTCTAATCGCGGCCGGCGCCAAGCAGACGTTCGACGCCACCCTGACAATCCCGTCCGGCGCTGGCGGCGCGCCGACGCTTGCCGACCTCGGGATTTCGCCGGTGCAGGCTATGGGAAATCCTCAGTACCAGGCGCTCTTGGATAAGCGATCGCACATGCTCCAGGTACACCAGCGGCTCGGTCTGATCGCAACGGCTCCCATGGTCGCCGCGCTCTTCACGTCCACCGGCGCCACGGGTCACCACGGGATGCCCGGCAGCGCGAGCGGGCGGAATCTGCACACCGTTCTAGGCGCGGCGACTGCTGACCTCTACTTCACGAGCGCTTACTTCGCCATTCGCGCGCCCAAGGTTCCAGGTGTGCAGGCCCACGGTCCAATCCGCGTGCACAAGGCACTGGCGTGGATTCACGGACCCGGCATGATCCTGACGCCCATCCTTGGAGCGATCGCGTACAACCAGCTCAGCAACAACGAGAGGGTCCACGGAATTGCTAAGTACCATTCTGACGTTGCCGCCGTAACGGCTGCGGCCTATGGGGCCGCCATTATCTCGGTCTCGGTGAAGTTCTAGAGGGCACAATGATGAATCGCAAGCTATTCCTGATTGCCGTTCTACTCGCACTGCCCCAAATCGTCCGCGCCGACAGCCAGTGGATTCTTGAAAAATCGATACTCACCTATTACGTGAGCCATCCCCTGCATGAAGTGGATGGCGTCAGCCATGCTGCGAAGGGGAAAGGCTCTTGTCACGCCGGAGTGTGTGATTTTCTGATCGCCGTGCCGGTAAAGTCCTTCGATTCGGGAGACAGCAACCGCGATCTTCACGTGCTGCAGGTGACGCGTGGGGGCGAGTTTCCCATGGTGATCGTGCGAACCCAATTGCCAGAGGAGAGCTCCACATCAGGAGCGATCAAGGCAGATCTCGAAATCCAGTTTGCCGGACAAACCGCCCACTACAAGCAAGTGGCGTTCGAGACGACCAAACAGGGAAACGAAATCCATATCACCGGCACCATCCCGACGACCGTTTCCGATTTCAAGATCGACCCGCCGAAGCTTCTGGCAATTCCGATCAAGAACGAAATTCCGGTAAAGGTGGATATGACGTGGCAGTCCGAATGAACAGCGGCGGGCGTTGAACCCGTGAAAGAGGAACCGAATGAATCGGTGGCGCTGGGCGGCCTCGTGCCGGCTGATCACTGCTCGCATTGTGAGTCAACCCATGCGCCGCCTTACTTCCCTGGAACTGCTCGATCGTGGCCTCCTCACAGCTGACGAGATCCGAGCTAATTTGGACGACCTGTGGCGTATCAACCGCTATCTCGGGGGACTCTCCGGCAACCTGCGCCTGCTGGAGGGCCTCTGCCGCCGAGCCGGCAAGCGCCGGGTACGCATCCTCGAAGTTGGAGCTGGCGACGGACGTTTGGCGAGACAGCTCCGCCGTGAGCTGTGCCGGCGGCAAATCGAGTCAGAGTTCTTAGTCCTAGATCGCCGCTTGCCTCATCTGCAGATCGGTGGGCGTGGTCCGGAATCGGAAGGCCTTGGTCCTGTGGTTGCCGACGTCCTTGCGCTGCCCTTTGCGGATGGGAGCTTCGACCTCGTCACCTGTAACTTGCTCCTTCACCATTTCTCAGGGGAGCGAGCACTGGCACTGCTTCGCAACTTAGCCTCGGTGGCCCGCGACGCCGTGGTCGTCAACGACACCGTGCGTCACTGGCTTCCGTACGCGCTTGTCCGCGTGATGCCCTGCTTTGGGCGGCACCGCGTGTCGCGCCTTGACGGCGCGGCCAGCGTTCGTCAGGCTTATACCCGAAATGAATTGCTGCAACTTGGTTCGCTCGCGCGTTGCGGAGACTTCGAGGTGCATCGCACCGGGCCGTTTCAGATGGGTCTTGTGCTCTGGAAAACTCCGCTTTTCCCCGTTTCGGTCCTTGCGAAGGTAGAGCCGGTGCCCGTTGGGCCAGCCTTAGGAGAACCGACATGAATCCAAGACAGCAAGCACTTTCCTGCGTTGCTCTGATTCTCGCCCTCACGGCCCCGTGCGCGGTCCTCCTGGGCCAGGGACTGCCCCGGCAGGCTCAGCGACGACTATTCAGGTGAGTACCAAGAAATATGAATTCAGTCCGGCAATTATCACGGTCAAGCAGGGCAACCGCGTGAAACTGGTCATCACAGCGATGGACCGCGACCTCGGGTTTGAAGTGAAGGCCTACCGGATCAACCAGCATTTGAAAAAGGGCTTCCGCCCCCGGTCGAGTTCACAACCGAGCGGATCGGTACCTTTCCCTTTGAGTGATCTGACTTCTGCGGGCTGGGTTGTTGTCACATGAAGGGCAAACTCGTCGTGGAATCGATATGCGTACGCTCGTGCTCACAGCGATCAATCTGCTCGCGATAGCTGCGCCGAGCCTCGCACAAACCGACGAGATCCAGGTGTACGATGCGGAGATCGCCGACCAAGGTATTTTTCAATCTGATGATGCATACCAACTTCACACCCATCGGTCGAAAGAATGCCACTTTCCCGGGCGCTATCGTTCCAGATGACTCGGTGAATGGCGCCGCCGAATGGGCATACGGCGTCGCGCCTTGGTTTGAGCAGGGGCTCTATCTCCCTGTTTACAGCCTTTACTCTACAGGGCGCCACGCCACCATCAGTGGCTTCAAGATTCGCGAGCTTTTCGTGCGACCTCACGCTCACGACCACAACTTTTTCTACGCCTCAACTTCGAATTCAGCGTCAACCCCCTCTATTTGGGAGCCCAAGCGCATCACTTCGAAGTTAAGGCCGATCGTTGGATTGCATTTGCATCGGGCGGACCTGATCTACAATCCGATTGTCGATACGAATTACACGGGTGGTTTTGGAAACCTCGAGTTCGTGCCTGCCGGCCGCGTGGCTTATAACCTGAATGACAAGTGGGCGGTTGCCGCTGAGGAATACGCCGATTTCGGCCCGCCGCGGCATTTCCTGCCTCTTGATCAGCAGTTTCATGAGGTGTGGGCGGCTATGGATCATAACGGTGAGTTCCTGAATGTTAAAACGGGCGTAAGCTTTGGTTTGACTTCAGGGGCTGACAAATTGCCATTCAAATTGATGCTGTCGCGCGACCTCAACCGTCACCCGTGCGTTGAACACCATCGCGAAACGAGGGTGTTGGCTTTAGGCTCGGCCTCATGATGTCGTCGTCGCTTCATTTGAATGGAGGCTGCAATCACGCGGCATGTCGTCTCCGCGGCACCCGGCAAAGGAGTTGGCAATGACCAAAGGTCTCATCGTCGGGTATATCCTGGGCGTCGTGGGGGTGCTGGCGGGAGCGTACTACTACTTCGCTTCAGGCATGGCGCCGGTGGCAGTTGCGGATCCCATGATGCCGTTCGAGCGTAAAATGGCCAAGATGGCTCTCGACGCACATATAGAAGAGCAGCGCGTGGGAGAACCTCCGATACCTGCCGACGAGCCGAACTTAACGGCCGGCGCCGACATTTACAGGAAGAATTGCGCCGTATGCCACGGCCTTCCGGGTCACCCTTCTGACCTGTTGAATATGATGTTCCCCAAGCCCACAGATTTATTCAACGGCAAGGGTGTCACCGATGACCCGGCCTCCGAAAGCTATTGGAAAGCTGCCAACGGCATTCGACTGTCGGGGATGCCGGCATTCAAAGATAAATTGACCACCACTCAGCTCTGGCAGGTGAGCCAGTTGGTTGCGCATGCCGAGGCAATCCCCGAATCCCTGAAAAACGCGCTCGCCTCGAACGCAATTCAGTAGCCGTTGCCTCCTGTCCGGTTGGAGAGAGCAGCCCTGGCGCTGGGCAACTGGCCCCAACACCTCCTGTCATCCGATGAGCTCAATAGATCCTCTGTAACGTTAGAACTCTATCGGAAGTGACCCGGCGCGAAAACGTTCGGATGAGAGCAGAAACACGGGTTCGCCGGGTCACTTCCGATAGGGTCGTTAGAACGAAGCCGCTGGCGCTTGCGGCGGACGTGTCCTTTCGGTGAGGCTGCGTGACTCGGCCTAGCCGGAGTTGATAACGTCGGTCTTTCGCCCAGGAGGATCGACGATGCCCAGAGAGTCGCCCGACATTTCCCCAAAGATGCAGAAGGTTCTGAAGCGCTTCGAGCGGTGGCGGAGCGCGCACACGGGCCGGTGGCCGATTCCGAAGCGGCTGTGGACTGCAGCGGTTGCGCTGGCAGGGGAGCACGGGGTGTTTCAGACCGCGAAGACGTTGCGTTTGGATTACAGCAAGCTGAAGCAGTTGCTGGAATCAAGCGGTGCCATAAGCAGGTCCCGGAGGAGGAAGAGGGCCGGAGTGAAGTCACGCCGCGCCGGTCGACCAGAGAGCCGACACCAAGGGATAGGGACTGAGGCCGCGCCGGCCTTCATGGAACTGCTCGCCTCGCCGACGACCGCGGCGGTATCAGAGTGCCAGATTGAGTTGGAAGGGCGGCGCGGCAAGATGTGCATTCATTGGAAAGGGACGGCGGCGCCGGACCTGGGTGGGCTGGGCCGGGCGTTTTGGGAATCGCAGTGATCCAGATCGTCCCTCAGATGAAGATTCTGGTGGCCCTCGAGTCCGTGGACGGAAGGAAATATGCGCCGTCCATGGATATGCGGAGTTGCTGAAGCCTCGGCCGAGAAATCGGCTCCAGGCGAGGCTCTGGACGGCGCATAACGGTGCTAGCCCTGGCCTCGAAGCATAGCCAGCAATTTGTCGGGCGGCCGGAAGTG
>DATDGP010000195.1:0-10510 GCA_036522035.1 Terriglobales bacterium
ATCCAACCCTGGACGAAATTCGGGGCTGCGGCCCGCGGTCGAGTGGCAAATAGTGTCTGACCGTTCGAGGCGACACTCGAATCCCCAGTTTCAACAACAGTTCAGCGGCGATGCGCTCCTCGCCCCAAGTCAGGTTGGCCCTGGCCATTTCGGCAATCAGTCTCTGGAGATCGGGAGGAATACGCGGTCGACCTCGCGGTTTGGATCTCCAGCGCCAGAACAGCCGAAAGCCTTCCCGGTGCCATCGGATGAAGGTCTCGGGCTTGACGACGGTCAGAGCCTCTCGCCAGGCGAACCGTCTGGAAAGCAAGATGAGAGTCAACTTCGGGGCAGCCTTCGCCCGGCAAGGCTTAACTTGGCGCTCCAAATACAGAGCCAGTTGCTTGCGAAGGAAGAGGTTCTCAGCAGCCAAAGCGCTCCGAGGTCGCAGACTGAGCCTGACAAACCTCAAGGCGTCCAGCTATAGATCGAGGGCGGTCACAGCCACGTGGCATAGAGAATTCAATTTCGGCATCAACCCCAGAATCGCACATCCCACCGACATGGGTCACCATTTGGAGGGCATGAATCCGGGCGTACGGGATTATTGCGGACGACAGGTTTGCGCCGATCACGGCTGTTCCATGGCAGCCAAGACTTCATCGGTCGAAAGGGTCGCAAACCTTGTGGCGTAGTCGGATACCCCGTAAGGAACAATGAGGCGCCGGCCGTGCAAGAGGCTGCCGCAGGAATAAACGACGTTCGGGACGTAACCTTCGCGCTCACTTTCATTGGGCTTGATGAGCGGCTCGCGCAGGCGACCGATTACTTTGGTCGGGTCGTCAAGGTCGAGCAGCAAGGCGCCGATGCAATACTTCCGCATCGGGCCGACGCCGTGGCTGAGCACCAGCCAGCCGGCTTCAGTTTCAATAGGTGACCCACAGTTGCCCAACTGGATGAATTCCCAAGGGAACGCTGGCTTCAAGATCAACTGCGCGGTGTGCCAGAAATGCAGATGGTCCGAGTACATCACGTAGATGTTTTCGTAGTCCTGCCGGCCCAGCATCACGTACCGGCCTTTGATTTTTCGCGGGAAGAGCGCCAGGCCTTTATTCTTGATCGCCGGGCCACTCAACGTAAGAAATTTGAAGTGGAGAAAGTCCGGCGTTTCGAGGAACTGGGGCTGAATTACCCTGCCGTCGTAAGCCGTGTAAGTGGCGTAGTAAGTCCGCGTACCGTCTTCGTCATGGAACGCAACGAAGCGGGCGTCCTCAATTCCATTGCTCTGCGCGGGCGTGGCGGGAAATAGCACGCGTTCTGATAAGGCCGTGTCCGGCGCGAATTGTACTTCGTAATTTGATTGGGCGAGAATGAGGATGTTCTTCGCTACCCCCTCGGTTTCCAGATTGGGCGCCCGGAGCTGGCTTAGGGCCAGACTGATGCCGGAGCTTAGCTCATCCAATGTCAAGGAATCGTCCAACGTTTTGAGAGCCTGCAGGCTGAAGCCCCCCTCCAGACCCAGGTCTTGCAACTTGCGCTCGAACAGTTGTTTGTTGTAGGTGACGTTGGGCGCCGGCGCGGGCTCGAGGCTGTAGCGGCTGTGCGCCTCGATCTTGATCTTACCGTTGGCGTCCAGGGAACCGGTGCGAAAGACAATCGAGGAGACATGCCCTTCGCCCGTAGCCCGGAGGCTCAGGATGAAACGAAGCGACCCTGGCGGGACAGCCGATTGATCCGGATGCGGCACGATGGAGGGATTGAATAGCGCCGTGGCTTCGAGCGAATATTCGTGACTGAAATACGCGCCCAGCAACAGCTCGCGTTCTTCCGAGAGCTTATCGTCCGTGAGCAAATAGGGTCGAACTTCCTGAAACCGCCGTCTGAAGAACGTGCGAATCTTCAGGTGCCGTTCTCCAAATTCGGTCAGCACCTGCTCCCATAACGCGTAGACCTGGCATTCGGGAAGAGCTGCGACCTCCGCACAGATGGTGATAGCGCGCTGGTCGCTCATGGCATGGAACGGGCGAAGTAGCACGCGCGTCCGGTCCGGATAAAGTGTGACGTTAGCGCGCTCGACGGCGACGGGCTTCATGGGGTGGCCAGGAGTTCGGGGGCGGGCTCGTGGAAGACCGTCATACCATTGTGGGTGAGCTGCATTTCGGCCAGAGACAGCAGAAAGGCCAGCGTCGACTCGGCGCCTTGGTTCCCGTTTACACGGTCCACGTGCAAAGCGTCGCGGCAGCCGCCATTGCTGGGCGAGTAGATCTCCAACCCGAGATCGTTCCAGCCTAAGAACCAATCAAAAGCTCGCTGGGCTTGGTCATACCACCAAGGATCGGACGTGATCCGGTAGGCGTCGAGGCAAGCCGAGACCATAGCTTGGGCCTCGATGGGTTGCTGGTCGAAGTTCGCGCGGGCGCCACCGCGCCGATAAAACCCGTTGCTGCCGATAGGCCGGAAGTGGCAGTGTTCGGAGTCTTGCACTTCCGCCAGCCAACGCAAGCACTGCAGACCCCGTTCCAGCAGCCTAGCCTGTCCGGTAGCCTGTCCGCTCAGAATCAAAGCATGCGGCAACTTGGCATTGTCGTACGCCAACGCATCTTCAAACCAGAGCCAATCCGGCTGGGCGGCCTTAGCGAAGAGTTCCATCAGCCGCGTTGTAAGCGTTTCGCGAGCCTGATCCACCAGGCTGTCTCCGCTCAACCGCCGCAGGTATTCATGAATCCCGATCAGGCTGAACGCCCACGCCCGCGGCGAGGTGAATTCCACCACCGCCGGCAGCGCTTGTGCGAAGAGTTGGCCGGCCATGATCTGGAAGCTCCGGTGGGGCGAACGTCCCACGCCCACCCCCAGCGCCCACAGCGCCCGCGCGTGAGAATCCTCCGACCCCTGTTCGTCGAGCCAATGACGGTCAAAGCTCAGGTGGTTATGAAAGCGTTTCGTTTTGGGATCGAAGGCGTGATTCAAGAATGCAGCATACGTTGTGGCCAGGGTCCGCACCCATTCCGGTTGTTCTTCCAACTCGTCAAGCAAAACCGCAAGGATGAAAGCGCGGGCATTGTCATCCGTACAGTAACCTTCGGAAAAGTTAGGCACCGTGAAAATGGCGTGCTGGAACATACCGGTGGAATCGGTCATCCGCGAAAGATGATCGAGCTTCAAGTCAGGCAAGTCTTGCGGCTGCTGGTCGAGGGTTTTGGTGGCAAAGGACTTTCGAGAGACGACGGCGCCTTGCAGCCGCGCCAGCTCGAAGGAGCGCATATAGAGACGCGCCACGTTGCTCCACACCATCTCTCGGCCCAGCTTGTAGGCGCTCTTGCGGATAGCATTCCGGCGGGTTGCGTCGCCGAGCAGGCTCACCACCTCGCGAGCAATAGCCTTCGCGTCGCCGAAGGGCACTAGGGCGCCGCGCTCTTCCGCAAGGAGTTCGGCAGCGTGCCAGTATGGAGTTGAAACTACAGCTTTGCCGGCGCCAAACGCATAAGCCAGGGTGCCGGATGTGATTTGCGCTTCGTTGAGGTACGGCGTGATGTACAAGTCGGCGGCGCCGATAAACTCCTTGAGTTCTTCGAGCTCGACGAAGCGATTGTAGAAAATGACGTTTTTCTCCACTCGGTTCTTCTTGGCCAGGATCTCGAGGCTGAGGCGGTAGGCCTCACCCCGCTCGCGCAGTTCGTTTGGATGGGTGGCCCCCAAGACGATATAAACAACCTCGGGAAAATCCGCCAGAATCTGTGGCAGGGCGTTGAGGACGTTTTCAATTCCCTTGTTGGGCGAAAGCAGTCCGAACGTCAGCAATACGACCCTGCCCTCCACACCAAACTGGTCTTTGTAGTAGTTTGGATCGACAAACGGGATATCGGGAATTCCATGCGGGATGAGATCAATCTTGGAGGGCGGTGCCTGGTAAACCTCCCGTAGCATCCGTTCTCCCCGCTCGGTCATGACCACAAGTCGGGTCGATCGGGTGATCAATTCCTTGATGACCCGGCGCTGCTCGGAGTTCGGGTCGCGGAGCACCGTGTGGAGTGTAGTGACGACCGGCATTTTGAGTTCTCGCAACAATGCCAGCACATGACTGCCGGCCAGCCCGCCGAAGATTCCAAACTCGTGCTGAACGCATACCATGTCGACGTTGCCGATGTTCAGGAAGTCGGCCGCACGCCGGTAGGATGCCAAGTCCTGCTCCTCGATCTCGAAGCGCACTACGCCCGGGTACTCGTATCCGCCCTCGGTGTCATTGACTGCCACCGCGAAACACTGGCTTTCAGCGTGCTCCGCCGCCACCGACGTGAGCAGGTCCGTCGTGAACGTGGCGATGCCGCACTTGCGCGGCAAGTAGTCGCCGAGAAATGCGATCTTTTGAAAGTCGGATACTGCTTCCACAAATTCACCCATTTGATGTGAACCAGAAATCTGGCAGCACGCAACGGTTGAGCGGCACCGGGTCGGGAGTTCCCTCAATCGCGGCAAGAAAGCGGAAGAATCTTCTCGTCCTGCTTCAAGCCGCAAAGTCGCGAGATCACAAGTTGATGATCGCAGGATGCAGTCTGGAAAGTATGTACTGAACTGCTCATGAATCCTACGGAGGCGGACGGCGGCGCCCGAGGGCAGACCCGGACCTGGCACTAGACTTTCTTGCTAATTGCTCCGGTCGATGGCTGCACGGCGAGGCTACGCCGGCCCCGGCCGCTCGTGCTTTTTCTTGGGCGCCTCGCCGGCGATTGCTGCAAAGTTGGCCGAATCGGTTTCCAGCCGCTTGATGCCGATGCTCCGGAAAAAGACCAGCGTCTGGTCACGATCGTACTCCACAACCGTTCCCCAGCCGTATTTGGAATGACGAACGTATTGACCGGGTTTCAGCTCCATGTTTCACCTCCCGGTTTAGTAGTCGCGCCGGTAGTCGCCGCGGTCCCGGCCACCACCACCGTTGCGTTGCCCCGAGAAGCCAGTACGCTGTGGGCGCGCTTCGTTAACAGTCAGCGCCCGGCCTTCGAGAGACTGGCCGTTCAGCCCAGCCACTGCCCGCTGCAAATCTTCGCCCTCTGACAGCTCGACAAAACCGAATCCGCGGGCTGCGCCGGTCAACTTGTCTTTGATAACCAACGCCGAAGCCACATTGAAACCGGCATTGGTGACGAACTCGCTGAGACTGCTGTCCGTGGTGCTGTGGGGCAGATTTCCTACGTAAAGTTTAGACATTTGATCCTCCAAAGGTTGGGGCGGCCTTTTGGGGGTTCCGCCCGATAAGCCTGTCTTGCTTTCGTGAGAGGGCGTGCCGCACTTCAGGCCAGCACCGCGTTTAGCCATCCGGAAGGCAGCGTGCATAAATACGCCGCCTGAAAGATTGAAGCTCGACCCTTCCAGGGTAAGTTAAGGGCGAAAGGCCGCTTGATTAGCCTGTCGAGCCTTCGCTTGCGCAGTGCGATCGTCAGCATCCTGCTGCTTCTGGCGCGCAATCTCCCGTTGTGGGGCCCGAGTCAGGAAGCTTGGCCGGCCCTGCGAGCCGTCCGGTTCCTCGACAAGGCTCTCTCGTCTTCCTTTGCCGAGTAGCTTGACCGGACGGTGGGCTTCCAGGTACACGCGGACGTCCTGCTCACTGATATTCAGGTGGACTTCAGCACGGGCGTCTGATGTCTCTTCTTGCAGCCCCTCCTTCAGCCGTGCAAAGCAGATGTCCGGACCATCCTGGAATCTCAACCGGGACGGTCCAAATGCTTCAGAGTTGATTTCGACGGTGAAGTTGCGCGGTTCACGGGGCACGTCGACCACGTGAAAATCATAAGCTCGAGAACCGGCTGTGCCATTGAACCCGACGTACTGGATATACATACAGAAACCCTTCCTTTTCAAGGCCTGGGGCCATCAACGTTCTTACCCCGGCGTTCTATGCCTGGGCCGGGACGGCGCCCAGTTCGGCTCGGCGTTCGATGAACTTTAGCTGCAGGTACACACGTGAGCGAACATGTACACCCCTTCAATTGCCGCAGGGGAAATCCGACTTGAGATAACCTGAGTTAGTTCAGGTGATCCGGAGAGGGTCGGAAGCGAAGGCTCAACCTCCGTAACCAGAGTAAGTTAATTCACTATACATGTCAAGTGAAATCTGAGACCATTTTACTGTGCTTAATCACTATAGTTAAGCAAACGGAGAGTTCGATGGATTTTGCCCTGATGATCCGACACCGATTGCAAGACCTCGATCTGGAGCAACGCGACTTGGCACGCGCTGCCGAGGTCACGGAGTCGTACATTTCCCAGTTGTTGACTCGAAAAAAGGCACCCCCTGCGCCGGGCCGGACGGACATTTACGACAAAATGAGCAGGCTCTTGAAGCTCCCTAACGGTGAGCTGGCGAAACTGGCAGCGTCGGAGCAGCAGGCGGAGCTACGAAAAAAACTGGCAGATCCACCCGCGCCGCTGTTCAGCGGAGTCCGGGAGCTAGTTCTGCGGAAATGCAAGCCAAACAGGCAGAAAGAGGTTGGAGCGATCTTCGAGAAGCAGCCCTTCGGTGAGCTCGAGCGATTGGTCACTCAGAAGCTCTTGGATGTAACCAAGAGAGTGGCCAGGGAGGAATTGGAGAGTGAAAACTGGCTGCGCCTTGTGGCGAGACTCAGCAATCGTAGCTACGAAGAAATGCGCGTCGCTATTCTTGACTTCCTGGACACGGGCATCTTTGACATCTCCGTTGCAAACTGCCTGTCGTTCTTAGATCCGCTGATCGAATCCTGGGACATTGACCTTGGAAGTTTCGGAATGGAAATCGTCCTAAACCGAAGAGTGGCCCCAGGGCACCCAACGAGGTTTGAATACGTCGAACGGGAATCCAATCAGTCTCCTGAGGACGAGGCGGGGCTCAAGGAGTTTCTCGGCGATAACTCCCTGAAAGGCGATGTCACCGAAGAAGAAATTGCATTTCTCAGGAGGCTGAGGTTCAAAAACAGGCGGCCAACCGCGCTCTATTATTACCGCGAACTCCAGAACCTGAGAGACCCTCTGCATTTTCGGCGGCAACCGGCCAGAAAGCCCCGGTTGGGGAAGCGGACCGATTCAGGTTCACGGAATCCTCAAAGCCTCGACCGGAAATGAGCTTTTGCGATCCTCGGGCCGCACTCTGAGTCCCTCGGCGTTGACTGTGATCAACGCTGGCTGCATCTGATCTTTGGCCGGTTCGAGCCCCCGACCGATTGAGGGTAAGCCCTGGAAGAGCATGATTGCGGCGTGACCCGAAGCAAGCAGCCCTGTGGCGAGATCACTTCGGGAGTCCATCCTGGGAGACTGCTCCGCCGGGGGTTAACACTCCAGAGCCCAGTTCTCATAAGTTGCGCTCAGCCTTCTGCCTTTAGTAGTTTCCGGCGCCCATGCCTCCTGGCGATCCCCCCGGGAACGCGCCCGCCTGGTCCGGGTAATCTCCGACCAACACCTCGGTGGTGAGGAGCAGAGAAGCGATGGACGCGGCGTTCTGGAGGGCGGTGCGCGTGACTTTGGTCGGGTCAATGACGCCGTCTTCGAGCAGGTCGCCAAAGGTCTCGGTCTGCGCGTTGAACCCGTAGTTCGGGTTGCTGTTCGACTTCACCTTCTCGATCACCACGGCGCCTTCGTGCCCGGCGTTCTGGACGATCGCCCGCAGTGGCTCTTCAAGCGCCCGCTTCACGATATTGATGCCGATCTGTTCGTCCTCGCCGCCCTTCAGCTTGCTGAGCGCGGGGATGCAGCGCACCAGGGCCACACCGCCGCCGGGCACGATGCCCTCCTCGATGGCCGCCTTGGTGGCGTGCATGGCGTCCTCCACTCGAGCTTTCTTTTCCTTCATCTCGGTCTCGGTGGCCGCACCCACCTTGATCTGGGCGACGCCGCCCACCAGCTTCGCCAGGCGCTCCTGGAGCTTTTCGCGATCATAGTCGGACGAGGTCTCCTCGATCTGAGTGCGCAGTTGCCTGACGCGGCCTTCGGTGTCGGAGGTCTTGCCGGCGCCCTCGATGATGGTGGTGTTGTCCTTGTCGATGGTAATTTTCTTGGCCTTGCCGAGGTCCCCCAGAGTCACGTTCTCCAGCTTGATGCCGAGGTCTTCGGAAATGGCCTTGCCCCCCGTCAGAACGGCGATGTCTTCCAGGATGGCCCTGCGGCGATCACCGAAGCCCGGTGCCTTCACTGCGCAGCACTGCAACGTGCCCCGGAGCTTGTTGACCACCAGTGTGGCCAGCGCCTCACCTTCCACTTCCTCAGCGATGATCAGCAGCGGCTTGCCGGATTTGGCAGTCTGCTCAAGCAGGGGCATCACGTCATTCATGGAGCTGATCTTCTTCTCATGGATCAGAATCAGAGCGTTCTCTAGCACGCACTCCATCCGCTCGGGGTTGGTGACAAAGTAAGCAGAGAGATAGCCGCGATCGAAACGCATGCCCTCCACCACTTCGAGCGTCGTTTCCATGGTCTTCGACTCTTCTACGGTAATGACGCCGTCTTTGCCGACTCTCTTCATGGCTTCGGCAATGATGGTGCCGATGGCGCGATCGTCATTGGCCGAAATTGCGCCTACCTGCGCGATCATCGCACCCTCAACCGGCTTCGAGAACTTGTCGAGCTCGCCCTTCACTCGCTTACGGCTACCATCCTTAGTGGTCTCATCGTAGCCGCAAACCGTGCGAATGGCGCTTTCAATGCCCCGCTTCACCCCCATCGGATTCGCTCCGGCGGCCACGGTCCTCGCGCCCTCCCGGAAGATCACCTGGGCTAGCACGGTAGCGGTCGTAGTCCCGTCCCCGGCGACATCCGAAGTCTTGGAAGCGACCTCGCGCACCATCTGCGCGCCCATGTTCTCCACGGGGTCTTTCAACTCGATTTCCTTCGCCACCGTCACGCCGTCCTTAGTGATGGTGGGGGTACCGAACTTCTTATCCAGAATCACGTTGCGGCCCCTCGGGCCCAGCGTTATCTTTACGACCTCTGCCAGTTGGTTCACTCCACGCAGAAGTGCCTGACGGCTGTGCTCGCCATGTACAAGTTGCTTTGCGTTTGACATTTTCCATTCCTCCAAGATTTCGTCAGATGTGTCTTCTTGCCTGTGGTCCGCTGTCACAGTTATGGGCTGGCCGCGGCCGGAACGTCACGAAACGTCACCGGCCGCTGACAGCTACGACCAGTCTATTTCTTCCCTCCGGCCGCGGCGGCCTTACCTTCAATGATGCCCAGCACCTCTTCTTCGCGCAAGATCAGATACTCTTCGTTGTCTAGCTCAGTTTCAGTGCCGGAAAACTTGCCGAAGAGGATGCGATCGCCGGCCTTCACATCCAGCGGCACAACCTTTCCATCCTTGTCTTTCCGGCCGGTGCCGACCGCGACGACCGCGCCTTCTTGCGGTTTCTCTTTGGCCGTGTCGGGAATCAGGATTTCGCCCTTCACAGTCCGCTTGTCTTCAATTCGCTTGATCAGGATTCGATCATGGAGAGGTCTGAAATTCATTTTGAGTCTCCTTTCGGGTGTAACATCCGTTCCTCTGGGCTGAGGCCTGGCCGTCGGGCCGTTCGCCCGCTTCACCTAAATCGACTATTCCATTCGTCTGTTCCGAGTGACGGCGACTTCGCTTTCTAGTTCGAATTTGCGGTAGACGCCGCAGAGAGTGGCACCCTTTCATCTGCAGCGCCGCCGAAGTTAGCGACGGTGCCATCGACCCCTCTCATCCAGGCGGCGGCTTCTGTACGTTCATCTCCAGCGGGCGGGTGGATCAGAACCAGGCCATCACGGCCCGCATTGGTATGGCGCGTGAACTGATCCTGGTTCTTCATGATCCAGTCGAGAGCCCCCGCCAAACGATCGGAACTGTAGCCATTCTCGAATCGAGCCCCGCTAGGATGGGTCAAAGAAGCCGCCGTCCAGTAGTCGCATACCAGATCTCGGTGACCCGGGGCTCCAGCTGACCACACGCTCACATGATCCAGGAGAATTCCAGGCTTACACCGGTATTCAACCCGCACTGAGCCGGGCTCGGAAGGCTTCGTCAGGTCTTCCCAGGCTAGAATGACTGCGAAGTGAAAGGCCTTGTCTAGTTCCATGTGAAATCTCCCCACGAACCAATCGCGTCGGTGCCGGCCAGGATAGCCCCCACGCAAACCGCAGATCCTAGTCGCAGTACGGGGTCACCCCCGGACGAGGGCCATGACAGCGCCATGAGCAACGCCCCCACGGAACACATTTCATGATCCTCGTCAGCACTAAGAGCCTCGATCCTCTCGCATTTCGATCTCAGCCTAGCGGACGGTAGAGAGGGTGGATTCGGCCGCCCTCAACCGAATGAAAAGGGTCTGTCCGCTTCAGGCTCTTGCGGCCAGTCCGGTGCTTGTGGAAGGTCGAGTTGACAACCTCATAGGTTTGAACCTGAGGCGTTCCCTCGACCACTTTCGTCAGAGCCTTTAGCACTTGTGAATAAGATCCGCGGTCGTAGGGCGTCCGCGTCCGCTCGATGCTCCCACAAACTGATTCCGACCGCTTCGGTTCCGTCTTGGGTGACGAAGGTGATTTCGTCCTGGAATCC
>DATDGP010000196.1:0-1523 GCA_036522035.1 Terriglobales bacterium
CAATACAAGGGCAAGCTGCAAACCGAGCTCGAAGACCTCGATCTTCCCAATCCCGTTATTCGCAGTCACTACGCCCATGGATTCGCCAAGCAGTACGTCCGCGATGATCGCTTGCTACGAACCGAGCCTGCCACCAATGACGTGACTGACTATGGGGTCAACAAGAACGTCGAGAACCTGCCGCAGCTGCGCCAGCGCATGTCCGAGATCATTGACCACTACCACGATGCCCAGCAAGATATCCTGGAAACTTTCGTCGATCGCGGCCAACTGCAAAAACTGGCTGAGCCCACCCTCATCAACGGGAAGCGGATCCCGGGCCTTAAACTCGACCACCCTCGGCAACTAGCGGTCATGCATGCCCTGGTCCGCTATGCCAACATCGCCGCCGGCTCCACCTTCACCACTGCCGATCTCTATCCCCCGGTCTTGGACGCTCTCGGCCTGCCCCCATCCCAATACTCCTTGGCCTCGCTGCGCTATGATCTTTCCAAACTGCGCGCCAAACGTCTGCTGGAAAAACTGCCCCACTCTCGGCGTTACCGTCTCGCCCACAAGGGCTATTCCATCTGCGTCCTCTTCCTGAAGCTGTTCGAGCGCATCTATGCCCCGCTCACCGCGGGTCTCCTCCAGCCTTTTGCCGGCGATCGCAAACTCGCCCCGGACAAACGTTGTCAACTTGACCGACTCTATCAACGGGTCACCGACGATCTGGACACTCTTTTATCCGCAGTTGGTCTCAAGGTCGCTGCTTAACGAATCCAACGAGAACAAAATTCTCGTTTCGAGGTGCATAATGACTAAACGTTGAACGACGACCCGCAGCCGCAGGTGCTCTTCACGTTCGGGTTCTCTAACTTGAAACCAGCGCCCTCCAGCGTCTCGACGTAATCCACGCGGCAGCCGTTCAGGTACATGATCGAAGTGACGTCGACGAACACTTTGAGGCCGTCGATATCGAACACTTTGTCCATCATGCCGGCGCCGGTGTCGAACTGCAGGGAGTAGGAGAAGCCCGAGCATCCGCCTCCCACAACCCCGACGCGCCAGGCCAGCCGGCACGGGATTCTGCTGCGCCATGATTCCCTTTACCTTGGCAATGGCATTTGGAGTCAGGCTGATAGATGCGAGTTTTACCTCCGGCGGGCTCGGGGTCGCCGGTGTGGTCGTTGTGGTCGACATTCAAATCTCCTTGAGACGGGCAGGGAGAGGTGACGTGGCTGGCCTGACACCGTTGCGCTTCGGTCGCGCCTAAGACAGGGGAAACGATGAAAACCCCGTGCCGTCCTCACCCCGCCCCTTCACAAAAGCATAGTCCCGTTTTGGGGGAGGTGCAACAGAGCGGGGCGACCTGCCAAGAAGGCGGGAGTCGTAGCACCGCCGCGTACTTTCGGATTTCACACATTCCGAAGGACGCTCGCTTCGGTCTTGGTCAAGATGAAAGTCGATCCGAAGTTGGTGCAGGAAATGCTCCGGCACCAAAATCTGAAGACGACCCTTGAGGTCTACGCGAAGGCGGTGAC
>DATDGP010000197.1:0-38419 GCA_036522035.1 Terriglobales bacterium
TGGCTGCCCCCCAGGGATTCGAACCCCGATATGCTGATCCAGAGTCAGCTGTCCTGCCGTTGAACGAGGGGGCAGCAGTGAGAGAGAATCCCAGCCCGTCGCGGACCGAGGCTCGTAGCTAAATTCTATGCTGGCCGCGAAACGTGGTCAAACTGTCTTGGAGAAGTGTTCGGGTTACCCGCTGAATCGCCGGCTCACTCGATTCCCTAACATCAGTACGAGTCAGCGAAAATCCACGCTAAGGCCTTTCGGTAACAAATAGGTGCGTTATGGATGGATGACCAAGTGCCAAGCCACCTCTGTCGGTTGGACTAGCGGATAACCCATCTCTCGCCATCCGCGAAAGCCTCCCTGCAATGGACGCACGCGCTGCACTCCCAGCTTCTGAAGTTGTTGCGCCACCCGGGCGCTTGTGGCTTCGCTCGGTCAAGTGCAATAGAGAACAATGTCCTGGTTCTTTGGCAGAAGGTCGGCACGCGCGGTGACTTCATCGGGCAAGACGCGCAGCGCCCCGGGGAGCGTTCGAGGATCGGTCACCGAGTCGAGCGGATGCCGCAGATCGAGGATGACCAATGGTTGCCCGCTCTCGATCATTCGAATGAGGTCCAGGGGAGTGATCCGGGCCTGGGTCAGCTGGCGCAGAAAGCGACGCTTCTGCACATACTTGAAACCCACGTTTCCCACCAGGAGCACGAGCGCGGCCTCAAAGGCTATCGGGCCGATGGCCGGACCCACGTGCCATCGTGCTACCGGCACGTAACCCGCCAGCATGAGGGCCATGATCCAGATCGCCGAACCGGCGGTGTTGGTGAGAAAGAAACTCATGCGATCGACGCCGCTCAACCCTGCCACCGCCGGCACGACGTGCGAAAGCCCAGGCAGCCACTTGGAGATCAGGAGCGTGCGTCTAGTTCCCTTGGCGAAGAAGTTGCGCGTGCGGCGCACGCAACTCTCCGGCTCGAGCGAAATCCGGCAAAGGATGCTTAGAACCGAGTCACCTTTCTTGCGGCCCAGTTCGTACCACAAGGTGTCACCGGCAACGCAGGTAAGAAGGGCGATCCAGACTCCAAGGTCAAACTGCATTTGTCCGGTGGCGGCCAGGGCGCCTGCGCCAACCAGAACCGGTGAAAGAAGCAGGGGCAGCCCGGCTCGCTCGAACAGCCCGACGAGCAGCACCACCGAGTAAGGATGGCTGGTTAGGAGATGGAGGAATGGTTTCAAAGTGTCCGTTCTTGGATTCCGACCTCCCCGTATCGGATGCGGAAAAGTGAGTTCTTTTTGCGTTTCGGGTAATCTAATCGGTTCGGAGGGGGCTGTGGTGTTTAATCCTGGAGCATTGGTTTTCGGCGTGGTGCTGATTGTGGTAGTTCTCTGGGAGACTTTCGAGACTCTGGTGCTGCCACGCCGTGTGACCCGACACTTTCGACTTACGAAATTTTTCTATCGTGCTACCTGGACCCCATACTCCGCACTGGTCAGCCGCCGTCGCAACAGAAAGCGCCGCGATGCCCTGCTCAGCTATTATGGACCGCTGTCACTCCTCTTTCTGCTCGCCTTCTGGGCCATCATGCTGGTGGTAGGCTTCGCTCTTATCGACTACGGTGACGGCGCCAGTCTTGCTGGCAATCTCTTTCCCAACCGTTTCGGCAACGCCTTGTATTTGAGCGGCACCACTATGTTTACGCTGGGACTGGGCGACATTACTCCTGCCTCAGCTTTGGGTCGATTCATCACGGTGGCTGAAGCCGGGCTCGGCTTCGGCTTTTTGGCCCTCGTGATCGGCTATCTGCCGGTTCTGTACCAGTCGTTTTCCCGGCGCGAAGCCACCATCTCCCTGCTCGACGCCCGCGCCGGGTCGCCGCCCACGGCGTTTGAGCTCCTGCGGCGCCATTCTTTCGCCGGCGCTCAAAGCCTGGAAGCGCTCACCGAACTCCTGCATGATTGGGAGCGGTGGGCAGCCGAGTTGATGGAAAGCCACCTGTCCTATCCGGCGCTGGCCTATTTCCGCTCCCAGCACGACAACCAGTCGTGGATTGGATCGCTCACCGTGATTCTGGATGTGTGCGCACTAGCCATGGTAGGCCTGGAAGGAATGTGCCAGTACCAGGCGCGGATGACTTTTGCCATCGCCCGCCACGCGCTCGTGGACCTGAGTCAGGTATTCGGTGCTCCGCCGGATTATCAACGGTCGTTGCGTCGCCTGGCACCCGAGCAGCTGCTCGAAATCCGGCGGCAACTCACGGAATCCGGCCTGACACTGAATCGGGGCGAAGGCGCCGACGAGGAACTCTCGCGGTTACGCTCCCTCTACGAACCGTATGCGATCTCATTGGCCCACTACCTCCGTTTGGAGCTACCGCCCTGGGCCAAGCGGGATGCCGCCAAAGACAATTGGCAGACCACGGCCTGGCAGCCGAAGAATTCCAGTTCATCCACGGGCGTGCCAATACACGACGAGCATTACTGAATCCGGACAGGGTATTCCTTGGGGGTAAACTCCTTTTATGTCCATCGCCACCAATGAACCTTTCTCTTATGCCGAGATCGCTCGTCGCCCCCTGCAGATCAAAGACTCGGTGCTCGCTGTCATCGACCTTCAAGAGAAGCTCCTGCCGAGCATTCACGACAAGGAACGGCTGCTGAGCAATTCGCAGCTGCTGATCCGGCTGGCCAACGTTGTGGGTCTTCCCGTTGTGGTCAGCACCCAATACGCCAAGGGCCTCGGGCCCACGGTTCCGTCGATTCTTTCCCTGCTTCCTGATACCAGGCCGGTCGACAAACTTGAGTTCGGATGCTTTGCGAACGGGGAATTCTGTTCGGCGATCAGCCTACTTGCAGGCCGGAACACTCTGCTCTTGTGCGGGATCGAGGCTCACATCTGCGTGATGCAGACCGCGCTCGGCGCGCTCAGTCAGGGATTGCAAGTGCACGTTGTAGCAGACGCGGTTGGCTCCCGCAGCGAGCTGAATTGGAAGCTGGGCCTGGATCGCATGCGCGATGCCGGCTGTGTCATCTCTTCGGCGGAGATGATGATCTACGAACTGCTGGGTAAATCCGGTTCGCCGGCGTTCAAGGAGATGCTGCAATACATAAAGTGATACTTGAAGGAAGTCCCCCGGCTAACCTGCCTCCTCATTAACATCCACCAGATCGGCATCCACCAGCTTCTGTCCCACCACGCGCGTTTCGCCGTTTTCCAGCTGCAGACGAATGGGAGATTCCCCGGAATGTTTTTCTACGAGATCAGCCAGCTTCTCCGAGTGCGTAACTACCCAAAGCTGGGAGGTGCGCGAAGCGCTTACCATCTGGTGGGCCAGGGGATCGAGCAGGTCAGGATGCAAACTGGTTTCCGGCTCATTGAGGGCAAGCAACGCTGGGGGTCGCGGACTGAGCAGCGCAGCCAGCAAGCATAGATATCGCAAGGTCCCGTCGGAGAGTTCACGCGCTCGCAAGGGTCGCTTCAAACCGGGCATGCGCAACAAGACGGCGAATGTCCCGTTGTCTTCATCATGCTCGACCTCCAGCGAAGCGCCAGGAAAGGCTTGCCGGATGGCTTCATGCAGTTCCTCGGACATACCAATTTCGTTGATAGTCTGCAGCGCCGCCGCCAGATCGCGTCCATCGTGGCTCAAGACTGGCGTGCGCACGCCCACTTGCGGATGCCGCAAAGGACTCTCGGCATCGGTGCGAAAGTGATGGTAAAAGCGCCACCGGCTCATTTCCGTACGCAGCGCCGAAAGCTCGGGATAGAGATGCGGCTCGCGCAATTGCGACAACACGGATTCTGTGGGCTGGAGCTCGCCCGAGTAGTCGGTGAGACGCTCATCGCTATCGAGGATCCAAGCGCCTTTGGGGCCGCGCTGAAAGAACGTGACTCGCATGCCGCCCGGTGAATCCATCCATACGCGTTCTTCCTTCACCTCCGGATCCATGGCGAAAGCCGAGCGGAACTGGCTGGTGGGGATGGGGCCCTGGAGCTTGGGCAGGCCGCATGCCAGCTCGTAGTTGAAGCTGTCCGTCTTGACCCCGAGATGCATCCGGGCCGGCTCCGTGCGGCTCGATCCGAGCGATCGCGATTTGCGCGCTCCCGCCCACATTACCGACGGCATACCACCTTCTTCGGCGATGGCCTGAGCGAAACCGCCCGCCGCTGCTTTGGCGAGCAGGAAAACTGAGTTGTAGAGATTGCTCTTGCCGGAGGCGTTGGGCCCGGTCAGCACGTTGATAGAGCGCAACTTTAGGCGCAACTCGCGAACAGACCGGTACCCTGAAACATGGATTTCTCGGAGGGACACGGCAAAATAGTAACCGAAAATAGCTCGTTTTCCGCTGTGGGAAATCAATTTAAATTGGCCACGGAACCTCGAACCGTCCTGACTGCATTCATCCCCTCTTGACGGCACTCCTCAGACGCTACAATATGGCTCGATCGACCCCAGCGTCCTATCCGCGGGACTTCTGCACGACGAAACAATCCGCCGTTTGTGTCGGGCCGTGACCGTCTGGCGGCCGAGTATCAGGATAAGCTCTCGCTCGAACAAGCCGCCCGGCGAGGCAACCCAAGAACATGTAAGCCGCCAAGGCCGTTTATAATAAAAAGTTTCAGGCTCAGGTCCGGATTCGATCCTAGGCGTGTCCTTTAGGCAGCCGGGCAGCCTTGGCGGTTTATGTCCCAGTCGGTCAACGAAAGCATCGTGGTGCGCGGCGCCCGGGTGCACAACCTCAAGAATATCGATTTTGAGATCCCGCACAACGCTATGACCGTAGTGACCGGGGTCTCAGGATCGGGTAAGTCTTCCCTGGCCTTCGACACGGTGTATGCCGAAGGTCAGCGGCGCTATGTGGAATCCCTCTCCGCCTACGCCCGCCAGTTCCTGGAGCGAATCGAAAAGCCCGACGTCGATCTTATTGACGGCATCGCTCCGGCGATCGCTATCCGCCAGAAGAATTCGACGCGCAATCCGCGTTCAACCGTCGCAACCGCAACCGAAATCTACGATTACGTGCGCTTGCTCTACGCTCGCGCGGGACGCACTTTCTGTCGCAAATGCGGTCGGCAGGTGAAGAAAGACACGGTCGATGAAATCGCCCAGGTGATTCTCGCGCTGGGCGACGGCACGCGTGTAAGCGCGCTCTTCCCTGTCAAGCGCGGCACCGGGACTGAGCCCCCAAGCAAGACATCGCGACAAAAGAAGCAGGCGGCGGCCGTCGCCGAGGCGGCCTCATCTGCTCTGAAAGAGCGCCTGTTCGACCTGCGCAAGAAGGGCTTCAATCGGCTTTTTCAAAACGGTCAAGTGTTTGAGTTCTCCACGCCCGAGTCGCTGCTCGACATCAAGTTCAATGAGCCCCTCTTTGTCCTGGTGGATCGCATCGCAGTGGGGGCTGACCAGCGATCGCGGATCGTCGACGCGGTCGAACAGGCACTCCGCGAGAGCGGCGAGGTTCTGTTTCAAACAGCGCCGCGCGAAGACGAAGCCATTCAGGAGTTCCGTTTCTCCAAGGCATTCGAGTGCAAAAGCTGCCACATCGCTTATCAGGAACCTGAGCCGCGGCTGTTCTCTTTCAACAATCCGTTCGGTGCGTGCCCACGCTGCCAGGGTTTTGGCAACACGATTGACTTCGACATGAGCCTGGTGGTTCCGGATTCTACCAAGACGTTGGCCGAGGGCGCCATCGAGCCCTGGACCAAGCCCAAGTACCGCGGGCTGCAGTCCGAGTTGCGGAAATTCGCCAAGCAAAGCAGTCTTCCCCTGGATGTTCCCTGGCAGGACCTGGAGCCCGCACAGCAGCGCTTGGTCATCGAAGGCGGGGACAAATTTCCCGGCATCAATGGCTTTTTCACCTGGCTGGAGCGGAAGAAATACAAACTGCATGTGCGGGTGTTTCTCAGCCGCTATCGCGGTTACGCCCAGTGCACTGAGTGTGGCGGCGGCCGGCTGCGCGGCGACGCACTTCAAGTAAAACTTGAAGGTAAGAATATCCGTGACGTGACCGCCCTTACCGTCGAACAGGCGTCGGAGTTCTTCAATGGCCTGAAATTGTCGCCCGAGGAGTCGGAGATCGCAAGCCAGATTCTGGAGCAGATTCGCGAGCGGCTCAAGTTCCTGAACGACGTGGGCTTGGAGTATCTGACGCTCGATCGCCTGGCTTCAACACTCTCCGGCGGCGAGGCGCAAAGGATCCAGTTGGCGACCTCGCTGGGATCGCGGCTGGTGGGCGCGCTCTACGTGCTCGACGAACCCTCCATCGGCTTGCACAGCCGGGACACGGCACGTCTGGTCAAGATCCTGCACGAGCTACGCGACCTGGGCAACACGATCCTGGTCGTCGAACATGACGCGGAAGTCATGCGCGCCTCCGACCGGGTGTTGGACCTTGGTCCGGGTGCTGGAGAATATGGTGGAAACATCATCGCCGCCGCCACCTACGACGACCTCAAGAAAATCAGCACCTCCCTCACGGGACGCTATCTCAATCACGATCTCAGCATCCAGATCCCGCATACGCGGCGCTCACCGGGAACGCCGGCTCTGCGCGTCGAAGGCGCGCGCGCCCATAACCTCAAGAACATCAATCTTGTAATTCCTTTGGGCGTCTTGGTGGTAGTCACCGGGGTCTCCGGTTCCGGCAAGTCGACTTTGGTCCACAACGTTCTCTACCAGGCGCTGGCTGCGGAGAAAGGCATCACCGCCGGCCCCGGGCCCTCGGCTGATGGTTTCCGACGTTTGACGGGAAGTCAGTATGTCGCCGATGTGGTGTTAGTGGATCAATCGCCGATCGGGCGCACGCCGCGATCCAATCCCGTCACCTACATCAAAGCTTTCGACGCCATCCGCGAAGTCTTTGCGTCGATTCCTGAAGCACAAAAACGCGGCTACACCGCCGGACATTTCTCGTTCAATATCCCCGGCGGACGATGCGAAACCTGCCAGGGTGATGGCACCGTAACCGTGGAGATGCAGTTCCTTGCCGACGTAGAGTTGATCTGTGAGGAATGCAAGGGTGCACGCTACAAGCAGGGAGTCCTGGAAATCCGCTACAAAGGCAAGAATATCCAGGAGGTGCTGAACCTCACGGTACGCGAAGCTCTGCAGTTCTTTGCCGGTCACGCCAAGATCACGGATAAGTTGCGCGTGCTGGAGGAGGTAGGGTTGGGCTACCTTCGCCTGGGACAGTCCGCCACCACCCTGAGTGGCGGCGAAGCGCAGCGCATGAAACTTGCTGCCCACTTAGTGCCTGTCGGCCGTCCCCACAGCTTTGCCACGGAGACTCCCGAAGAGAAACAGGAACGAAAAAAGGCCTCCGCCGGCAAAGGCACGCTCTACATCTTCGACGAACCCACCACCGGTCTTCACTTCGATGACGTAAGCAAGCTCCTCGCCGCTTTTCGTAAGCTGATCGATGCGGGCGGCTCCGTGGTGGTGATCGAGCACAACCTGGATGTGATTAAGACCGCCGACTGGGTCATCGATCTGGGACCGGAAGGAGGCGCTCGCGGGGGGGAAGTGGTCGTAACCGGCACACCGGAAACTGTGGCAAAATGCCCCAGATCCTACACAGGCAAGTGGCTGTCGCGCATCTTACGAAACGGGAAGTCGTAAAGGCATGGGCCAAGCAAGCAGAATACTGGCGATGACGTTGGTGGGAGCGGCAGCGTGTCTCCCGGCGCAGACGCGTCCGGCTCCCAGTCGACCTTCGACTCCGAGCGCACAGTCGCGCCCCGCCGATCCTCTGGAGGAAGCCGAGAGCCTGCTTAAGAAGCAGCAATATGCCGAGGCCGAAGAAAAGCTTCAAACTCTGATCAGGACCCAAGCCAGAAATCCCCAGGCTTGGTTCGATCTTGGCTTCGCCCAAAGCCATCAGGGTAAAACCAGCGAGGCCGTTGCCTCCTATCAAAGCGCGGTAGAACTGGCGCCAGACTGGTTCGAGGCGAATCTCAACCTGGGCGTCGACTTGGCACAATCTGGGAAGCGCAGCGCGGCGATCCCGATTCTCAGGCACGCGGTGGAGTTGAAGCCATCTACCGGCGGACAGCAGGCCATCGCACCGGCCTGGCTCACGCTGGCCCAGACCCTCGAGGCAGAAGGCAGCGATCCCCGAGGTGCCGCGGCCGCCTACGACAAAGCTACAGACCTCGGCCTCTCTCCAGATTCGTTGACGGTGGTCCGAGCCGGCAGTCTTCTTGAGAAAGCCGGGGACCTGGCGGCCGCCGAGCAGCATTATCGCAAGGCAGCCGAATCCGGAGATGCTGCCGGCATGGCTAAGCTGATCGATTTGTTGCGGACCGAAAAGCGTTACTCTGACGCCGAAACCTGGCTTCGCAAGTACGCCGTTCAGAATCCGCAAGACCCGCAGGCGGCCCTACAGCTGGCGCGCCTGCTGGTCGCAGAAGGTAAGAAGGAAGAAGCGGCCGCGCTCCTGAAGCCACTCGCTGGTCCCACCGCCAGCGCAAGCGCCAACCAGGAGCTCGGGGAACTATATCTCGACAACCATCAATACGCGGAAGCCGCGCCTCTGTTCGAACAGGCGCTCGGCACGAAGCCGCGAGACGCCGAACTGCATTACGACCTCGGCCTCGCCCTGCTGCACCAGCTTAAGTACGCGGAAGCGGAAGCGGAGTTAGTGAAAGCGGTCCAGACCAGGCCCGACCTCGGTGACGCCTACGGCCTTCTGGCCGAGGCCGCATTCCAGAACAAGCACTACGAACTGTGCCTACGGGCCCTGGACGTCCGCGCCCGCTCTCTGACGGAGACTCCGGCAACGTATTTCCTTCGGGCCACGGCTTACGACAGCTTGCACATGTATAAGCCGGCTGTGGCAAACTACAAGCAGTTCCTGGCGGTCGCTGCGGGAAAGTTCCCGGACCAGGAGTTTCAGGCGCGCCACCGCATCAAAGCCATCGAGCCGCAATAGGTGACGGTCCACATGAGTCGGTCTTTCATTCTGTTCTCGTTCCTGATAAGTCACGCATTCTTGTGTGCGCTGGGGCAGAACGATTTAGACAAGTTGAAAGCCGACGCTGAGAAAGCACAGGGTGGCCAGCAAGCTAAGATCTATGCCCAGCTTGCGGACAAACTCGTAGGCGCGGCCGACCAGCAGTTCACATCTGGAAATTCGGTGCAAGGCCACCTGACGGTCAAGGACATACTCCAATACGCGACGAAAGGGCACGATATTGCTCTGCGCACGCAGGACCAACGCAAGCAGGTGGAAATCCTCCTGCGTCTGACGCAGCGGCACTTGGAGGGCCTAAAACGGACTCTGGCTGCTGAAGATCGGCCGGACCTGGACGAAGTCGAAAAGAAGCTGGCGCAGCTTCGCCAGGAGCTTCAAGATTCCATGTTCGCGCCCAAAAAGAAGGACACCCAATGAAGACCGCACAGAAAGTTCTGATTCTGCTTTTGGTGCTTGCAACTGTCGCGGCCGCTCCCAAGCGCGATCCCCTTACCGAAGCCGAAGGCGATCAACTCCGCGAGGTGGCGCAAGAACCTTACAAGCGGCTGAAGCTGTATATCAAGTTCACCGACGCCCGGCTTGATGCCATTGACCAGTTGCGCACCGATCCCAAGCAGGCCGACGGTCGCGGTCAAAAGATTCATGATCTCATCGAAGACTTCGCCGCCCTGCTCGACGAAATCAACGATAATCTAGAAGCATATGAACGCCGTCCCATGACCAAGGATGATCGAAAAGACTTTCACAAGGGCCTGAAGGACGTAATCGCGGCCTGCGATGCCTGGGGCTCGAAGCTGCGAGCCCTCGAGTCGGCCACGGATTCCGATCCGCAGACTAGACGGGAATCCGCGGATTACCGGTTTGTCCTTCAGGATGCCGACGATGCGCTCAAGTCCACCGCTGAGTCGGCGCGAGAGGATTCCGAGACCCAGATCGTGGGTGATGACAAGCCGGTCAAGAAGAAGTAACTTCAGTATGAGCTTTCAGTTTGGCCCGCGCACCGGGGGACTCGACTAAGTCGGCTCATTCCTGGCGCCGGGCGTTTGACGATGACCCCAAGACTCAGCAGGATCTTCAAACAGGCGTTTCTTGAGCTTCGCCCACAGGCGCCGCTCCCGGAGTTTGAGGTCCGCTTCTTCGCGTTCGCGAATCTCAACAACACCATCCGGCTGCGACGGGGACGGCTGCTCCTCAGGCTTTCCGACCTTCTTGACGACGCTCCTGACGCGGTGCTGCATGCCATTACGCACATCCTTCTCGCCAAACTCTACCGCGACCCGATCGATGCCACTCTTTTAGCCGGCTACCGGAAGTTCGCCGGCAGCCAGCCGATGTTGGCCAGAACACATCAGATTCGGCGACTGCGGGGACGCAAGCATGGGGCCGGCGCCGAAGGCGAACAGTATCACCTGGAAGAGATTTTCGACGACCTTAACCACCGCTTCTTTCAGGGCCTAATAGCGCGACCGAAGATGAGTTGGAGCAAGGTTCGCTCACGCCAGCGGCTCGGCCACTACGACCCGGCGCACAACACGATCGTGGTGAGCCGCATCTTTGATCGTCCCGGCGTGCCCCGGTATGCGATCGAGTATCTGGTCTTTCACGAACTGCTCCACTTGCGGCATCCTGTCGGCTTGAGCGGCAGCCGGCGCTGCGTGCATTCTCGCGCCTTTCGGGAAGAAGAAAAGTTGTTCCCGCACTTGGCCGAAGCAAGGCGATACGTGAAGCAGCTCTAGGTTAGAGAGGGGAATGAAACGATCCAACTCGTTGCGGTCTGGAGGTCATCGTTTCAGCTCGCCGCGGGTACCGCCGACCTCGTCAGCGACGCCAGCTCATCGAGTTCGCCTGGTGTAGCGCGCAGCCGGTAGAGAGGCATCCTACGCGTGGCCAGCCGGAGCTTGTATGGCTGCTCTCCGGTCATGTAGTCGCAATCCAGTCCCGCGGCCAACGACTGTCGCGTCACCTCGTAGATCAGCGCCAGAGCTGGGGAGTGCTTTTCCAGACCAGGGTCAAACCAGCCGGTGTAGAAGCGTCGATACGACGCATCGCGCAATGTAACGAGAGCAGCTCCTAAGTTTGCGCCATCCTCCAGGGTAAAAATCTCAAAGGTCTCGGGATGAAATAGAGCAGCGTTGACCAGAAACCGAATGCGCAGCGGATCGCCAAAGAGGCTCGATCCAGACTGAGCGGCTTTGCGCTGATAGATGTCGCGGAGCAGATAGGAATCGTCGCCGCGATGGAGCTTCAGCTCATATCCCAACCGTTCGAGCCGTCGCAGATTGCGGGCGAGTCGGATGTGCGCGGCGGCAAAGGCTTCTGCGCTGATATCCGCGCGGTGAACCCCCGGCGCTGCGGAAAATGGCAGCAGTGGCAAACCCATGCACGAAGCGTGAGATTTAGGTACAGCAACGACCTCGAGCGGTCGGCGAACAAGCGCAAGCCGGGCGAGCGCGGAGGCCAGGACCTGTTCGTCGCCTTGGTGCAGGAAGCAGCGGTAGTCGAACAGCTCCTCACCCAGCAGGCGCAGCGTCGAGTCGCTGTGTCTGAGGACAGTTGGAATGATGGCAACTCCGTAGGACGCCCGAGCGCAGACTACCAAGGGCTCTTCCCTGCCGGCAAACATCGTGAGGGCCAGCAGGTTCCAATGGAAGTCCTGGAAAACTGTCGATGTTTCACTCTGGCGGAGTGACTGCCAAAGAGGCCGCAGCTCGGTCATCTCTTGTGCGGATCTGATAATCCTGATCTGGGACACGCTTAACGGCTCCGTTTCGACTTGGAAGCAGCTCCGTCAGGAAAGGATGTGTTTGCTGCTGACAAACGAAATCCGCTTCCGCGATCTTGACGTCGAGCGTGAAGTCTTGACCTTTTAGAGATCCGTTGAGCCTTCGCGGTTCGATACTTTGATCCGCATTTTCAATTTGTTGACTGGGTTTTTCCTGCTGCGTACAATCACTAATTGAAATTGAAATTGAAATTCATTTTCAACTTTACCAAATGTTCCAGGCCCTAGTTGTCACTCTGCGTGAAGGCGTTGAGGCCGCGTTAATCGTGGGCATTACCCTCGTTTACCTGGCCAAGATCGGGCGCCCCGACCTGCGCCGGACGGTTTATTGGGCGCTCGCAGCGGCCGTAATCGGCAGCGTGGTTGCCGCCGTCGGGCTATCCTACCTCCCCATCGCCGAGGACGCCCTGGAGGGCTGGATCATGCTGCTCGCCGCCATCTTCGTGGTGGGCATGATTGTCTTCATGATGCGCACTGCGCGGACCCTCAAAGGCGAGATCGAATCCAAGGTCGGATCGCTGGCAGGAACTGGCTCCCAATGGGGCTTGTTCACCTTCATCTTCCTCCTGGTGTTTCGCGAGGGTGTAGAAACGGTGATCATCCTCTCCGGTGTAACCCTCAATTCCAGCGAGATGATGAGTTTCCTGGGAACCTTGACCGGGATCGCCCTGGCCGTGGTCTTCGGCGTGATGTTTGTCAAAGGGAGCGTGCGGATCGACCTCCGTAAGTTCTTCCGGGTAACCACTGTGATTTTGCTTTTTGTGGCCGCACAACTGGCGATTCTCGGGCTGCACGAGCTTTCTGAAACCGGCGTGTTGCCATCCAGCAAGCGAGAAATGGCCCTGATCGGTCCCATCTTCCGCAATGACTACTTCTTCCCCATCACCATGCTGGCGTTGGCGGCGCTGATAGTTTTGATGGAATATCGCCGCCGACAGCCCGCTCAGGCCGCTGCGGCTTCCCTCGCCGACGAGCGAAAGCGTCAATGGACAGCGCGGCGCGAGCGCTTATGGGCCACTCTGGTGTGTGTCACGGCCTTCATCTTTATCTTGATGGTTACGGCAGAATTCATTTATGCCAAGGGGCTTACGGAACTCTCGCCAGCAACACCGGTCACCTTTGACGCCAACGGGCGTACGACCATCGCTATTGGGAACTTGGCGGAAGGCGAGCTGCGTCGCTTTAGCGCCGATATCAAGGGCGTCCCCGTGCGATTTCTGCTCTATCGCAAACCGGACGGCACCGTGGTCGCGGTGTTTGACGCTTGCCAGATTTGTGGCGGTGTTGGGTTTTACAAGGGTCCGAACGGCCTGGTCTGTAAGAACTGCTCGGCTCCGATCAACCCGCAAAGTGTGGGACAGCCCGGCGGTTGCAACCCTTTACCTCTTGCGTCAAGCCAGCAGGGCGACTCGCTGGTGATTAGCGTTACGGAGCTGGCGAAACAAGTGGGACAGTTCTCACAATAACATGTTCTTCCGGCTACTTTTCGAATCATTCCGGCGGCAGAGACGGCGCAAAGTCGTTGCCTTCGTGGCCATTGCCTTAGGAATGAGTATTGCAACGGCGATGATCGCCGTGGGCGCCGGCATCGGCGACAAAGTTGGCGAAGAGTTGCGCTCCACCGGCGCTAACCTGCTGGTCACCCCCATCGAAGACACGCTCGACGTTAACCTGGGCGGCGTGGACCTGAAGCCCGCGAGCGAGGGTGGGTTCATCCACGAATCCGACCTGCCGAAGATGAAGGGTGTTTTCTGGGGTCATAACATCCTCGGCTTCGCTCCCTTCTTGAGCGACTCGAAAACCTTCACGAAAGACGGCCACGCTTTCGATGGCGAGTTGATCGGAACTTATTTTGCCCAGCCCTTCAGCTATGGCAAACAGACTTTCACGACCGGCGTCCGAAGCGTGAACCGCTGGTGGCAGGTGGAAGGCGAATGGCCCCAGGACGACCGGGCGGGGCCTCAGGGGGAACCGGCAGTTCTTGCCGGAAGCAAGCTGGCGCAGCAATCAGGGCTGGCCATCGGGGACACGATCGAGGTAGGGGGCAAAAAGCTGCGCGTGAGCGGCATCTTGAACAGCGGCGGAGCTGAGGACCAGGCCATCGTGGCCCCTCTGCACATTGTTCAACAGATTCTCGTCAAGCCCAACGCGGTGCGCCGGGTGATCGTCAGCGCCTTAACCAAACCGGAGGATGCTTTCGGCCGTCGCGATCCCACGAAGCTCTCACCGGCCGATCGCGACCGGTGGTACTGCTCGCCTTACGCCAACTCGATCGCCTTCCAGATCAGGGAAGTGCTCCCCAACGTTCGCGTGGATCAGATTCGCCAAGTGGAGCAGAATCAAGGCAAAGTGCTCGCCAGCGTCTCCGGCATGATGCTCCTGCTGACCCTGGCAGCGCTTCTGGCTTCAGCTCTCGCGGTTTCCGCGGCAATGGCAGCGACGATCCTCGAGCGGCGTCAGGAAGTCGGTCTCATGAAGTCGCTGGGCGCCAGCAATGCCGCCGTCGCTTCCCTGTTTCTCACCGAAGCTGGAACCATGGCCGTAGTCGGGGGCGTCGTCGGTTTTCTCGCCGGAGGGGCGATCGCCCGCCACATCGGGGAGAGCATTTTTGGCTCATCGATCACGGTGCATCCTGTGATCCTGGCGGTGGTGATCGTCGGCGCGCTCCTGGTGACTTTTCTGGGCAGCGCCGGCCCGGTGCGACAAGCCATGCAGTTTGATCCCGCTGTTGTCTTGCGGGGTGACGCATGAACCGCGGCCGGCTTTTTTTGCGCTTGCTGCTTAAGGCCGCCTGGGTTCGCAAAGACCGGGCCCTGACGGCGCTGCTTTCCGCCGCTGTGGTAGGCACGATCGCGACTGCGGCCCTGACTGTCTATTCCGATGTCGAAAGCAGTCTGAGTCGTGAATTCCGCGGGTTTGGCGCGAATGTGGTGGTCACCAAACAAGAAGGCAGACTGACCTCGGACGAGGTGGCGAGAATCGAAGGCGTACTAGATCACAAGGGCATGATTGTGCCCGTCGCCTATGCCATCGCAACTGCCTTTGACGGCTCTAGAGTTGTGGTGGGCGGAGCGGATCTGGCTGCCCTTTTGAAGCTCAATTCCGCGTGGTCCCTGAGCGGAAACGTAGCCTCGGAGTTGTTGGGAGCGCGGGTTGCGGAGAAGGCGCGAGGATCAGCCTTCACCCTCACTTTCGCCGACAAATCCAAGGTCATCCAGTCGAGTACCGTGTTTCATTCTGGCTCAGACGACGACAGTCGAATCTACATCGATTTGCCCAGCTTTGTTGACCTGACAGGGGTTGAGCCCAACACGGCGCTGGTGCGCGTGGACGGCCGGCCGCGAGAAATCCAGGAGGCCATCGCCAGGCTCACCTCTTCCCTTCCGAATCTTGAAGTGAAGCCGGTCCGCCGCATTACCCAGGCACAGGCGGTGGTCGTTGGCAAGACGCGCTCGGTGGTGCTGGCATCGTCGGTGGTGGTGGTTGTGCTTATCATGCTGTCGATGGCTGCCACGTTTACCAGCTCTGTTCTGGAACGGCGCAAGGATTTCGCCGTGATGAAGGCGCTCGGTGCGTCCAACCGGTTGGTTAAAGCTCTCTTTGCGGCTGAGGCCTCGTTGCTGGCCTTGGCGGGAGCGATCGCGGGATTTGTTGCTGGGAGCGGCATCGCCTATTGGATTGGCAAAGCCAACTTCGATGCTGCTATTCTGCCTCAGCCAGGGCTGGTGCTGCCAGTGCTGTTGGGGAGTGTGTTCGTGGCCTTGCTGGCTTCCACGGCGCCGTTCGGGATGTTGCAGAAAATCCAACCGGCGGGGATCCTGCGGGGCGAATAATGCCGATTGAGATCAAGAGCGTAACCCGGGTTTACAAAGGCAACGTCGAAGTGCGTGCGCTCGACAACGTTTCGCTCTCGGTGCCCGCCGGGGAATGGCTCGCTATCATGGGACCCTCGGGCTCGGGCAAGTCCACTCTGGTCAACTTGATCGGCTGCCTCGATCGGCCCACCAACGGCGAAATCTGGATTCACGGCTCTAATGTCTCAGAGATGTCGCCATCTGAACTGAACCGCTTCCGCGCGGAGAAGATCGGGTTCATCTTTCAGCAGTTTCACCTCATCCCTTACCTCACGGCTCTCGAAAACGTGATGCTGGCTCAATATTTCCACAGCATGACCGACAAAAAAGAAGCTCTGGCAGCGCTGGAGCGTGTGGGCATGAAGGACCGCGCCGATCATCTGCCGGCCGAGCTCTCCGGCGGTGAACAGCAGCGAGTATGCATCGCGCGGGCCTTGATCAACGATCCCAACATCGTTTTAGCGGACGAGCCTACGGGCAATCTGGACGCGGAGAACGAAGTCATTGTTCTGCGTCAGCTGCGCGAACTGCACGCCCAAGGGCGCACTATCATCATGGTGACCCACGATCCCGCAGTGGCACGTCTGGCCGATCGCCTGCTTGAGCTGCATCACGGCCAAATTGCATCGCAAGAAACCTTTGCCATGTCCGACGAGGAGCAGTTTGACGAGGTGCTCGAAGAACTTTGGGTACTGGCTGAAAACGGAGAGCCGGCCGAGCTCGGCCGGGTGGAGGTCGAAGGGTCCCTCCCAATGCACCTGGCTCTGGAGCGCATGCAGGAAATGGGTCTGGTTGAACTGCCTGAACATACCGCCCGACCGCACACGCACAAGCAGGTGCTCAACCGCTGCCACGTGGCTTTTCGACCGGGCACCATCGCTCTCGGCCACGGCGAACGCATGATTGTGTTCACCGAGAAGGGCCGTAAGCGAGCCGAGGACATCATTCGTCGCCACCGTCTGGCCGAATGCCTGTTCACCGGTACGTTTCATGTGCACGACGAGCGGGAAGTCGCTGAACAGGCCTGCCGGTTTGAGCACATTCTTTCACCTGAGGCCACCGACAGCATCTGCACCTTCCTAGGCCATCCTCGAACATGTCCTCACGGAAGTCCGATTCCTGCTGGTGAGTGTTGCCTCGAAGCAACCAAGCAATCAGGAGTCAGCGCCCAGCATTCAACCCCGCGAGATTTTATCAGCTGAGATTTCGTTCACGAAAGACAGCAGCGGCATCAGCGATGTGGACCAGGCCGGATTGGTTGATTGCTGACTGCTCTTCAGAACAGTCTGAAATCGACTTCGAGCGTCATGGCGACGCTGACTGGCTGGCCATTTCGCTTCCCCGGCTCGAACAGCCAGGTCCTGACCTTCTCCAGAGCTTTTTCGTCGAGGCCCATCCCAAGGCTTCGAACCACGCGCAGGTTGCGAGGACGTCCATCCGGCCCGATGATCGCCGAGAGGGTCACCGTTCCCTGGTATTTGGCTTTGCGGGCCTCTTCAGAGAAATCTGGCTCCGGGGTGAACTTGGCTTTCGGAGGTGTAACGCCGATATCGCCCAGCTGATACACGCCACCTCCATAGCCACCGCCCTGCCCGGGTCCATGCCCCGGTCCTGTGCCCGAACCAACGCCGTTGCTGCTGCCCGAACCAATGCCACCACCCGTCCCCGGCCCGTTTGAGGCCGGACCGGCTACCCTTGCCGACATGGGATTGCCCAGATTCGGCATTTGAGGGTTGTCAGGCAGCTTTACGTTGGGAGGAGCGACTACCGTAGGTTCGACCGCGAGCTTGGGATGGTCGTTACGGATCTCGACCGTCGGCGGAGTAAACTGCTGCGGCGCTACTTTAGGAAGATGTCCCTTGCTCTCGAAGATCTTGGCATGCTCGCCGCCACCGCCTCCACCGGCTAGCGGCTTTAGAGCCACCTTTGGCTGCATCACCGGCTGATAGTCGGTGAGCGGAGCGATCAGAGTCACCTGCTGGCGAGGCTTCACTTCTGGCTTGGCGCGCCAGGTAATAACCGAGAGAGCGATTAAGGCTCCCAAGCCGAGCGCGTGCAGCACCAGAGAACCTGAAGTGGCCTTCTTGTGATTCCCGCGCGTCCAGATCTCTCGTACCGCGACCGGCCGCGAACTCAGCTTCAGAGGCGGCAGCTTTTCAGGAAACAGAGCTTCCTTTGCATCCCGGTAAAGCGAGACGAGCAGCGATTGATGCATCTCCGGGAGAATGTTCAGATTCGGTGCATAGTTCGTTGGAGGTTGCTGAATCGCGCTTTCAGATTGGGGACGAGGAACTGTAACCTGATTCGCCATGGGCCGCCCGTACTACCGTTTTGCCACTAGCTTGTGGTTCGGATTCTTCCGTAAAGATGAGCAAATCAGGACTCAAGTTGCTCTCTCGACGAAAGTTTACGTTTCGCGGCATGATATGAATCACGCCAACTATAACGCTCTATTTTGATTGGACTCCAGTCGAAGAAGTGCGCAGTAAAAACACTGTAAATTTTCTCCGCTGTGCGGAAGTAACTTCCGGCGCGCGGGCAGCCCTGCTTGTGCCTGCAGGTCTAACAGGGACAAAGCAATAACTGGTTATAATGGTTATTCATTCCAGAAGTTTTTTCGGAGAGGTCATGCGCCCGCCGCTCGATCCCAAGTCGACTCTGAATCTTCCTTCAGGGACCTTTCCGATGAAGGCCAGCCTCCCGCAAAATGAACCCAAATGGCTGCAAAAATGGGAGCAGATGGGGCTGTACGGCAAGATTCGCCAGTCGCGTAAGGGACGGCCGATCTATGTGCTCCACGACGGCCCGCCGTACGCCAACGGCGCCCTTCACGAGGGCCACGCGCTCAACAAGACACTCAAGGATTTCGTGGTGAAGTCGAAGACCATGGCCGGTTTTGACGCGCCTTATGTTCCCGGCTGGGACTGCCACGGCTTGCCCATTGAGATCAAGGTAGACGACTCGCTCGGCCGCAAGAAGCTCGAGATGGCCCCGATCGACGTGCGTCGCAAATGTCGTGAATACGCACAAAAGTACCTCGATCTGCAGAGAGAACAGTTCAAACGTCTAGGCATCCTCGGCCGCTGGGGGGAACCGTACTCGACCATGAGCCCGCAGTACGAGTCGGTGATCGTCCGCGCCCTGTATGACTTCATGGATCGCGGCGCGGTGTACAAGGGATTGAAGCCAGTCTACTGGTGTATCCATGACAAGACTGCGCTAGCAGAAGCTGAGGTCGAATACGAGCAGCACACCAGCCCCAGCATTTGGGTGAAGTATCGCCTTACCAGTGACCCGGCCAAGATCGATCCTGGGTTGGCGGGCAAGAAAGTCAGCACCATCATATGGACCACGACTCCGTGGACCCTCCCGGCTTCGATGGCAGTCGCCTTTCACCGAGATCTCGAGTATCTGACCTTTCAGGTTGAAGGCGAGCACTACATTGTCGCCGCCGATCGCTGGATCCCCACTCTTGAGGCCCTGGGCCGGCGAGAGCCAGTCGTCAAAGATGAAGTTCGATTTCGGGGCAAGCAACTTGAAGGCACTACCTTCGCTCATCCATTTCTCGATCGTCAAATTCTTGGCGTGCTGGGGGAGTATGTCACCACCGAGCAAGGAACGGGCGCGGTCCACACTGCTCCGTCGCACGGCGCTGATGATTTCTACACCGGCCAGAAATACAAGCTGGACCAGACATGCAACGTCGATGAGGCCGGCCGCATCCGCAACGGGCTGGCGGAGTATGACGGCAAGAAAGTCTTTCAGGCCAACCAGCCCATCATCGAGCTCTTGAAGTCGAGGGGAGCACTGCTGGCGGAGGGTAAGCTCGAGCATTCTTATCCGCATTGCTGGCGCTGTCACAATCCAGTGATCTTTCGGGCCACCGAGCAGTGGTTTATCTCCATGGAAACGCCGATGGGCGACCGCACACTGCGCCAGAAGACGCTCGACGAAATCAAAAAAGTAGAGTGGATTCCGCCGTGGGGCGAAGAGCGCATATCCAACATGATCGCCACCAGGCCCGACTGGTGTATCTCGCGGCAGCGAGTCTGGGGCGTACCGATCGCTGTCTTCTTTTGCGAAGGCTGCGGCCGGTTGTTGGAATCAAAGCAGGTCAATCAGGCGGTAGTGGATCTGGTCGCCCGTGAGGGTTCCGATTCCTGGTACATCCGGACGCCGGAGGAAATCCTGCCCGCGGGGACCAAGTGTGCGGGCTGCGATAGCACGAAGTTTCGCAAGGAGAACGACATTATCGACGTGTGGTTCGAATCCGGGTGCAGCCACGCTGCGGTGCTCGGCCGCGAGCCGGGATTGCCCTGGCCTGCCGACCTCTATCTTGAGGGTGGAGACCAATACCGCGGATGGTTCCATTCATCACTGCTCGTCGCCGTAGGAACGCGAGGCCAGTCTCCCTATCGCGCGGTTGCGACCAACGGTTGGACGCTCGATCCTCAGGGCCGCGCGACCTCCAAGTCTCTCGGCAACGGCGTCGATCCGGTTGAAATCGCGAACCGGCTGGGCGGTGAGATCGTCAGGCTGTGGGTGGCCTCGGTCGACTTCCGCGAAGACGTCACCGTGTCGGGGGACCTGATGAATCAGGTGGCGGACAACTATCGCAACATCCGCGACCGCTTCCGATATCTGGTCAACAACCTCTCCGATTTTGACCCGTCCGAGCACGCGCTCGAGTTTCAAGAATTGTTGCCGCTCGACCAGTACATCCTCTTGCGGACAGCGGCCGTGAGCGAGCAGATTCGGAAATGGTACGAAGATTTCGAATTTCACCGGATCTACCATCAACTAAACCAATTCTGTACCGTAGATCTGAGCAATATTTACTTCGACGTGATCAAAGACCGCCTTTACACCGCGGTCACGAACTCGCACGCTCGGCGTTCGGCGCAGACCGCGTTATGGCGGATCGGCGAAGCACTGGCACGACTGGTAGCTCCGATTCTCAGCTTCACCGCCGACGAAGTTTGGTCGTACCTGCCCAAAGTTGCCAACCGGCCGGAAAGCGTGCACCTGGCACAGTTTCCCGAGAGAACCGAAATCACCAGTGGCACCGGGGACCGAGAAACCGCCAAGCAAGTGGTGGCTGATTTTGATTCGCTCATGGCCATACGCGGTGAGGTTACCAAAGCTCTGGAAGTGGCGCGAAAAGAAAAGCTGATCGGGAGCGGTCTGGAAGCGGTGGTCGCAGTGCAGGCTCCCCAGAATCTCTATCGTCTCCTTAGCCGCTACCGGGACGAGCTGCGCTTTCTGTGGATCGTCTCCGGCGTTGAGGTGAACAACACGCTCGAAGGGAACGGGAACACGCCTTTGCGCGTAGAAGTAAGGAAAGCTCCGGGAAAGAAGTGCGATCGCTGCTGGAATTACTCGGTGCACGTGGGCGAGAGCCAAAGATATCCAGCCTTGTGCGAACGATGTGTTCTGGCGTTGGAGGAAATCGAGCGGGAGCTGCCCGAATAGGTACTGAACCATGCGGAAGTATCACGTCATGATCGCCGCCCTGGTAGTGCTGGGCGACCAGGTATCGAAGTGGCTGGTGGCGCAGAGAATCGGCCTGCATGATAGCATCGAGATCTTTCCGTTCTTTCGCCTGACCCACGTGCAGAACCAGGGAGCTGCGTTTGGATTATTCTCCGAATCTCCGTCGGAATGGAAGGCAGCCATGCTGATTCTGTTCTCCGTGGCTGCCCTGGCAGTGGTTTCGGCCCTGCTGTGGAAGAACGGCAACGCTATGAACAGCACTGCGGTGGCATTGTCGCTGGTCTTTGGCGGCGCTCTCGGCAATCTTTGGGACCGGGTATCGAGTGGCCGCGTCATCGACTTTCTGGATTTCAATTTGGGCCCGCATCACTGGCCGGCCTTCAATATTGCCGATAGCGCTATTGTGATAGGGGCGGTAATGTTGTTGACCGAGATCTTCCTAGCACCGCAAGAAGAAAAGGAGACAGCCATCAGCAATTAGCAAAACAGCAATGGTTTTACGTTGCTTCTGCTCGTTGCTATTGCCGCTGCTAAAACTGCTCGCGTTCATGCGCAAATATCTTCTACTCACCTCAGCTCTGATCGTAGTCCTCGACTGTCTCACCAAGTGGGTCGTCCAGCAGAATCTTCCCCTCTATGGCGAGGCCGAAGTGATACCTGGGTTTCTGCGCTTGACGCATCTGGAGAACCCGGGCGCCGCCTTCAGTCTCTTCGCGGACTCCCCTGGGCCGTGGGCCGGTCGATTGCTACTTGTCTTTTCCCTCGCGGCTTTGGTGGTGATTTCAGTTCTGTTGTGGAGAAACTCCCACGTATTCAATCTGACGTCGTTCTCGCTGGCCCTATTCCTGGGGGGGACAATCGGTAACCTGCTCGACCGGCTGATTCGCGGCAGGGTCACTGACTTCATCGACTTCTACATCGGCCCCCACCACTGGCCGCCCTTCAACGTGGCCGACAGTGCGATTGTCATCGGCGCGCTGATCCTGGCCGGCAACGCCATTTTCGGTCATTCGGAGAAAAAAGTTGAATCGGCTTAAGCCTTTTCGGAGTGCCTAGCCTTTGGGATACAGTAACCGGTACAAGACAGCGTTGCGCAGGATGGCCTGCACGTACTCGCGGGTTTCTGTGAATGGGATCGACTCCACGAACTCCTCAACATCCTTGAAGTCGCCGTTCTTCTGCCAGTCGGCGACGCGGTTCTCACCGGCATTGTAGGCCGCAAGCGCGTAGGCGATGTGTCCGTCGTAGTGGTCAACGATCTTCTTGAAGTAGCGCGTACCGAGTTCGAGGTTGGTGGCAGGTTCTAGCAGCTGGTCGCGCGAGAATCTCTTGATCTTCTCTTCTCGAGCCAGACTCTTACCCACGCTTGGCAGCAACTGCATCAGGCCCATGGCGTTCGCACGAGAAATCGCGCTTGGGTTGAACTCGGACTCCTGGCGGATCAAAGAAGCCACCAGGTAAGGATCCAGCCCGTTCTTCTGGCAGTTTCTCTTGAGTTCCTCCCAGAACGCACGTGGAAACAGGCCCTCCCATACCGGCCGGGGAAGTTGGCCGATGTCGGCCGAAAAATAGCCGGGGATGGCGCGCTTCAGGGTGTCGATGGCGTGGATATAACTTCCCTGCTCTTGGTAGAACCCGGCGATGGACGCCGCCTGCCAGGGTGGCGAGCCTGGGCTCGCGGACTGCAGTTCCCGGACCGCGAAATCATAGAGGGCAGCGTTCGCCAGAAGTTGCGCTTTTTGCGCGCGAAGATTGCTTTCCGGCGTGTCCCAACCCAGGCGCGGTGGAGCTGGAGGTGCGGCAAGTCTGGTGAGTGACGGCGGATCGTCCACGTCCTCTAAACCCAGCGTGGCCAGGCGCTCGCGGCCGAGGTTGGCGTAATAGAAATATCGGTAATTCTCGGCAAGCTTCCGGTAATAGGCTCGGGCTAGACGGTGGTCGCCAAGATCTTCGCTCAGCCGACCACGCCAGTAAAGTGCCGCCGGGGCTTCCATCGACGAGGGATACAATTCGAGTTGCTCGTCGAAAAGCTTTCTGGCCTCGTCTTTCTTGCCCATGCGATACATCAGCCAGGCAGTCTTCCAGTGCGCAGTCGCCGCGTAGCGACCGTTCTGCTGACGTTGGTATATCTCGGCGTAGAAACGAGCGGCGCCTTCTAAATCGTGCCGCAGGATGCAGCCGTTGCCCGCCGAAAGCAGAGCTTCTTGAAACCAGCTGCTGCTCGGCGACTGGGCTCGTAGCTGGGAGATCAATTCAGCTTGACGGCCCGTATCATCTTTCTCACGCGCTACCTCGGCCAGGAAGTAGAGTGCCTGGGCTTTCTCCTCCCCAGTCGCTGCGGTATCGACGAGAACGTTCTCGAAAACGCGCTGGGCATCGGGTTGCCGATGCTCTTTGTAAAGAGCCGTGGCATAGTCCAGTTCCAGGTCTCGGATCTTCTCCGTCGGCGCCAGTTCGACCAGAGGGCTGAGCTCGACCGACGCGTCATGGTACCGTTTGGCTTTTAAGAGAGCCTCTGCCCGCGCATGGCGCTGTTCAAAGGTGCCCCCCAACGAGGTTTCGCCCAGCGACGTCAGGCGGGCTTCCGCTTCTTCGGCTTCAGGACTCAGTGGCTGATCGAAATAGACCCGGCGCAGAATCTCAACGCTCTTGGCTCTTGCCCCTTGATCTTCATAAGCACGAGCCAACGCCAGCTCCACATCCGCATGGTAGGGCGAACGCCGCTTTTCCAGGTACTCGGCCGCACGCGTCGCTTGTCCACTCGCAGAAAGAGCGCTCGCGTAGAGCAACTGAACGTCGTGAAGGTTCAGCGAATCGGGGTATTTCTGCTCGAAGGTCTCCAGCGTCACGAGTACGCCGGCGGGATTTCCCTCGCCCTGGTAGGCTGAGGCGCGCAGCCACGCAAGGTAATCGCCGAGAACCGGCTCGAGCGCCCCCGAGTGCTGCCAGGCGGCGCGCGCCTCGGCATAGTTCTTATCCACATAGTGGGCGTACCCCAGAACCAGCCAGGCGAGCGCCGAGGCGTCTGGATCCGCGGTATGCTTGCGCGCGTAGCTCTCCACCCCTGCGTAGGCCTGCGGCGTCCGCTCCTCCAGAAGTTGCCGGGCCATAGGCTTGAGGTCGGCCGAGGCGACGAAGGCATGATGGATGTGCCTGAGCTTGGCTGAGGCCGGCGACGACCGGGCCGCCTGCTTTTTGGTTGCATTGGTCGTTTGGGTGAGAGCTGCTGGCGCGACGACGAGCGCCAGGGCAATGCAGATTGCGAAACGTCGAATGACCACAGCTTCCTTAGCTACCGGGGAAATGCCGCGCCCATGAGCGAGGCATCCTCGTCCGCAAGAACGCGGACCAATTCCTGATTGAAATAATCGGCTGAGGCCACTGGGCTCTCGCCGTATCGCTTTTGGTAGGTGCTGCGGCTCTTTTCGATGTCTTCCTTGAGCCGTTCGTAGAGGTCCCGGTTACTCTTACCTTCGATCACCTTGGCCTGATTGTACAACTTAATTTCTTCGACAAGAAGTTTGGCGAAGCGCCGCGCTTTACGATGCACCTCGGATTCTTCCGGCACGGGGGCTGCTGCGGCGAGTGGTTGAGAGGCGACTGCTGGGGCCGGGGCAGCTTCCTCGGTGGCTGAGGACACGCTGGCCTTGCGCAGGGCAGTCACTTCGAGCCAAAGAGCGGCCCAACGGTTCAAGGTACTGAGCGCAGATGCGTCGAGAACGCCGCCACGAACCGTGCCTGGGTCGGCGTAGATCAATGCAGCAACCTTATCTTTGACGACCAGAGGAAGAACCAGGCAGTTGTCTTCAGCCGGTGGGGTCACGGCGGCCACGAACGCAGCATCGAATTCGGAGGTGGCCCCTTCAGCCGGACCGCGCCCCTGAATTGCCCGCGTCACCAAGCTGGCCGATGCGTTCAAGCTGATGCCTTTGACCAGCTCATTGTCCTGAAACCCAGTTCCTTGCCAGCCGCTGATGGTGCCGCCCTTGACCACAAACAGGGCCACTCGTCCCGCGAACCGGGCTTCCCCCTCGAGCAAATGGCGCAGGATTTCAGCCTGTGTGGTCGCTTCCTGAATCGCCGCGGCTGCGGCATTCAAGATGTCGGTTGGGGACGCGCCCGGAGCAGGCGTTAGCGCCTCCAGCTCGGCCGAGGCCCGGCGGACGATTTCGGCGCGCAGGCCGGGCAGGGCTGCGGCAAAGGCTTCGGCTACCGCCTCTTCGATGACGCTCTGAATTTCTGTAGGACGTGGCATGATCTCAGTAGGACGTGGCATTTACTCTGGCCGCGATTATTAAGGTTTAACGGATTGACTGTCAACCTCTCAGTTACTGAAGTTTCTCCACTCTAGTATCTTAGTATTCAACCCGCTTTTCCCTCAGGGAAAACGCTGGGAACCGAATTCCAGCTTGCGGAGGCGTGAATGACCGAATTCATCAAAGCCCTGCTGGTGAGCCTGCTGGTCGCCAGTTTCTTGTCCCTCCCGTCGCAAACCCGAAAATCGGGTACCAGCACACCCGGCAGCCGCGGGCAGGATGCAGTCAATGCCATCGGCAAGCTGGAGGATGAGATGCGCATGGCCGCGCTCAAAGGCGACGCCGGTTGGTGGGCCGACTACCTCACCGACAGTTACGTCGAGACCGACGACCACGGAAAAGTCAGCGGCAAAAGCGAGATTATCGCCATGCATCGGTCCCCTGATCTGGTGATTGAAACCTTGAATTTGAGTGATCGCAACGTCCAAACTTTCAACGGCGATACCGTGATCGTTACCGGCAAAATGACCATTGCGGGAACTTACCGCGATCACAATCTTTCCGGCGACTACCAGTTCACTCGGGTGTGGGTGAAGCTGGGACTGGAGTGGAAGCTAGCGGCCGCGCAAACCGCGGTGGTTACGCCGTGATGCAGATGGTTACTCAACCACCAGCTTACCTACCATATCGTCATGATGGGGACCGCAGATCACGCCGCAGGCCACTCGGTATTCGCCCTTGGTGGGAGCGGTGAAATCGATGGTTGCGGTCTTCCCGGGCTGGATGGGCTGTTTGATACCCAGGGCAGGAATGTCCAGGCCATGTTGAACGTCCGCCGTGGTCACTTCCAGCTCGATCCTTCGACCGGTTTTTACCCGAATCACTTCTGGCTCGATGGTGTACTTCTTCATCACCACCCTGATGTATTCGTCGGCTGGGGTCGGCTTCTGGCAGCCAGAAACCAGGGTCAGCAACCCCAACAGGAAGAGCCCTCGCGGGATGGTCAGCAGATTCACCGGGTAACAAGATTGGCGCATGCGGAGTCTAATGAGAGAAGGTTTCGAAAATCTTTCGTACCCATGAAAACGCGAAACATAGTAAATTAAAAAGAGTCGGAGCGGCATGGAAACCATCCAAAAAAAAGCCGGGGAAGATGTCAGTGACGAGCTAGCGCTAGTTCAAGCCGCCAAGAAAGGCGACCTGGAGGCATTTAGCGAACTCGTTAACCGGTACGATCGGAATATCTTCCGCATCGCGCAGCACATCACGCATAACGAGGACGACGCTCAGGATGTGGTTCAGGACGCGTTCTTGAAGGCGTACCAGAACCTTGCCCAGTTCCAGGGGAACTCGAAGTTCTACACCTGGCTGGTGAGGATCGCCGTCAACGAAGCGTTGATGAAACTGCGCAAGCGGCGCAACGAAAAAACGGTCTCGATCGACGAGGATGTAGAGACCGAAGATGGCTCGATTCCGAGAGAGGTGGCCGATTGGTCGCCCAACCCGGAACAACTGTATGGACAATCCGAGCTGGGCGACATCTTGAAGAAAACGATTCAAGGTCTGCCCCCCGGCTTCAGGACGGTGTTCGTTTTGCGAGACGTTGAAGGATTATCGACGGAGGAGACGGCGGAGATGCTGAGCCTCAGCATTCCCGCGGTGAAATCCAGGCTCCTGCGGGCTCGTTTGCAACTTCGCGAACGTTTGGCGAAGTACTTCAAGACACGAAAGAACGGAGAGGGCCAACGGTGAAGTGCACTGAGTTTCTACGAGAGCTGACTGATTACCTCGACGGCACGATGAGCGAGCGAATGAAGGCAGAATTGGATGAGCACCTGCATTGGTGCCATGACTGCCATGTGGTGATGAATACCACGAAGAAAACCATCGAGATTTACCGCGACAATCAGCTGTATGAGCTTCCCGAAACCCTCCGAAACCGTCTTCACCAAGCCATTATGAGCCGTTGCCGGGACAGCAAACGAGGCAAAGAGAACTGCTAAAATCGCCGCAAACCACTCTTAACCAATGACTTAGTCGAAAACTTCAGCAAAGTTCCTGATTTTTCTCTCATCCCTTCGAACCTTTTCATCCAGCTCTGAATCTAAGGGGTAGCGCGAGGAGAATGAACTCACTTCGTGCATCGGCCCTCAGTAGAAAAATGCCGCATGGGGCAGACCCGCCCCTTGAGGCTTAGGTCCCCAGGATCTTCCAGGTGGTGAAAAATGGCGAGGTTGATCGAAGTTTTGTTTGGTTGTTCGCACAAGAATTTTAGTTTCCCGATTACCAGGAGACGCGGGCAGCGGAACTCTCTGGCAACCGCGGTGACAGGTACCTACGTTGTGTGCCTTGATTGCGGACAGGAGTTTGCCTACGACTGGCAGAAGATGAAGGTTGTGTACGGCAAGGCTGGCCGACTGAAGACTATGCCGTCCAAGGCCGCGGAGTCCCTCGCGACCAAGTAGGATATAAGCCACTTCCATTACGAAAATCTTGCCTCGGAACATCGGTGGCCTGGGAAATTCCTGTTCATCGTTCGCTTCCGAGCCATGGTTGGCAAGGCCAGAGCTCTCATCGAGCTGGTCGGCCTCGAACCAAGAAGCGCATCTCCGCTTTCGCGAGATGCGCTCTTGCTGCGACCCGACAACTGTTACTTGGGGTTGAAGAGAAGCTGAATCGTGGTTTTCTGTTCGATGGGTTGCCCGTTGAGCTTGGCCGGCTGATACTCCCACTGTTTTACGGCGTCAAAGGCTGCCTGGCGGAAAATCGGCGAGCCGCTCACGAAGCGCACTTGGGTGACCTTGCCCTCTCGGGTCACCAATGCTTCCACGACGACCGTGGAGCTCATCATGCGTTGCCTGGCAACGGGCGGAAAAATTGGCGCTACTCTCTTGATCACCTTCAAGGGCTCGAGCGACGATTGTGCCACCATGGAGGGCGTAGAGGCTTCACGCGGGCTAGCCAATGAATTCAAGCTGCTCTCAGCCGAAGCACCACCGACGGTTAGCGAAGGCGTTGTTTCAGGGGCCGGTTGACTGGGATCGTTAGACGCCGAACCAGCGATTCGCGAAGGGCCTGAGGCCAGCGCCACAGTTTCCTCCGTACGCTTGCTCTCGGGTGCCGGGGGGGACGGGGGTTTTGAATTCTTCTCGGCTCTCTTACCGCTTCCCGTACTCTCATCCTTCGGCTTGGCGGCGGTCGTGTTAGTTGCTAATGGGGAAGGAACTGCGACCGTCTCCGATCCTGAGTTGCCTGGCGTCGTCGGCACCGGGGCTGCTGGCGACGTGCTGGGAGCAGGGGCGACAATCGCTTGCGGATGGGACGCAGGGACCGTCGGCTTGTGCATCTTAAGGTAAGCGAAAGTAGCTCCTGCCGCGATTACTAACCCGCCAGCAGTTACGAAAACCCAGTGGCTAACGGACTTTTCTCGGCTCGCGCCGACTGTCTCGAAGGTGCCGAAACCCATGGCAGCCGGTTGTAGCTGCGACTTGGGTTCCATTCGACGTTCTTCCCTCCTGGTCGGCGTAACCGGGGCTGCCAGCGGCTCGACCACGGGTGCAGCTCGGATCGGTTCGACTCTGGCGATCACGGGGGCTACGGGACGCAGCGCCGGCTTGACCACTACAGGCGCAGGAAGAACAGGCGTTGCGGTTGATACTGCAGAACGAGCCAGGGCTACGGGAACCATAGAATGCGATTCCGGCTCGGGAGTTTCGTCCCGGGAGCGACGCTCCTTCTGCAGCAGCTGAGAGATCTGATCCGCCATCGTTTTCAAGACGGCGACGTGCGTGATGGTGAAGGCGTGAGCTATGGGCGCAAAAACTGCCAGCACGCCGACTACGCGATTCTCTTCCTTGATCGGAGTAACCACCATGGCCCGGATGCCCAGCGAGCGGATTGCCACCGTATCTACGCGCGTATCCGTCTCGGCATCGTCGCAGCGCAGCTCCTTGCCGCTCTGAATGCATAATCCGGTGAACGAGCCCTCAACGCGCAAGGCCGTACCCACCTCGGGAGCGCTGGAGCCACTGCGGGCGCGGCAAATAATCTCATCGCTGTTGCCTTCGCTGATCGCGATCGCTGTTCCAGACGCGCTCGTAAATGCCTGAGCGCGCTGGGCAATGATTGCCAGCTCGTCCGCTGGGGTTCCCCGTGTTCTGGTTTTGCCCGTGTCCGAAACTTGTGTTGCCATGTCTGCGTCCTGGTCAGTTCAGTTCACTGCACAAGGGGGCCCTAAATGTGCCCCGTTTCCTCATCTTTGCGGCGAATTCTCATAGGCGTCGGCTCTTACCCCTAGGCCCAGCTTCATCCAGGTTTACGGCCAGACTCTCTGCTTGCTCTTGTCGGCTCCCACCGTAACCGGTTGCACCGGTACTGACCGCGCCGGTTCAGTTGTTCCGGCCCCGCCTTCCAGGATCCGAGCCGCTACGCGAAGTGCTTCAATCTCCGCCTGCAGGCCGGAAATCTGCGCCTGGAAGATGGCGATCTGGTTCTCTTTCTCTTTTATCGCGTCATAGATATTTGTCATTTTGTTCTAAGCCCTCGTCAATCACCATTGGTACAGAACTAAAACGATTTGTCGTATCTGTGCTTGGTACAGTAGTTCACTTCTCGCCCCCAAAGAATGTGTCGTTGGTGCATGAACTGTCGTGTGGGCCCCGGGCGCTTCAGTCCGCGGTCCCAAAGACCGGCTGGAAACCCAGATTTCAAGGCCTGTTGTCTCGACTCGCGGATTTACTGCCCGGGTTACAAACTGGGGGGGCGGATGGGATTCGGCGGCTGATTTGACGGCCAGCGAGTGCCTTCTGGTCACACCCGCCACTGCCAACGTCGGCGTGGTTTCGGGGTTTCTGGCCGGATGAGGATCGACCGCCGCGGCCGGTTTCTTCGCCACCCTCTGAGTTTAAGAAGTCGGGTTGGTGGACCCGCTTTTTCATTTCGATGTGCTGAGATGAAGTTCACGGGAAACGTCGTCGGGAGGAGTCAGGCTCCCGATCAGGTGTCGCCATACGGCCACTAGGACGCTGCCGATCAGAATCAGCGCCAGGCAGAGGCCGGCCCACATGCCGATAGCGCCATAGTTCAGCTTGAAACACAGAAGGGCTCCCAAGGGAAGCCCGATCAGCCAATAGCCGATGAGATTGGCCAGCATCGGTATGTGAGTGTTTCCGGCACCGCGAAGGGCTCCGGTAGCAACAACCTGGAGACCGTCGAACAGCTGAAACACGGCCGCCACCAGCAACAGCGTCGCTCCGGAAGCCACGACAGCGGCTTGAGGCGAATAAATGCGCGCGATGGGATGTGCAAAGAAGAACAGCGTCACTCCCGCACAGGACATGAACCCGGATCCGAGCAACAAGGCCATCCATCCTGCCCGCGCGGCGGCAGGGATATCACCGGCGCCCACGGCGTGTCCAACGCGCACGGCTGCGGCCGATCCAATCCCCAGGGGCACCATGTAAGTGATGCTGGCAACGTTGAGAGCAATCTGATGTCCGGCTAATACCACGGCACCGAGCTGGCCGATCAAAAACGTTGCTAGCGTGAAGGCTCCGATTTCCGCCAGAAGTTGGGAAGCCGCCGGCAGGCCCAGGCGCAGCAATTGGCGGATTCTCGCCCAGTCGAACTCGCGCGATCGAAGCCAAAGGCCGCTCGAGCGCTTCCCGTTGTAGTACACCGCGGCCGCGGCAAGAGCCGTTACCATGTATACCCGTGACACACATGTCGACCATCCGCTGCCAGCGACGCCGAGCGCAGGCAGTCCCCAATGACCGTAGACCAGTGACCAGTTGCCCGCAAGATTGACCAGATTGGCCGAGATCAATGTGAGGACTACAGGCTTCACAAGCCCGATGGCCTGCATATACCGACGCAACACGAAATAGAGACTCAGCGGCAATGTGCTCCAGATCAAGGCCTTCAGGAATGGGATGGTTTCTGACACCAGAGCCGGCGACAGCCCGAAGCGAGGAAAGAACGGCACGCAGGCCAGAACTGCCAGCATCACCGCCGGCGACAGGATCAACGCCAGATAAATTCCACTCCAGAGCATGCGATGGCACTCATCGAGCTTGCCGGCTCCGTAGGCCTGGGCCACCAGTGTGTCGAGGCCGAGCATAATGCCGCTGCCGAAGAGCCCGATGGTGTAGAACAGCGTAGTGCCCAGGCTGACGGCCCCGATCGCCGTCGCACTATCCGGCAGTCGCCCCACCATGACGGTGTCGACAAAGCCCATCGAGAGCCATCCCAACTCGGTGAGAGCTAGTGGCGCAGCCAGCCGTAGCATCGGCCAAAATTCCTGCCCGATTTCGCGAAGTCGAAGCATTTCAATGATTTAACCACAGCGGCGAACTGCTTTTTGGGTCGGCAGTCAGATGCATTACGTATGGATGAGAATCCGGCGGTCGCGGTGACCAAAAGATTTTTTGCGTTGACAAAGTCGGAACCGGGTTAGTACATTCGAACGCGCTATGAATCTCCGGGTCCATCGCCATCACCCTCATCACCACGCAGCCAGCGTGTCGGCGGAGGCCTGGAAGAGCTAAGCAGCGCAATCATCAGGATTGAGAGCCCGCCGAGACCGAAATCGGCGGGTTTTTGTTTGCGGAATCACGAGGAAATCATATGCAGATCGACTTCAACAAAATGGACGGATTGGCTCCGGTGATCGTACAAGATGCCTCGACCGATGAGGTGCTGATGGTTGGCTTCATGAACAAGGAGGCCTACGACCTGACCTTGGGGACCGGTTACGTCACTTTCTACTCGCGCACTCGGCGGAAACTTTGGATGAAGGGCGAGACCTCGGGCAACCGTCTACGGGTGGTCTCTGCCCTGACGGACTGCGACCGGGACACTCTGCTTTTCCGCGTCTTCGTGGAAGGCGATGGCCTGGTCTGCCACACCGGCACGAGATCCTGCTTCACCGAACCCCTTCCAATCGAGGTTGTGGAGGCGAGGCGATGAAACTGCGGGTAGGCATTCCCAAGGGAAGTTTGCAGGAGTCCACCATCGCGCTGTTCAAGCGCGCCGGCCTGAACGTCTATACGAGCACCCGTTCCTATTTCGCGGCCACCGATGATGCGGAGGTCGAATGCATGTTGATTCGTGCTCAGGAAATGGCGCGATATGTAGAACACGGCGCTCTCGACTGCGGCCTCACCGGCAAAGACTGGGTGGTAGAAAGCGGCTTGGACGTCGTGAGCGCCGCCGATCTGGTTTATGCCAAGCAAAGTCTCGGCAAGGTACGTTGGGTGCTTGCCGTGCCTGAAGATTCGCCGTATCAGAAGCCCACAGATCTGGCCGGCAAAATCATCGCCACTGAGCTGGTCACGGTGACCCGCAATTACTTTCGTTTGCGCGATGTTCCGGTCACGGTGGATTTTTCCTGGGGAGCGACCGAGATCAAGCCTCCCATGCTGGCCGACGCCATCGTCGAGATCACGGAAACTGGCAGCTCACTGCGAGCTAACCGGTTACGCATCATCGACACGGTGATGGAATCGAACACCCAGCTCATCGTCAACAAAGCAGCCTGGTCTGAGAAAACGCGCCGCACCAAGATCGAAAACCTCGCCCTAATGCTCTCCGGCGCCATCTACGCGCAGGGACGGGTGGGGCTGATGCTGAACGTTCCGAAGCGCCAGCTGGATCAGGTGCTGGCGGTGCTGCCTGCGCTAGAGAAACCCACCGTATCCCAGCTTAGTGACGATACCTGGGTGGCGGTGAATACAATCATTGAAGAAACCACAGCCTGGAGGATCATGCCCCAGCTCAAAGCTGCGGGGGCCGAGGGCATCGTGGAGTATCCGCTCAACAAGGTGGTGTTGTGATGCGCGTGTTGCGCGGAGCGAGCGCGGCGAGGTTCGTCGGCAAGCTGGAGCACCGCGGGCGCCTAAGCCTGGCCGGTGTCGAGCGCCAGGTGCGCCGGATCGTCGAGGAGGTTCGCAAGAGCGGGGATCGCGGGTTGCGCCGTTACGCGGAGAAGTGGGACGGACTTCAGCCCCGCCAATCGATCTCGGTGGCGGATAGAGAGATGGAACGAGCCTGGAATTCGACCTCCGATGACTTCAAGCAAGCCTTGAAGGTTGCAGCTGCAAATATCCGTCAATATTGTGAATGGCAGAAGCCTCAAGGATGGCACAGGTCGCTTGCACCGGGAATCGAAGTGGGGCAGGCTTTGCGCCCCCTCGAGTCCGCGGGATGCTATGTGCCCGGAGGACGCCACCCGCTTCCTTCCACCCTGCTCATGACCGTAATTCCTGCGCAGGTCGCCGGTGTAAAACAGATCCGGATCGTCTCGCCGCGTCCCGCGCCCCAGACTCTGGCGGCCGCGTTCTTCCTCGGCATCCGTGAGTTCTATCGCATCGGCGGCGCTCAGGCAGTCGCGGCCCTGGCGTACGGCACAAAATCGGTGGCGCGCGTCGCCAAAATCGTTGGTCCTGGAAATCTGTTTGTGACCGCGGCCAAGAAGTTGGTAGCCTTCGATTGCAGCATCGATTTTCTGGCAGGGCCCAGCGAAGTTGTCATCGTCAGCGATCAAGGCGAGCCGAGGTTCATCGCTGCCGATCTGGTGGCCCAAGCCGAGCACGATCCCCAAGCTCGTTCCCTGTTCATCACGACGTCCCCGAAACTCGCGCAGCAAGTAGCTGTCGACGTCATGAAGATGGCGGCGAGCGATACCACGGCCCAAGCCTCGCTCTCAACGGGCGGCGCGATCATCATCGCCGAATCGCGCGAGCAGGCGATGGAATTCGCCAACCATATCGCTCCGGAGCACATCGCCTTGGACGATGCCGAGAAAGATCTTCCCCTGATCAACAATGCCGGTTCGATTTTCATCGGCAACTACTCACCTCAGGCTGCCGGCGATTACGCCTCCGGCCCCAACCATGTTTTGCCTACCGGAGCGACGGCTCGCTTCCGCGGTGGGCTGAGCGTGCAGGATTTCTTGAAGGTCATATCCGTTCAGCAGCTATCGCGCGCGGGCCTGGAGAGAATTGCACCAGCCGTGATCACGCTGGCCGAGGCTGAAGGACTGAAAGCGCATGCCGAATCCATTCGAGTGAGGTGCACTGGTGCTCAAGGCTCGTAGGTGTGTCCAAGAAATGCGGGAGTACCACTCACCGCTGCATAGTCCCGCGCTGGAGCTGCAGCTGGATATGAACGAAAACACCAGCGGCTGCTCGCCGCGAGTGCTGGCCAGATTGAACGGCCTAAACGCGAAGACTCTGGCGCTCTATCGAGGTCGGGAGTCTGGAGAGCAGCTGGTGGCAGATTTTCTCGGCCTCGATTGTTCCGAGCTTCTGCTCACCAATGGCGCTGACGAAGGGATCGATCTCGTGTGCCGCGCTTACCTGGACCCAGGGAACGAGATCATCGTAGTTGTCCCGGCCTTCGCCATGTATGAAGTTTTCGCCCAGACTACTGGGGCCAAGATCGTTCGCGTGCCGGCCGGGCCGGAGTTTGCTTTCCCTTCCGAAAGGGTCCTTGCTGCCATTGGCCCCCGCACCCGCGTGGTGGTGATTACCAACCCCAACAATCCCACCGGTGTTGCCGCGGACCGCAGCGACATTCTGAAGGTGCTTCAAGCCGCACCGGACGCAGCCGTTCTGCTGGATGAGGCTTACTTCGACTTCTACGGCCAGTCCATGATCGACCAGATTGGAAAGATTCCTAATCTGTTCGTCGCGCGGACGTTTTCCAAGGCATATGGACTTGCCGGCCTGCGCCTTGGGGTGATGGCCGGCGACGCCCGACAGATCTCGGTGTTGCGGCGCATGTGTCCCCCCTTCAACTGCAATGTCTTTGCTCTGGAATGCCTGGAGGAAGCTCTGGCGGACCGGCAATTCGTAGCTGCGTACGTAGCCCAAGTGAAGGCGACCCGCGAATGGCTGCGGCGCGAACTGGAGTCCCTGGGCTTGAAATGCTGGCCCAGCCACACCAACTTTCTTCTCTGCCAATTTGGCGCGACGAAAGCCACGATCCTGAAACGTCTGCGCGCGCGCGGAATTTCTCTGCGCGATCGTCCGGATTGCCAAGGCTGTGTCCGCATTAGCATCGGCAAGCAGCAAGAGATGGAGCGCGTGCTGGCCGCTCTGAAAGAAGCCATGGTGGAGGATGCTTCTCAACAACAGGTTGTGCGATGAGAAAAGCCAAGCTTCACCGGGTTACGTCGGAGACAGACATCGCACTTTGCTTGACTGTGGAGGGCCACGGGCGATATCAGATCTCAACCGGAATCCGCTTCCTCGACCACATGTTGGAGTTGTTCGCCCGTCACGGGGCCTTTGATCTGAAAATCAAAGCCCGTGGAGATCTGGACGTCGATCAGCACCACACCGTCGAGGATGTGGGCATCGTACTCGGCGAAGCTTTTCACACCGCGCTCGGCAACAAACGCGGGATCATGCGTGCCGGCTACTTCCTCATGCCCATGGACGAGACCCTTGGTCTGGCCGCGGTCGACTTTAGCGGAAGGCCCGCCGCGGTAGTGGAAACGCGGGTCCGCACGCGCCTGGTAGGCGACTTGGAATCGGAACTGGTAAACGACTTCTTCGAAGGTTTCGCGCGCAGCGCCCGTGCCAGTGTGCACATCAAGGTCCTGTACGGACGTTCCAACCACCACAAGATCGAATCGCTGTTCAAGGCTTTCGCCCGAGCGTTGCGCGTCGCCTGTTCGCGCGACCAACGACTGCCCAGAATGTTACCCAGCACCAAGGGGCTGTTGTGATCGCGATCATCGATTACGGAGCCGGCAACATCAGCTCGGTCAAAAAAGCCTTCGCACATCTAGGGGTTGAGGCGTGTCTTACCGCTGATCCCAGCGTGGTCGCGGCTGCTGAGAAAGTCGTTGTCCCTGGCGTAGGACATTTTTCGCGTTGCCAATCGCTCAACGATCGGTTGCGGCGCCCAGTGCTCGAAGCCATTGCCCAATCAAAACCGTTCCTGGGAATCTGCGTCGGCATGCAGTGGCTTTTTCAAGGCAGCACAGAGTCGCCAAATACTCACGGAGCTGGATTGTTTGCCGGTCAATGCTCGCCTTTCCCTTCTGAGGTCAAATCGCCGCATGTAGGCTGGAATCAATTGGACATCCGCGGCGAATCACGCCTGCTCGGCAACATCGGGTCGGGCGCTTTCGTCTATTACACGCACTCCTTCCGTGCTCCACTAGTCGCCGAGGCTGTGGCTTCGACCGATTACGGCGGCGCCTTCTCAGCGGCGGTGGAAAAAGACAACATTTTCGGGGTGCAGTTCCATCCGGAAAAATCCGGCCCGGCCGGCCTCAATATCCTGGAGAACTTCTGTGCTCTCTAAGCGGATCATTGCCTGCCTGGACGTGGACCACGGCCGCGTCGTGAAGGGCGTTCAATTTGAAAAGCTGCGTGACGCCGGCGACCCAGCGGAGTTGGCCTGCGCCCACGCCCAGGCTGGCGCCGATGAGATTGTCTTGTTGGACATCACGGCTACCTCGGAAGAGCGGGCGACTCTGATCGACACCGTGCGCCGTGCCGCGTGCCAACTTTTTGTGCCATTCACCGTGGGCGGTGGCATTCGAACATTGGAAGACGCCACCAGGGTTTTTGATGCCGGCGCTGATAAAGTCACCATCAACTCCGCCGCAATCGCCTGTCCGCACCTGATTGGTGACATCGCCCACCGTTATGGTTCGCAGGCCGTGATCGTCGCGATCGATGCGCGTCGCGGTGAAGCTCCCCCCCACAAGGCCGAATTGTATGTCGCCGGGGGACAGAGGCCCACGGGCAGGAACGCTGTCCGATGGGCGAAGGAGGCGAAAGAGCACGGCGCGGGCGAGATTCTCCTTACCTCCATGGATCGTGACGGTACTGGTCTGGGCTTTGACTGCGAGCTTACCGCCGCCGTTGCTTCGGCGGTATCGATTCCCGTGATTGCTTCCGGCGGCGCCGGCAAGCCTCAGGATTTTCTTGAAGTTTTCACTGAGGGCCAAGCCGACGCCGCGCTCGCGGCCTCAATTTTCCATTTCGCCGCACACCGAATCGCTGATCTCAAACAGGCCTTGGGCGCCGCGGGTCTGCCCGTGAGGTGGCCGTGCTGATCCCCTCGATCGACATCATGGGCGGTAAGATCGTGCAACTGGTGCAGGGAGAAAAGAAGGTGCTCGAGTCTTCCGACTTCAACTACTGGATTCATCGCTTCGTCAGCTTCCCGCTGGTCCAGTTGATCGATCTCGACGCGGCCATGAACCAGGGCGCCAATTCGAACCTGGTGGCGATGATTTGCGGGCGCCTTCCTTGCCAGGTAGGCGGTGGAATTCGTAGCGTAGAACAGGCCTCGGAATTGCTTTCGCTGGGAGCGCGACGCGTGATCTTCGGCTCGGCCTTGTTGAAAGACGGCGGCGTCAACATTCTATTCGCGGACCAGTGCGCTCAGGCTCTCGGCGCCGATCGTCTGACCTTCGCCGTAGACTCGCGCGGCGGCAAGGTCGCAATCCAGGGTTGGAAGGAAACAACCGAGGTCGATCCCGCGGTGATGATGCGGCAGCTGGAGGGCCGCTGCGCTGCCTTCCTCTATACCCACATTGACAGCGAAGGCACCCTCTCTGGTTTCCCTCTGAGCCTCGCCCGCACACTTCGCCACGCGACCTCGAGACGCCTCATAGTTGCCGGCGGCATTCGATCGCTCGAGGAAGTCCAAGCCTTGGATGCTTTCGGTGTAGATGCGGTAGTAGGAATGGCGATCTATGCTGGCAAGATTCATTGAGAGACATCGATCCCTCGCTTCGCGTCAGGACTTCAGAGGTAAGACTAAGCCTTACCCCGATACAATCCCGCGATTCCGAACGTGTATGGCGTCCAGCTCACCTGCTTGAAGCCCACGCCTTCCATCTGTTCCTTGATCTGTTTGGTCCCCGGGAACCTGTGGACGGAAGCCGGCAAATACTCGTAAGGTCCACTGACGCCAGAGATCATTGTCCCGATGCGAGGCAGGACTTTGCGGAAATAGAACCTGTAGAGTTTTCCGAGCGCGCCTCCCGGCTCGCTGAAGTCGAGAATTCCAATTTCGCCGCCCGGCTTCAGGACCCGGAAGATTTCCTTTAG
>DATDGP010000198.1:0-13817 GCA_036522035.1 Terriglobales bacterium
GCGGCGCGGAGATACGAGGATAGGTCCTGCTCTTCAACTTCGAAGCGAACCACCTCCGGGTACTCGTAGCCGCCCGGAATGTCGTTGACCGATACGGCGAGGCACTGACTCTGCGGGTGGGCGCTTGCAACGGCAGCAAGCAGGTCGGACGTGAACGTGGCAATGCCGCACTTGCGCGGCAAGTGGTCACCAACAAAAGCGATCTTGCGGACTTTAGAAGCGGTATTCATGAAGGCATTCCTGCTGCCTGGCGGTCTGGTGCCGCCTCGATCAGTCTGATTCTCCGGGTTGCTGCGCTACGGAGGGGAAATGAAGGGGATCCCTCAGATTCTGGAGTTCCCGGTAGTAATAAATTGGGGAAGGTCGCTTTCCCCTCAACTTCAGAGCCTTGAGAAACGCGATTTCCTCTTCGGTGACATCGCCACTCAACGACCCATCGTTCAGAAATTGCTCGAGCCCCGGTTCCAGGGAAACAGGTTGTGAATGCTCCTGCTCGACAAACTCAAATCGCTTCGGGTTCCCCGCAGTGAGCTGGCGGTTTGGGACGACAGTCATGCCAAAGGTTTTGAGGTCGATATCCCAGGAGTCGATGATCGGATCGAGGAAGGCGATACAGTTCTGCACCGAGACGTTGAAAACGCCTGCATCCAGAAACTCGAGAATGGCAACGCGCACTCGCGCGTAGCTGCGGTTACAGAGTTTGGCCATCCGGCGCAGCCACTCTTCATTCTTCAGTTCTTCCCGCGCAACACCCTGGGCGACATCCAGCAGTTTTTGAGTGACCAGACGCTCGAGCTCGCCGAATGGCTGCTTTTCAATGATCCTGCGCACTTCTTCTCGCCGGCCAGAATTGCATTTGCGCAGGATCAACTCGCGACACTCTTTGAGAAGCGGCCGCAGACCCTCGGCCACTTTTTTCCGCAATTCTTCCTTGCGCTGGAGGCCGGCCAGTTTTGAAAGTTCACCGCTGGGGAGCTTTAGGAGTTTGCCGATCTTCTCGTATATGTCCGTGCGTTCAGGTGAGGGAGGAGCCTTTTTCCGGGCCAGCAGTTGCGAGATGTAGGATTCGGTCACTTGAGCGGCGGTCGCCAGATCTTTCTGCTCAAGGCCGAGTTCCTCTAGACGGTGTCGGATTAAAAGGGAAACATCCACTGGAAGCCCGTCATGGTTAACCACATTTGGTCAACTAGACGACTCCAATCCTCTCACGAACTCGCTTGACATGCAAGCAGACTTAACTGATAATGGTTAACGTCTGAGCGCTTCCGCTCACTCGCAGATCATCTGAACTAAGTCAGGCGGTCTGATCACCTTCCCTTAGGTCACACGCGCAACCTCTCAGTTGAGGTGTCTCCCCGACACCAGGGGTCGAGAAAGAGGATCAGGCGTGTCTCCTACGATTGAATTGCTGGAACTCAAAAAGGCAATCCCCGCCTCAAAGCCACTCCATGAAGCGGTGTGGCAAGCACGGCTCGCGAAGGGCCGGGCGCAAGACCAGCGCCGCCGTGCCGCCCAAATAAAGGCCTTAAAGTGGGCAGGAATCCTGGGGTTGCTTGTCGTGGCGACATTCTCCCTGCGTCTCGGAGCAGCTAGCCCGGCGGACGATCTGTCGAAATACCGTGGTTTCCAATTTGGCACAGACCTCTCGACGGTGGCCCGACAGTTCGGCGCGGACCCGGCCCAAGCGAAGGTGATCCACAGCCGCCCGGCCCTCATTCAAGAGCTTGGGTGGCACCCTCAGGGCCACGGCTTCTCTTCCCAGACAGAATCGGCCAAAAATGTACTCTTCAGCTTCTACGCCAACGAACTGTTTCGCATCGTAGTCGATTACGATCGCTACGAAACCGAAGGGATGACTGTCGACGACTTCGTCGAAGCAATCTCCGTCCCGTACGGGATTGCCGCCAAGCCGGCCGTTTCAGCCAGGGCTGCCCAAAGCTACGGTGATCCGGAAGAGATCGTCGCGCAATGGCAGGATCCGCAGTACCGCTTCGAATTGCTCCGTTATTCCTACGGGCAGACCTTCAAACTGGTCGGGGTCAGCAAAAAGCTGGAGGCGCCGGCCCAGGCCGCGACTCTGGAAGCAAAGCGACTCGACGATCAGGAAGCTCCGCAGAGGGATGCTGCCCGATTAGCAAATGAAGAAGGAGCTGCAAAGGCCAAGCTGGAAAAGGCGAGGCTTGTGAACAAGCCTAAGTTTCGACCGTAGCCCACGGAGGTAAACGAACATGACGAGTATCGGATTAGCTAGTCCTATATTTCAAGAAGGTGATGAAGTCCTGCTGGCCTGCGGTACTTACCCAGGCACCCTGGACGTTTTCTCCGTCTGAAAGAGGACGTCAATTGGGTGGACATTCGGGAGCGCAATGGGGACATCCGCAGTCATCCGGTCATATGGCCGGCTCATTCTGCGAAGGCAGCCCCCGGTTCCAAGAACTGACACGCCATGACGGACACAATCACAGCGGAGAGCATTCTGGTTGCCGGGGGCACGTATCTGCCGCAATCTCTCCTACTCCAGAGCGAGTCTGATTCGAATGGATGGGCAGCTGTCAAAGACGTCCGGGCCACGTTCGAAACGACAGTTCAGGAAGCAGGATGGACTTTCTTCTTCATGGCTGGCGAAATCAAGACCACCGTCTTCGGATTTGACAAGCAAAAGGCGCTTCGCGTCGCGCTGAAGCGGCTCATCGCCTCGCTCTGTCCGTTGACATGCATTGTTTGTGGCCTTGCCAGGCCGAGGCGGGAAAGGCTGTCCCATGTACATCCAGTACGTTGGTTTCAACGTTGGACACGATTCGCGGATTTACAATTTTGATGTGATCGACGCCAAACAGTCACGCCATTTCACCGTCGAAATCCGACTCGAAGCGTTTCAGCCGTTACTTTTGAGATTCCAGGATGGCCCGGGCATCTCCTTCGCATGTGTTAAAAAAGGTTTGGAAGAGGAGACGGATGAGTCCCGTGCCTTGGTCCATCTGAATGTTGGTGAACCGGACGTCTAGGCGTACTTGGAAACACATCGCCCCGCCAGGGCGTTCGGGAAAAGAATCTGATGAGGAGCCTTCTCGGTTAACACGGGCGGCCGCCCACACCATGGAGCCTTAGGCCACCCGTTTGATGCAAACTCGCTGCCGGGATCGTGAAACGTGCTTTCGGGACTGCGTACCCGAAGCGCGACCCGGGGTTCCCACGATTGAGCGCAGGGTGACCGGGCGGAAGGCCAAAGGCCGACCCGACTTGGAGGATCAAATGCCTAAACTTTATGTAGGAAATCTGCAGCACAGTACTACGGACAGCAGCCTGAGCGAATTTGTCACCAGGGGCGGTTTCAATGTGGCCTCGGCTCTGGTCATCAAGGACAAATTGACCGGCCAGGCGCGGGGATTCGGCTTTGTCGAGTTATCGGACGGCGAGGATTTAGAGCGAGCAGTCTCAAGCCTGAACGGCCAGGCGCTCGAGGGGCGATCCCTTACCGTTAACGAGGCGCGTCCTCAGCAGCAGCGCAGCGGCTTCTCGGGACAGCGCGATGGCCGCGATCGCGGCAACTACAGACGGAAATACTAATCGTGAGGCACCTCATGGAATTGAAAACAGGGCAGTACGTCCGCCATCGTAAATACGGCCGGGGTACGATTCTAGAGTATAACCCTCATCAGACGCTGGTGATTTTCCGCGGCATCGGCATCAAGCGGCTTCAGACTGCCCCCACCAACTTCGCGGCGGTCTCCAGCGAGGCGCCCAAGAAGAAAACGAGGGTCTGAACCCAGCCGATACTCCATCCGCCTTTTGGCCCGACGGGTTGCGTGCGGAAGAAGCCGTCGCATCGGATGGGGGCCTTGTGGTCGCGCAGGGCAGCCACAAGGCCAGCGCTTACCGGGATAAAGGCATTTTGCGGCCTTGTCCCCTCAAGGCCCGAATGTCACAGAACAGTTCTACCCTGAATAGGCGCGATTCCACACCATTCCCGCCAGCTAAGCTTCCATTTGTGCTTGCAGGACTTCTCCCTCGAGGCGAACCATTCTTGTTCTCGTCTTGGGGAGTGGGTTAACACGAGCCAATTCGCCTCGCGCTGATGCCCGCTCTTGTGAAGGACCTGCCTTGGCTTCCACCCTCTCCATTCGGATGCCCAGCGTGTGCTCCAATTGACGCAATTCCGATCGCTGATGGCTTGCGAAAAGAGTGGAGGCAATCCCGCGCCCGCCCGCCCGGCCGGTGCGTCCCACGCGGTGGATGAAGTTCTCCGCCACCTCCGGCAGATCGTAATTAATGACGTGGGCGATGTCCTGGACGTGAATGCCACGCGAGGCCAAATCGGTTGCAACCAGCACGCGATAGCGGCCCTGCTGGAATCCGGCCAGAGCTGCAGTTCGCTGGGATTGCGAGCGGTCCCCGTGAATCATGGCTGCCGCGAATCCTTCGCGACTCAAGCCCCGCGCAAGCCGTTCGGTGCCCCGCTTGGTCCTGGCGAAAACGAGGCAACGGCCCGTCTCCTTGGCGAGCAGGTAATGCAGCATTTCCTGCTTGCCGTCGGCGTCGACCTCGAAAGCCTGCAGGCGCACATTCTCCGACGGCTTGAGCGTTGACCCGAATGCCAGTCGCACTGGGTTTCGCATGGACGCCACGACGAGGTGCGCCACCGATGCTTCCAGGGTCGCTGAAAAGCACATCGTCTGGCGATTCCGGGGCAGAGCCGCCGTGATCCTGCGAATTGCCGGAGCGAATCCCATATCCAGCATGCGATCCGCCTCGTCGAGGACGAGAATCCGCAGGTGTTGAAGGTTTACGAGCTTGCGACCAATGAGGTCCTCCAAGCGGCCGGGAGTGGCCACCGCAAGGCGAGCTCCCTTGCGGATGGTGCGCAGTTGTTCTGCTTCGGAGAGCCCTCCAACGACCAGGGCAGCGGGTGGCAATTGTCTGCCGCGCAATGCGTTGTACTGATCCGCGACCTGCTTCGCGAGTTCGCGTGTGGGAACGAGCACCAGGGCTGCAATGCCCGGCATGTTCTCATTCAACAGCTGCTCAATGATCGGGATCGCGAAAGCCAGCGTCTTGCCGGTACCCGTCTGGGCCGTAGCGAGCACGTCCTTGCCCTCGAGGGCCTGCGGGATCACCGCGGCCTGAACCGGAGTTGGGGACGAGAAGCGGGCGGCCGCCAGGTGCTCCGTCGTGTAGGATGAAATCCGTAGTTCTGAAAAACTCTGCATTGTTATGTTGCCTTTTCTCTGGCGCGGAGCCGTGTCCCACACATTGAGGTGCGGGCGCAGCAACCTTGAGATTGCCAGTTTCAATTACGCTGAAGACAGACGGAGGAAACTAAGGGCGGGAATTCTCTCGAAGAGCAGCCGCACAACACCGTGGTATTAAGCGCACAAGAAGCATACCACAAACTGAGGCTGTCAGCGGCGGCGAGGATGGGTCCATTATGGCGGGGCCAGTTGGGGCCACCCCGCCGAGGCTCGGCGGCGGCAAGTCGGGGACCATTTAATCGGAGGTACTGAACCACCTCTGTGATCGCCGAGGCGGGTCTTGCGGTAGAGTGAAGGTGGTGCTTGAGCGGTATACTTTTCTGAGTTCGAGGGAGAGCTAACGATCCGCGATCCTGCTGTGCCCCGGAGAGGAGTAGACTTCCCCTCCGAGGCTTGAGCTTCTGGGAGTGCCACCTCCCATGGGCCCTTCTGAAAATCCTACAAGCCATCCTCAAAATCAAGCGACAAGCCGATGGAGACGGCGACCCACTCGCCGGCCGCGGACGCGGCGGTGTTTGCTGAAGGGGTGTCAGAGCCGGTATCGCCCCCAGCAAGCCTTGCAGCGCTATTGCAGCGCTGAATGCCGGGAGGCAGCCCGGGCCTGGTCCCGCGGGAAAGCCCAGGAGCGATACCGGGCGACGCCGACCGGCCAGGAAAGGCGGAAGGCGCAAAGCCGGCGCTACCGGGAGCGAGTCCGGAGCCGGCCGAAACATGTCCTGGAGACCGCCGAGGCGGCAGCGAGGGTCATCACTACGAATTTTTTTCGAAGCCTCCTGCGACCGGCCCGGCTGCTACCTCAGATTCACTCCCACCCGGAGATCGCCGCTGCAACGGTTCTGCTCGAAGCAGTGCCGGCGAGCTGTGGAACGGGTCTGGGAGCGGGAGAGGCGCTGGCAGAAGGCTGGCGCGGGACCACACCGATGCCAAGCCGGCTCCCGGAAGGCGAATGGGGCAGCGGATGCGAGGCCGGTGAGTAATCTCCGAAGATAATCTTGAAATATTGACCCCCCTCCCGGCATTCGTTTAGCTTCAGCCTGCGCGCACCAAGAGGAAGGGAGAACGGAGGGCCGCTTTCGCGGTTCTCTTCATTCTCTCTTCTTCCCTTAAAGGGACGCAGGAGACGCCGTGTTGCGTTGGGTCCAAGAGCGTTCGCTGCAACTCCAATTGCCTGAGATCGGCGAACACTATGGCCGTTACCGTCTGCACCTGCCCGAGGCGGAACGGGCGATGGCGAAATCGCTCCAGCGCTACGGGCAGGTGTCTCCGGTGGTCGTCTGCCGGCGGGAGGATCGCTACGAGCTGATCGATGGTTTCAAGCGCCTGGGAGCGGCGCGCAACCTGGCGGAAATGACTCGTCTCTCGGCGCGGCTGATGGAGGCCGACGAGCGCACCGCCAAGGCGGCCATTTATGGGCTGAATCGCGCCGGAGGCCGAACGCGGGAGCTGGAAGAAGCCTGGATTATCCAAGCTCTGGTTCGAGAGGATGGGCTAAGTCAAGTGGAGGTGGCGGAGCTGTTAGGCCGCCACAAGAGTTGGGTGTGCCGCCGGCTGGCTCTGATCGAGCGCCTGGGAGCGGAGGCTCGCGAGGAACTGCGCCTGGGGCTCCTGTCGCCCACCGCGGCGCGGCAGATGGTGCGGTTGCCGGAAGGCAACCAGGCGGAGGTTCTGCAGGTCATCCGGCGGGAGGCCTTGTCGGGCACGGAACTGATTGGAGTCGTAAATCTGCTGCTGGAATGTTCCGGACGGGAGCAGCAGGAATACATCCTCGCCCAGCCCCGCGAGGCTCTCTCGCAGGCGAAAGGCTTCATCCCCTCCGGGCACGATCCCCGGCTGAGCGAAGCCGGTAACCAGGTTGGGAAACGACTCGGAATCCTGCTGGACCTGCTGAGTCGCATGGAAGTATGGCTGGCACACCGGGGCCGCACCGGGCTGACACCCGCGGATCGCGTGATTCTCTCCCCACGCTTTCAAAGGCTGGCGCGGGAGGCGGGATCGGTCGCGGCCCTAAGCCAGGATCTGGTCAGTGAATTGGAGAGGCCATGAACGAATTGACCCGGAACCAAGTGATCCGTTTGTTTTATGGAGGTGCTTCCGGCCGCCGCATCGCCCGCCAACTGCACGTGGGCCGGAGGAGCGTCGCTCGGGTTCTGGCGGAGCACCAGAATCGCCGGGCGGGGGAGCCGCCGCCTGCCCAGGGCGTGCCTCGGCCCAGGGTGCTGGACCCGTTCACCGAAACCATCGCGGAACTCCTGGCGCGCTACCCGAACTTGACGGCCGTCCGCCTGCAGGAGGAGTTGCGTCAGCAGGGTTTCAAGGGCGGCTACACCATCGTGAAAGACCGGCTGCGCGCCCTGCGGCCCAAGCCCCAGCCGGCACCCGTCCGGCGCTTCGAAACCGGTCCTGGGGTTCAAGGCCAGATGGACTATTCACCTTACGAGATCGCTTTCACTGCCGAAGGGCGCCGCCGCGTGCACGCTTTCAGTTACGTCCTGGGCTATTCGCGCCGCCAGTACCTGCACTTCGTGGAGTCGGAGGACCTGGCCACCACCCTGCGCGAACACGTGCGAGCCTTTCAGTACCTTGACGGCCTTGCCGCAACCTGCCTCTACGACAACATGAAGGTCGTGGTGACCGGTTACGACGGCGACCAGCCCATCTACAACCCGAGCTTTCTCGCCTTCGCCACCCACTACGCCTTCAGGCCTTGGGCCTGCCGCCCCCGGCGCCCGGAAACGAAAGGTAAGGTTGAGCGCAATTTTTGGTACGCCGAAAGGAACCTGCTCAACGGCCGGAGCTTCAGCTCGCTCGATCACCTGAACGAGGTCACCGCTAATTGGCTGGCCAACACCGCGGACCTGCGCATTCATCAGGAGACCAAGCGACGGCCGATCGACCTCTACCAGGAAGAGAAACCCTATCTCCTCCCCTTGCCCGCCCAACCCTACGACACCACCCAGGTCCTCTACCGCACGGTGAACAGCGAAGGCTGTGTGGCCTACCTGCAGAACTTCTACTCCGTACCCTGGCAGCGCATGGGGGAGCTGCTGCCCTTGCGTATCACGGAGAGCGAACTGATCGTTTACGGCCCTGACCTGGCGGAGATCGCCCGCCACGAACTATACCCTTCCGGAACCAGGGGAGAGCAGCACCGCCTGCCAGAGCATTCTCCCGGACGCGATCCCTACCACAAGTACCAGCTCCTGAAAGAGCGATTCGCGGAGCTGGGAACAGAAGCGGTCCGGTTCCTGGACGGGATCGTACAAACCCGACGGTGTGGAAAGGATGAAGCCTTCCGGGTGCTCGGGCTCCTGGGTACCTATCAGCGCGAGGACCTAGTGAAAGCCCTGGAGCGGGCTGGCCGCTACTGTGCTTTCTCTTTTTCGGCCGTGGAGCGCATCCTGGCAGCGCAGGCCCGTCCCCGCTCAGACTGGGAAGCACTTCAGGCCGAGGCCAGGGAGCATCTGGACGACGTCCTCCGGGAGCCTTCTCTCTCGTCCCGTCCCACGGCGGAGTATCAAGAGCTCCTGGACGAGACGGAGAGCGCAACCCCAGAGAGTAAGGCCGAAGACGATGGCGAATCTACGTGACCGCTGCCTGAGCCACTTCACGACTTTGGGTATTCCCCTTCAGCCGGAGGCTCTGGATGCACTCCTCTCCAAAGTTGAGAAGGAAGGCCTTTCTCACCTCAGCTTCCTCGATCAGCTCATCGGCCCGCAGGCCGCCACGCGGCATGAACGCGCGGTGGAACGTCGCATCCGGCAGGCCCGGTTCGCGGAGAGCAAAACGTTGGAAGCATTCGACTGGAGGTTCAATCCCAAGGCCTTCGACCGGCTGCAGATCGAAGAGTTGGCCACCGGCGATTTCATCCGGCGGAGGGCCAACCTGGTGTTCGTGGGCTGGAGTGGCGTGGGGAAAAGTCACATTATTCAGGCCCTTGGGCTGAAGGCCTGCGTGCACGGCTACCGCGTCTGCTATCGCACCTCGGCTGCCTTGCTCGCCGATCTGACGGCCTCGCTGGCCGACAAGACTCTGCCGCAACGGGTACGGTACTATTCCCGTCCAGATCTAATGATCATCGACGAGTTCGGGTTCGACAAGATCGAACGCTCGGAGTGCCCGCAGGCGTCTCACATGCTCTACAAGATCATCGCCGCCCGAAACCAAAAGCGCTCGACGGCGCTGGTGACCAACGTCGACTTCGATAAATGGGGAGACTATCTGCCGGACGGCCCGCTGGCCATGGCTCTCCTCGATCGCTTGGTCGAAGGAGCCATCATTCTCAAGATCAAAGGCAAATCTTATCGCGCTCACCGCCCGAAGGATGGCGAAAAGCCAGCCTGAAAAACCAGGATGACCGGCTCACAGCACTCCGCCCGCCATAAATCCGCCACACCTCAACCGTACCACTGGCTCCCTTCCGGCCGCCAAAGTGGTTCCCTGTTTCGCCGCCACTGACATATAAAGGCAACTATTCGAAAGGCGGGTTTCAGCGCGGATTTGCGCTCGGCTGAGTTGGCCTTTTCATCTCCTGGTTGTCGCGGATTTGGGTCGGCCGGGACCGCTTCCCGGTGGATCAGCCGAACGTGTGACACGACCGCTGCGGTGTGGGCGGGCTCAAACCCTCCCGCAACACGCTCAGTGGACAGACTATAATGCAGTGATTCAGACTTTTCGGATCGATTGCGGAGTAGTTCGCTTTGTCGACGTGGACAAACGACAAGACATTATCGAGCGCGGTTTGCGTAAGCGGAATGGAGAATTGGCCGACTTGTACGCGGGAGCATTGCGACTCATTGAAGATCCACAAAATCTAGGTCGGGTCTATTTCGTTGCCCACGCGGCTCGTGAAATCATCAACCGGCTTCCTGACGCCTTTGGCCTGACCAAGCCCCGATTTGACTCAGGGAAACGAATCGAGGAACTCCTGCCTCTGTGGCAACCCGTGAGGTCGGATCTTAAGCCGGTCGTTGGGCAACTGAGCGAGGGCGAGGTCCCTGTGCCAGAACGCGCTGTGATCAGCACACCTGTCCATGGCGAATTGCTAGTTTGCCCGTAATTCCTTGAGTTCTCAGTTTCTTGCTACGATGCGGAAATGGGCGACCTCGATACGGATGGATGAAACGGCGGTCAGATCCGCGTACACCCAGGATTGTGAAGCGCGGAAATCTTCGAGAATTAGGAATTCGCTATGAACAGGCGATTCTCCTTTCTGCCCGAGCTGGGGAAGAATCCCGAATTGAGGGATTGGGAGTGGGGGCTGACGCCTACCTGGTAAACTTCTATCGGCTGGGCTGGAGCTCTGTAGGTTCCAGTGCTGGATCAGGTTAGCGGTTGAGCGGCGGTGCAGGCGTGCCGTCCGACCACTTGCTGACCAAAACCATGAAAATCGTGTAGCGCTCCTCCGGATCGGGCGAAGCGATGACGGGTGAGCCGGGCAAATTCGCGCCCCAGGCCGCGTCCGGCTGATGGACGAAGAACATCAGATGCGGGTGCCAAAGCTCGGCGTCAGGACCGATCGCCTGATGCGGCGATAGCATGTAGCACATGGCACCGGGCTCAAGCGCCGGCAACTTGCCTGAATCGAAGGCCGCCGCCAGGCCGTGCACGATCTCCGCCTTGGATTTGCCGGCCAGCACCAGCTTCGTCTTTAGCAGATAGCTCGGCACGACGCTGCGCGCCGCCGCCGGATTGAAGCAGATGGGACTGCGATTTTTCGGATTCCAGAAGCCGGGATCGGTTGTGGCCGCGCACCAGGAGCGCTCGACCAGACAAACAAACCCGTTCCTGCCTTTGGCCACTGCGGTGTAGCCGTCACGGCCAAGCGCCATGATTTCGGCCGCACCCGAAATCGAAGCTGGCGCGGCGCTACGGGCAAGCGCAATTTCAGCCGCCGGACTGGGCACCATATATTGAGCCAGCGGCGCCATGCCCGGATAGTGCGACTGGGCGGCGAGGGATGGCGCGAGCGGCGCCAGCAGGAGTGCGGCGAAAACGGCGACCGTAGCGCGTATGCAGTGCTTCATTGCGGCAGCCCGAGAACCTGGCGGACGCGGAGACGGTGTAACCTGGAGTTCGCATGCATCTGAGACGGAGTTACCGCACTGTTCTTGCATTTTTTTTGCCTGTCCGTGGCGAATTGCCAAATTGGCCTGATTGCGTTGGTTCTTGAGGCGTTGATACCATTGCCGAAATACGCGACTTCGCTACCCTACTCGTTCATCTGATCGTTACACTGGCCCGACTGGCCAAGCCGGGCGGACTCCGCTCCGTGGTCGCCGAGTCCTTGCTGGTCCGGCATCAACTGTTAATCCTCAATCGTGGGCGCAAGCGTGCGCCCAACCTATGCGCGGCGGATCGGATCATCGCCGGCTTGTGCACCTTGTTCATGGGACCGGCGCGCGTTCTCCGATCCGCCATGGTTCTGAAGCCTTCCACCCTGCTGCGTCTCCACACGGTGCTGCGCCAACGAAAGTATAGCGCCTTGTTTTCGTCCGGACGCCGGCGTCGGCCTGGCCCGGGCGGACCGAAGAAAGGGCTGATCGACGCCATCGTGGCGATGAAACGACGCAATCCTCGTTGGGGTTGTCCCCGCATTGCTCAGCAGATCTCGTTGGCTTTCGGCGTGGCGATAAATAAGGATGTTTTCCGCCGGGTGCTGCGCCTTCATTATCGGCCGGAATCGGACTCGAAAGGGCCTTCCTGGCTTATATTTCTCCGCCACACCAAGGACAGCTTGTGGAGCTGCGATTTGTTCCGATGCGAATCGGCAATGCTGAGAACCCACGGGGTTCTCGTTGTCATGGACCAGTTTACGCGTCGCATCATTGGCTTTGGCGTCCACCGCGGCATGGTTGATGGGGTGGCGCTGTGCCGGAGGTTCCAGCGCGCGATTGGCAGGCACATTCTGCCGAAATATCTCAGCTCGGATCACGACCCGCTGTATCGGTTCCACCCATGGCAAGCAAATCTTCGAGTACTCGAGGTAACCGAAATGAAGACGGTTCCTTACGGGCCGCTTTCACACCCCTTCGTCGAGCGACTGATCGGCACGATTCGGCGCGAGTATCTCGACCGAGTCTTATTCTGGACCCCGGCCGATCTGGATGCGAAGCTCATGGAGTTTCAACGTTTCTATAACGGCCATCGAACGCATAGCGGGCTGGAAGGAGGCCTGCCAGAACCGAGGGTTGGAGAATCTGTGTCACTCATGGCTCTCAATTCGTACCGCTGGCGTAGGCACTGTCGAGGCTTGTACCAAACCCCGATCGCCGCTTAAACCTGCGAATTCGCCCTGCACAGCCTCGACTTGTATATACGATCCTGCTAAAGTGTATTTGTGGGTAAGGAGGATTAGTATGGCGGTGATGACATCTGTGAGACTTGACACGCGTCTGGCGGACGAGGCTGTAAAGGTCCTGGGGGTGAAATCCCGCACCGAGGCGATTCACGTTTCGCTTCGCGAAATGGTAGGTCTGAAGCGATTCAAGAACCTGATGCGTAAGAACGCGGGGAAGCTTTCCTTCTCTGGCCAGCGTGAGTAACCTCATCGTCTTCGACACTTCCGTTTTCATCGACCACCTTCGCACCGGGCGTCATCAGCAGCGCATTGAAGACGTTTCGGGCTTGGTGCGCACGTCTGCGGTGGTTTTGGCGGAGCTGTGGCGCGCAGCAACGAAACCCACGGAACGAGATTTCCTGCGCTCGCTCGGAAGAAACCACCCCGTCCTCACGCCCACGGAAAGAAACTGGATGGAATCAGGTCAGATCCTGGCGAAAATCCAGGCCGACAGAGGGTTCATGGCAGACAAGCTGCGGGACCTGCATTTCGACGTGCTCATCGCTCTCACAGCGCGGTCTCACGGCGCTCGCCTCATCACTTCCGACCGCTCCGACTTCGAATTGATCCGCGGTTATCGGACTTTTCAGCTGGAAGTTTGGTGACCGCAGCGCTTGAGCTTGACTCCATGGTGCACCAGTGTCTGTCGTCAAAATCCGATTGCCTCGCAAAATTGTCAGATCTGTAATTAAATGCGACCGAGGGGGTCTTCGACATAATTACCTGCGACTGCGATACAGCGCTAATTGCGACTGGCAAGTTGAAGAGATTGAGACAAGCAGTCGAGTCGTGAAAATAGCCAATTCGGCCATGTGGCACAGTCGGTTATGATCTGCCAGTGGGCGAGTCTGTCTACGCAATTGATGGATTCCCGGATGACGATCGGCTCTGGCGGATCGAATGGATTGGCGGCGTTGGCTACAATTCGAGCGTTCCCAGCGAGCCCCGAAACCCCTTTCGGTCCTCAAAATTCGATCAGTTCACAAAATCAGCGACTTGCAAGACCCGCCTCTTCCGTGGACTGCGTCGTGTAAACTGGGCTCATGATCCGGTTTCTTCTGGCTTTTCTCTCTTGGTCCGGTGCCTTCTTCCGCTCCCGACATGACCTGGGACTGGAGCTCGAGCCGCTGCCCGAACCTCCCGACTGGGCGTCCGCGACCTCGCGGGCCGAGGTCCTGTTCGGGATCCGGGCCAACCCCTACCTGACCGCGGCCGGCCTCGCTGAGTTCACC
>DATDGP010000199.1:0-53528 GCA_036522035.1 Terriglobales bacterium
CTGCGCGCATTGCCGCCCTGTTCGTTGATTTTCTGTTGAGCGCTGGCTTTGCGGTTGGCCGCCGATTGTCCGCCCGCGGTGCCCCCAAATTTGTCGGCCGTCGCCTGGTCGCGATAAGGAGCACCGCCGCGATGCTGCGGATTGTGATTCCAGGTGGTGTTACCGCCCTGCACGTTGCGGGTGCCGCCGGTGATGTTGGTGCTGCCACCTGTGACGTTGCGGGTTCCGCCCGCGTAGTTCGCCCCACGCGTTCCGTTCAGGTTGGCGTTGCGGTTGATGTTCGCGTTGCGGTTGATGTTCGCGTTGCGGTTGAAATTATTGAAGTTGTTGATTTGGACGTTATTGCCGCCCCAGCCGGTGTTCCAGCCCCAACCGCCGCCCCACATCGCGCCCATGGCCACGCCGACGCCGAACGAGATCGCCATGCCTGCGGCGTAGTATCCCGGCGGCGGATAGGCGATGGGCGGGTAAGCGTAGACCGGTGGCCCGTAAACGACCGTGGGATTGTACGAAGGCACATATACGATTTGCGGGTTGGCCTGTTCCACCACGATCACAGTCTTGCTCTCGACGACCTTGGTTTCCACCTTCTGTTGCTCGCTCGATTTCAAATTGCCTTTGTCCTGGGCCTTTTTGCGCATGCGCTGCACGGCGTCCATCACGTCGCTTTGCTGAGCCAGGAAGGCGTTGCCGAGATCGGTAGTCCACTGAATGTCGTCGGCCAGCAGCTTGACCACGTCGGGAAGCGCTGCCATGGCTTGCACGCTCGGGTCCCACGGCTGTTTGGCCACTGCGTCGGCGAGTTCCTTGTCTTTCAGATCGGTGTTCTTCGCGAGCCACTGCTGGAGTTGAACGATCTCGAGAGGATAGGTGGATGCCGCCAAGGTCTGCGCCAGTAATGGATCGGGATAAAGTGCAATCGGCGCGACCAGAGAATCAAGCTGGTCGGGCGGAATCTTCGCGGCCTGCTCCGCGGACCTCTGACCCTGATCGGCTTCTATCTTCCCTTGCGGCGGGGGCGCTGGATTGCTGGGTGTCTGCCCAGGAGCCGCAGGAGATTGTGTTGTGGGCGAAGCTTGCTGCACTGGCGCCTGGGTTTGCTGACGGGCGAAGCTGTCGCCCGGAGTGATGATGACGATCGCGAGCACTGCCACCAGGCAGCGGAGTGTTGCGTCCTTATTATTGCTGAACGGCATAGAACTTCATCTCGTTTCGGGCAAGAATCCCTCTCGGGCTGAGGTTCGGTAAAGCGCTACCTCAAACCTAGTGCTCGCAGGTCTCCCAGCGATACCGGGAAAAGTGCGGGGACAACGCTCCAGAGGAATTTCGGGGGCATGGCAAGTGCTGCGTAGCCCGAATGTAGAGACCAAACGAGCAGACGGCTGTCGACTTGATCCTGCGGAAACTGTTTTTACTCCCTGTGGAAATTCATCCAGCCATCCCTATACGGTGCGGCGAACTTTAATTGAACTGTGCATATCTAACTCACCAACAACCCACTCTAGGCGGCACCAAAAATGAAGCTACAAATCAATCAGCTTGCGATGGGTCTTCTCTGCTTTCTCCTCTCGGCGGTAATGATGGCCCAAGTCACGACCGAAAAAACTACGATCCAGGGCCAACCAACGGTGCAGACCACGGTGGAACGCGGTGAGGTCGTCTATGTCTCCGGCAATGACTTGGTAGTGAAGATGGAGGATGGCCAGATAAGGAACTTTTCCGATATTCCGGAGAGTGCCCGAGTCACGGTTGGTGGGCAGCAGCTCTCAATCCATGACCTCAAGCCCGGTATGAAGTTGGAGCGCACCATCAGCACTACCACCACACCACAGACAGTGACCACGGTGCAGACGGTCACGGGACGGGTGTGGCAGGTGAGACCTCCCCTTTGGGTAACCCTGACTCTGGACGACGGAAGCCACCAGCAATTCAAAATTCCTGAGGGTCAGAGGTTCATGGTTAACGGCCAGGAGACGGATGCGTTTGGTCTGAAGAAAGGAATGGAGGTCTCCGCCACTAAGATCGTCACGGCGCCGGAAAACGCGATCAGTGAGAAGAGAACCGTTACCGGCGAAATGCCACCGCCACCGCAAACCGCGGCCATCCAAGGTCCCTTGCTGATCGTGGTAGAAAGGCGGCCTGTGGTAGTGGCACAAGCGAAGACTGCCGAGGCCCAGCCACAACCTAAGAAACTGCCGCAGACTGCAAGTGAGCTACCTTTCATAGGGCTCGTCGGCACGCTGATGGTTTTATCTGGAGTTGTATTTTTGTTAGCTCGGTCGCGTGCACACTATCGTTAAGAGATAACAATGGCCCCCTGCCATTTCATGAGGGCGCGAGGGCGGACCAGGACGGTGCTCGAGCGTTCAAGCTGTTTTCCGTCTGGTAACTGTGGCGGCTGCTACGAGTGAGGGACAGGCACCTTGCGTCGATTTGCGACGGTTGCATTTGGTTGTGGCACGGGTCGCTCTGTTGAGCCCTATAACACGCGCTTAGCAACCTCGCTGATTTGCCCAAGTTGCTTATCAATCAGGCTGCACGCTTCTTTCAGACCTCCGCCTCGCAGCGATGCCCTTGCGTTTCGCTATCGCTTCACTTCCAACAGGCTGTGAAAAGGACTTTCACCTTCGCGCTGTCGAACATGCTCGGCACACCAAAAAGTCCGCCGGGAGTTACCCCGGCGGATAGGAAGGAGAGACGACTGAGGTTTAGAAACGGAAGACTCCTCCGAACACGAGACGCCGACTTGCCGAGGACGGGAAGTCGATGAACCCGGGAGAAGTATTGCTGACCTGTGGATTACCAAAGCCGTTGAGTTGGCCAAAATTGCCAGCATCCTCAACGAACGGATCGATGCTTTGGAAATTGGGATGGTTGAGTACGTTGACGACTGAGAACCGGAACTCAAACGCGGCTCGTTCGCTGAGCTTGAAGTTCTTGTAGACGGCGGTGTTAAAAATGTTGGAACGCGCATCCTGCGGAATGTTCCTGGGCATGTTTCCGAAAGGAGTTCCGAAAACTGATTGTGCAGCGCCGCCGTTGATGATGAATCGCACCTGATTGTTGTTGACGATTACAGGCGCGGCATTGGGACCGCCCTGGTTAATTGCGTTCACGCTCAACAGTGTGGTGGCGAGTGCCGGACTGCAGATCGCCTCGGTCCCTGTGACCCCAAAGATCGCGCAGGCGTCACCGCCGAATGCTCCCACCGCGGTTTGTGGAGCATTGAGGTTGCCGACAAAGGGCCGGGCAATATCGGTACCAACAAAAGCGCCAATGAACGCCGAGTCATAAAAGTTTCCGGCGGCCGTAGCGACTGCAACCTCGGAAGCCTGTGAAGGCGTATAGCGCTGCCCGGTTTGGAACAAATAGTTCCCGGAGATACTCCATCCTCCCACGAACGACCCCAAAAATCCCTTCTGCTGTTTGAAGCCGGGTATGTTCCAAACTGCTGTAGTAGTAAAAGTGTTCGGGTAGTCCAGTCCGGAGAACGAGTATTCCCCGTTGACCGGTTGAGTCGGGTTCTGCGGGAAAGCTACGGTGTTGCCTGCCGCACTGGTCGCGAATATCTCGCTCACGTTGTCCGAAGTCTTGCTGTAGGTGTAGCCGACCCGCATGGTCAGCTGGTTGAAAATGTTGTTGGTGCGAACCTCGGCTTGCACGGCGTTGTAGTGGGAGAAGCCGGTGTTCGTCCGTTGGCGCAGAACACCGGGACCGCACTGGGCGCGGCCGATATCGGTAGGTGTGGGCACACCGTTCACGAGCGGGAAGGGCCCTACCTGCTGGGTGGCCGGGCACGCCGTTGTTCCCGGCGGGACAAACTGCGGGAAGGAGCTGAGAAGGTCGGCGGTAAACGGGTTACCATCAACGCTCTGGAACAAATTCAATCCGTGATTGCCGACATACCGCACTTCGACCGCCGAGTTCTTGGTGATTTCTCTCTGAATACCGAAGCTCCACGTGCTCACCTGGTCAGGAGAGAAGTTCGGTGTGATGTTCGTCTGATTGAATGTTTGCGGGTCGAAGATTCCCTTCTGCAAAGTAGGAGATAATTGGGTTCGGACGTTGGGGCCTGTCGGAACCGCCAGCAGCGGGATTCCGTTGGCCGTGGCGCCGGTGGTGCTCTGCAAAAACACTTGCGGAGCCGAAGTAGCGACGTTGAGATAGATGTTGTAATACGGCGGATCAAACAACAGACGATAGCCGCCGCGTATCACGGTCTTGCCGTTCCCGGTGAGAGCGCCGCCGCCCTGTGGCGCCCAGGCAAAGCCCGCGCTAGGACCAAAGTTGGTCCAGATCGTGGGGATTACCGGGTTGGTGGTGACCGAAAGCGGCAGGCTCGGATTCCACAGTTGCGTGGCCGGATTGGTCTGTTGCGCTACCGTAAGCTGGTTCAGAAGATTGGCGGGCTGGCCGTAATACGTCCAGGTGATCCCCAGGTTCAGGGTCAGGTTACGGGTGGCTTTCCAGTCATCGCCGGCGTAGAGGAACGTATCGTACTCTTTAAAGCCCAATTCAGATGGCCCATTGGCAACCTGAATGCGATTGGGGGTGTTGGCGAAGAAGGCATTCCAATCATCAAAGCGGAAGGTTCCGTTGATGTTTGGCAGGAAGGTGTTGGGCGACTGCTGGTAGGTCCAGTTGGCGCCGGCCTTGAAGGTGTGTTTCCCCCACACGTAATTCCAGTTGTCCTGACCCTGGAAGGTGTTCACAATGCGGCCTTGGGGAAAGTCGTTGTTGGGACCAAAGCCCACGTTATTGGCAGTGTTTTGGAACGTAACCTCGGTCAGCGCCGTGGAAAGCTGCGATGGAGGCGGGATGGTATTGCCGATCCCGTTACCGCCGAATGCAACATTGAGTCGTCCATAGGAGGCGCGCAGTTCATTCACCATGCGCGAACCGAAGTTATGAGTCCAACTGACCAGCGCTGTCTGGCTCAGCGCCGGCTCGTTAAACGGGTATCCCACCGAGGCACCCTGCAGACCGTCGTCCAGGTTGGTAAAGGTAGCCTTGTTGTAGATGTAACGCATCACCACGGAGTCCGAGGTCCACTGAGCATCACCGCGCAGATAGAAATCGTAAGCCGAAAAGGGAGTCGAGAGAACGCGGCCCACCTCGGCAAACGTCGCTGCGGGACAGGCCGTAACCACGTTGCTGACGATGGAGGACAGAGCGTTGTTCACAGGGAATGGATTGCCGCCGGTAACTCCGTACGGGCCAAAGCTAGTCACTGCTGCCACAGCCTGCGCTCCGGGACCGCTGGGAAAGCAGCCAGCCAGTGTCGCCAGGCCGGCCGGCGTAGGCGTGATACCGGTGCTCTGGAACGGAGTGTTGGTCGCGGTGTACTGCTGGTTAAAGCCGCCGCCGATGAACAACTTATTCTTGATGATCGGACCGCCTAGCTGAACGCCAGTGAACTCGTCGCTCAAACGAGGCGGCTTGGTCAGAGGGTTGCCAGCCGCATCGGTGGAGAAGTTCTTCTGGAAATTGGTCATGGCGTTGAACCACGAGTTGTTGTAGTAGCCATAGACGTTGGCGTGCCAGGCTTTGCCGCCGCCCTTGGTGATGATGTTGACCACCGAGCCTGAGTTGCGACCGTACTCCGGGCCAAAGTTGTTGGTGACCACAACATACTGGCTCGCCCACTCCGGGTCGGTAACGAACAGGCTGGGCCCGGCCACGCTGTTGTCGTTGTTGTTCTGGCCGTCAATCTGTTGGTCATTGTTGCGACCGCGAATGCCGTTCGAGGAAAAGCCTTCGCCGCCGTTGGTGTTAGAGAAGTTGTTGTCACGGCTGGAGGAAATGCCCGGAACGTACAACGCGAGATTGTCCAGGCCCTCGTTAGCCTGGATGCCGGCGAATGTAGTGAGGGCCTCACTGGAAAAGGTGTTGGTCACCTGCGCCTGCGTAGATTCGATCAGCGGCGCGGCTGCCGTTACTTCCACGGTGGTGCCGGTATCGCCTACAGAAAGCTTGATGGTGCCCAACCCGGTGTCCTCGCTCGCGGTTACCGAAACCCCCGCCTGGGAGGTGGTCTTGAACCCTTGAGCAGTGATCGCCACCGTGTATGAGCCGGCGGGAATCAGATTGAATCGGAAGAGACCCGCGTCATCGCTTGTGGTTGTCGTCACAATCCCCGTGCCGCTGTTGGTCGCTTTCACTTGAGCGCCTCGGATGATTGCACCCTGCGGATCTGCGACTGTTCCCGAGATCGAACCCTTCTGAACCTGGCCGATTGCAGCAGCGCACCATAGCAGTGTCAAGCTCAGCGCTGCTGGGACCATAAATCTGGAAAACCTTGTAAGCATTCTCAAATCTCCCCTTACGACGGAATAAAAAGCCGTGGGCAGCCCAGCATGGACACTTCCTGAGTCGCGCACTGCCAGCACTCAACAATGCAACTGGAATGCCACAAATGTCAGAGAGAGCTCCGATGATTTTTTGTGAAAATATGAACATTGAGGGTTCCCGGATTCCCTTTTATGGAAGATGGAAATCTTCGTTGGCTGACCATCTTTTTTGGCCTGCGCAAACAGGAGAGCTGCGGGACAGCACAGCAGCTTGAATCTGCATCTACGCGGAGAGCGAATGCTGCGTGACTGACGAATAAAAAGGCCCGCCGTTACGGCGGGCCGGTCAAGGACTCTTCGGGATATGCCAATGGCTAGAACGTGAATTTGCCGCCAAAAATTACCCGGCGCGCTACGCTCGTGCCGGGGAGGCTGTCATTGGTCGAAGAAGGCTGGGCAAATCCTAGATTAGCTCCGGTTAATCCAGCGTCAGTGAGGAATGGATCCACCGAAGCGAAGTTGGGATGATTGAAGACGTTGACCAGAGTTGCGTGGAACGTAAAGCTGGCCCGCTCGTTGAATTTGATTTGCTTGAAGACAGCAAAGTTGCCGATGTTGGAAATAGCGTCGCGAAGAGCGTTCCTCGGCACGTTGCCAAAGGGTGTACCGAACACCTGTTGCGCCGTGAAGGCGTTCAGAATGAACCGCACTTGGTCATTTGTGACCGTGGTGGGGGCAAAGGTGGCCGGGTTGAAGGTGGGGCTCAAGGATGCGATGTTGAACGCATTGAAGCTTACCAGCTGGGTCGGTGCCAACGCGCAGGCGGCGCCGAAGGCATTGCACAAGTCGCCCGCAAAGACGCCGACGTTCGTAGCCGGAGCGCTGGTGCTTCCCAGGAATGGGCGAGCTGGTTCAATGCCGTTGTCGGCGGCATTGAAGGCGCGCTGATCGAAGTAATCGCCGGCGCCGCCGGGTGCGCAGGTTGGATTAGCTGGATTGGAGCAGGTGGCGAAGGTGAAAGTGATCGGTGTGTAGTTCTGCCCAGAGGCCAGAACGTAATTCGCCGATAGAGCCCAGCCACCGAGGACGTGTCCCACGAGTCCGTGCTGCGCGCGGAAGAACGGCAGCTCCTCGGTGAACAGAACGCTCCACTGCTGGGGAATGTCGAGACCCGACAAAGCGCGCTCGGCTTTCTGTGTATCCAGCGGATTCTGGGAAATGGCGATGGTGTTGCCGGCGCCGAGTCCCGCGGTTCCCGGAGTGCTGAAAATCTCGCTCACGTTGTCGATGGTCTTGCTGAATGTGTACGAGGTGCGGATGGTGAGTTGTTTGAACAGGTTGTTGGCGCGGAACTCGGTTTGCAATCCATGGTAGATCGAGTATCCGCTGTTTTCGACCGAGATGTTGACTCCCTCATTGCAATTGACGCGACCAGTGGCGTTCGGCGTGACCGCGCTAGCCGCAGGACAGGGCGTGTCTCCGGCAGGAACGAGGTTAGGAAAGTCGGTAGCGAGAGATCCGATGAAAGGATTAGCGTTCGTCGTCTGGAACAGATTCGTTCCGCGGGTTCCAACATAGCGAACCTCGAAGGCTGAGTTCTTCGTGACCTCTCGTTCCACACCGAGACTCCAGGTATCAACGCGGTCCGCACCGAAGGAAGGATTGATGGTCTGCTCGTTTTGTGAACGTGGATCCAGTGTGCCGAGCGGAAGGAGCGGCGACAGCACTGACCGTACCGCCGGTCCAGTGAAGGCCGCGGGAACGCCCGGACCGCCAAAGAGGTTCTGGCTGAACACCTGGGGCGCTGATCCCGCCACGTTGAGGTAAATGTTGTAGAACGGAGGGTCATAGAGTAGCCGGTAACCGCCGCGAATCGTGGTCTTGCCATTGCCGGTCAGGGCGCCGCCCCACTTCGGCACGTATGCAAAACCTACGCTCGGTCCGAAAAGGTTCTTTTCGGCTGTGAGGAGCGGTTGCGTGTTGACCCCCAATCCCAAAGCGGGGTTGAAGAAAGGAGCCGGACCTTGCTGATTGGCTACATCAAGACTGTTCAGCAAGTTCGCCGGCTGTCCGTAATAGCTCCATGTGAGTCCGAGGTTGAGAGTAAGGTTCGGTTTGATTTTCCAATCGTCTCCTGCGAACAGAAAGAGGTCGTGCTCGCGGAAATCGAGAGTGACCGCACCTTCCTCGATCGCATCGACCGCCGGAGTATTGGCAAACACGCTGTCCCAGTTAGGAAAGACGAAGACGCCGTTGACCAGAGGCAGGAATGTGCTGGGCGATCGCTGGTAGGTGTAACTGACTCCGGCCTTCAATTGATGGCGGCCCAGAACGTAGCTCCAGTTGTCCTGGAATTGCCAGGTGTTCACGATCCGGCCTTGGGGAAAACCCGCCGGCACACCAAATCCGGCCAGAGCTGGAGTCGTAAATGTTACATCGGTCAGAGCGTTGGTCAGATTGCCGACGTTCGGTATGGTATTGCCAATGAGGTTACCGCCGAACTCAACGTTGTTACGTCCGAAGGAAACGCGACCTTCGTTGGTCATGTGCGTAGAGAATGCATGGACCCAGCTGACCAGCACCGCCTGAGCCAGAGCCGGCACATTGATAGGATAGCCGTCCGCCGACTGGCCTACATCCAGGTCGAATGCATTGCCGCGGTTGAAGAGGTACCGGCTGGTGATGGTGTCATTGCCGATCTGAACGTCGGTCCTCGCGATCCAGTCGAAGATGTGGGTTGGCGTCGGTAGCGAACGGCTGACGCCAGAAAATTCTGCCGCCGGGCATGCAGTCACTACACCGGTCTGAACCGGCCCGTTGATCTGCGGGTTTCCGGCCGAGATTCCGAACGGTCCAAACTTCGAGAGAGCGGCCAGGTTAGTGTTCCCGGGAAAACAGCCGGAGAGCGTAGCCAGTCCGGCCGGTGTAGGCGTGAGAGCCCCGCTGATGAAGTCGTTCGATGAAGATATGATCTCCTGGTCAAAACCGCCAAAGAAAAACATCCGGTTCTTCACCACGGGGCCCCCGACCGTGAAGCCGCCAAATTCGTCGTTGGCGCGCGGCAGGCTGGTGAGCGGCGTTGACGTCAGTTGCGGATTCTTCTGGAAGTTGGTCTCGGCGTTCAGGATGGAGTTGTTCTCGGTCGAAAAGATGCTCCCATGCCACGTATTGCCGCCGGACTTGGTGATGATGTTGACTACCGACCCCGCGTTGCGGCCATACTCCGGACCAAACTGGTTGGTGATCAGGACGTATTGCTCGACGAACTCGGGATCGGAAAGAAAGAGCGCCGGACCGGTGACGCTGTTGTCATTGTTGTTCTGACCGTCGATCTGCTGGTCGTTGTTGCGGCCGCGAATGCCGTTGACCGAAAAACCCAGCCCGCCATTGGTATTGGCAAAATTATTATCACGGCTGGAAATCACGCCCGGCACGAACAAGGCCAGGTTATCCAGGCCCTCGTTCTCCTGGACACCGGCGAAGTTGGTAAGTGCGATACCGGAAAAGGTATTGGTCACCTGCGCCTGCGTGGTATCAATCAGGGGAGCCGCATCGGTAACCTCAACGGTCGTGTTCGCCTGCCCTAACGAAAGGGCGACGGTGCCGAGGCCGGAATCACGCCCTGCTGCCACGATGATGGCCGTCTGCACCGCTGTATTGAAGCCCTGTGCGGTGATCTCCACTCTGTAGTCACCCGCAGGGATGAGGTTGAATCGGAACAAACCGGCCCCGTCACTCGTCGTGCTAAAGACAACTCCAGTTTGGGTGTTGATGGCCTTCACTTGAGCCTTGCTGACAACAGCTCCCTGGGGATCGGCTACGGTTCCGGAAATGGAGCCCTTGATGACCTGGCCCATGACCGTGATGCTCGATAACAGCGTGATCGATGCGACTACGGCTTGGATTCTCGATAATCTTCTCGGCATATCTGTTTGCACTCCGTCAAAAATAAAATTGCGATGCGCAGCCGGGGCACATCCGGAAACAACCCGGTGCCCTAGTCGCGCATCGCGTCGTGACTGAGTGCAACGCGAGGGCCAATCCGCCCAGCATGGGTCCCGGTGAAATTGACTCTTGAGGTTCCCACTCGGGATCTCGGCGGGAGAGCACACATTTAAAAATGCATAGCTTGGTTATCGCTTTTTCGAAGACAATTCACGTAGCGCGCAAACGCACATAGGACCCTCGAAACGGACAGTTCGAAAGCGTAATGCCCTATTTGGCCAAAGATGCGACATCGAAAGGTTGAGCGCGGCCAATCCCGCAGTTCCTCTTTCTCGTAGGCAGTTCCTTTTTCTGTAGGCGCGAAATGACGGGCGCTCTTGTTGTGGAGTATGAATGCAGTAGTTCGAACCTACGTTTTTCCGTTGCGAAGCCGTCCGCGCCTACAAATTCCTGAACGATGTTTGCTGTAGCTCAGCGCGATGCACTTTGCCCGGTGTTGCTAACATTTCATTTTTTGCCGAGTCGAAATTGTTGCATTCGTGTGCGCTCGATGGGACAAAAGCAGCGATCGATTCAGGATCTGGGGGCTTTTGGTTCACACGACAAAATATTTTGCCTGGGGATGGTGGACGATAATGGCTGAGGTCGATTGTTCCGGCTCCATGTGATAGCCGCTGGTTAGCCGAACACCGATGTTCTCTTCCGGTTTCAGCAAACGAAAAATCTTGGACTGGTCTTCGAGCCGGGGGCACGCAGGATAACCGAAGGAGTACCGTGACCCACGATACTTCTGGTGGAAGAGGTCACCGATGCGCGGGGCGTCGTTCGTGACAATGCCCAGCTCTTCCCGTACATTTTTGTGGAACAGTTCGGCCAGGGCTTCGGCGGTCTCCACACTCAGGCCGTGCAGGTAGAGATACTTCGTGAACTCTCCCGCGTCAAACAGGTTTTTTGTTTCCGCCGAAGCACGGCTGCCGATCGTGACCACCGACAGCCCGATCACGTCAAACTGGCCGGAGTCCTTGGGCAGAAAGAAATCGGCGATTGAGAGCTTGCGGCCCTCACGCTGGCGCGGGAAAGTGAAGCGCAGTAACTCTCGGGCGGCGTTCGGCGAATCGTAAAGCACCACGTCGTTGCCCTCGGTCTGGCAGGCGAAATAGCCGTAGACGACTTTGGGCTCCAACCATCCCTTCGCAGCAACCTCTTTCTCTAGATCCACCAGAATCGGAACATATTTTTCTTCGACCAGGCGAAGGTAATCGCTTTGGGTCGCCGTCTTGAGCTGCCACTGATTCTTGAATAGCGCAGTGTGGTTGATGTACGCAAAAACTTCGTTCAGGTCGAAATCGCGTCGCACGCGCACGCCGTAGAAAGGTGGCTGAGGCACATTGGGCGCCGGCTGCACCACCGCGGAGCGTTCGGTGGTCGTCGAGGCTTCGCCGCCCGAGGCCGCCACCGCCTTGGCGAATTCTTTCACCTTGCGGCCTTCTTCCAGACGGCTTTGCCTCAGCCCATTGGCCGAGGTCAGGTCGTCCATGATATGCAGGCCGGCGAAGGCATCGTCGGCATAGAACACAGAGTTGGAATACTCACGACGCAGATCGTCTTCCACATACTTGCGAGTCAGAGCGGCGCCGCCGCAGATCACGGGAAAGTCGAGCTTCTGCGCTTCGAGATCCTGAATGACATACTTCATCTCCAGGGTCGATTTGACCAGCAGCCCGCTCAGCCCGATGGCATGCGCCCGGTGCTCCCTGGCTGCGGTGATGATTGAGTCCGATGGCTGCTTGATCCCGAGATTGACGACCTTGTACCCATTGTTGCTGAGAATGATATCCACCAGGTTCTTGCCGATATCGTGGACGTCGCCCTTCACCGTAGCTAGAACAATGGTTCCCTTTTGAATGCCTTCTTTCCTCTCGAGCTTTGGCTCCAGATATCCGACGGCCTGTTTCATGACGCCGGCGGAATCGAGCACCGAGGGCAGCTGCATCTTGCGCGCGCCGAATAGCTCGCCGACGGTCTTCATGCCGTCGAGGAGGACGTTATTAATGATATCCAGCGGCGAGTAGACGGTCAGTGCATCGTCGAGAATCTGCTCGATCGACCGCCGGTCAGCTCCGTCGCCCAGACCCTTTTCGCCGTTGATGATGCAGCGCTTGAGTTTATCCTCGACCGACAGCGACTCGACCGGCGCAACTTCAGCCTGAGGCTGCTTATCGAGGCCGGCAAAGTGCGCCATGTAGGCCTGCAGCGGATCGCCGCTGGTTCGGTCGTGGTAGATCAATTTGCGCGCCAGGTCCGCTTCGACTTCCGGAATCTTGTACAGCGGATAAATCTTGGCGTAATTGACAATCGCCATGTCGAGGCCATGGTCGACGGCTTCCTTCATGAAGACGCTATTCAGCACCCGGCGCGCGTAGGTGTTCAGTCCGAACGAAATGTTGCTGACGCCCAGGATGGTCTTCACCTCCGGCAGCTCTTGCTTGATCTGTTTGATAGCCTTGAGCGTCTCGATGCCTGCGGTCCGGTATTCCTCCTGGCCCGTAGAGATGGGCAGCGTTAGCGCATCAAAGATCAAATCCACGGGCCGGATGCCATACTTCTCCGTCGCCAGGGTGAAGATGCGTTTGGCGATAGCCGTCTTTTTCTCCGCCGTCAGCGCCATGCCGGCTTCATCGATGGTCAGCGCGATCACCGCCGCGCCGTAGCGCTTCGCCATCGGCAGAACTTTGGAAGTGCGCTTCTCGCCGTCTTCCAGATTGATGGAGTTGATGATGGCCTTGCCGGGAACGCGCTTCAGCGCCTCTTCGATGACGTCAGCTTCCGTCGAATCTACAAGGATCGGCGCCGGCACGCGCGTGGCAACCCGCTCCAGGATCGACGAGATGTAACCCTTCTCGTCCTCGCCTACGATGGCGCAGCACAGGTCGAGCATGTGCGAGCCTTCGCCGGCCAATTTCTTAGCCAAGGCCAGGATGTCGTCATACTTGCCGCCGCGCACCATGTTCCGAAACGATTCCACGCGGGTGGTGGTGTTCATTTCTTCAGCGACGATCAATGGCTTAGGCTCAAGGTCCAGCGGAACCATGCTGTAGGCGCTGGCTGCAGCGGACGTGGGTTGCACTTCGCGTCTGGCCGGCTCCAGGTTGGCGCAAGTCTCAACGACGCGCTTGATGTGCGCGGGGGTCGTGCCACAGCATCCGCCAACGATGCGGACACCATACTCGATGATGAACTTCTTGTGGTACTCGGCCAGCTCTTCCGGCGTCAGCCGGTAGACCGGGCCGCTCGAGTGCGGGAGCCCGGCGTTGGGCAGGATCGAGATTTCCTTCGGCGCGTTGTGCGCCAGATAGCGGACCGAATCGTTCATCTCCTTCGGCCCAGTCGCGCAATTGAGACCGATGATCTCGCAATCGTACGGCTCCAGGATCGTTTCTACGGCGCTGATGTCGGTTCCGAGCAGCATTGCGCCGCCGTCCTGCAACGTTACCTGCGCCTGCACCGGCACGCGCTTCCCGGCGTCCTTCATGGCATCAAAGACCGCGGCTAATGCGATCTTGGTTTGAAGAATGTCCTGGCAGGTCTCAATCAGAAGGAGATCGACGCCGCCATCGATCAGACCCAAAGCCTGATCGTAGTAGGCCTTCCACATCGCGTCGTAGGTGATGTGTCCGAGCGACGGCAGCTTGGTGCCGGGCCCCATGGATCCGGCGACGAAACGCGGCTTGTTCGCCGTCGAAAAATCCGCGGCCACTTCGCGCGCCAACTCGCTCGCGCGTTTGTTGATCTCGTGGACCTGGTCGGCCAGATCGAACTCGCCGAGCACGATGCTGGTCCCGCCGAAGGTGTTGGTCTCTACCACGTCGGCTCCGGCAGTGAAGTAAGCCGCGTGTATATCCTTAATCATGTCGGGACGGCTGAGGACCAGAACCTCCGAGCAGTTCTCTTTGCCCCAGAAATCGTCGAGCGAGGGATTGCGCTCCTGAATCTGGGTCCCCATGGCGCCGTCATAGATAACGACGCGCTCGCGAACTGTCTCCAGAAAGGTTTTCATTGTTTAGAGTCGAGAACTTTTCACGGATCCGCTGTCCCGGCTCCGAGGTCCTGCCGGTATCTTTATCATTGTAAAGGTTGAATGTGTTCTGGGGACCCTAACGCCGGTGGTGTGCTTTGAATGCCCATCCAACGGCCCAAATCCAGGGTTGAGTGGATCTGTGACCCCGGGCTGAGGGGAGAGTATGCTGGGTGTGACGGGCACCGGCGGGATCCCATGGACTCGGGTTACAATTCTCAAGGTTGCTCGTCCAACCAAAGACTTAGTTCAATCGACTTCCGGCCATTGGAGCGCGCCTATGTTTCCGAAGTCTAGCTTCACCAGAATCATGCTATCGGTCGCCGTGTTGATGTTTGTGTCTCTCGCCTTGGCCCAACAACCATCGCAAGCGGACCAGGCGGGCGGCGAAGCTCGTGCCTCCAAGGCCAAGACGGTCGCGGCGGTGGAACCAGCTAAGGAAACCACCAAGCTCACGAAGGAACAGAGACTGGCGTACCAGACGCTCGAGATCTCCGAAGGCGCTTCGCGCGGGTTTGAGGCGCCGATGCGCAGCTACGGCTTGCTCGAGATCGGTTCCATCTTCACTGCGCTCGACGCCAACAAAGCCCGCGGCCTGTTGCGCGACGCGTTCACGGCATCGCTTGAAATCCACGACGACGATTACACCAAGTCGCAAATGCAGCAGGAAATCTTTCGCGCACTGCTACCGCTCTCCCAGGCGGACGTTGAGGAGCTGCTGCCCCAGGCGGAGATCAGCGCACGCAAACCGACGACGGATATAATTGTGGGTCGCTACGCCGAGAAAAAAGAATTCGAACAAGGTCTGGAACTGGTCAACCGGCTGACCTCAGCCGACGAATTCCCCTACGGCAGCGCTTCGCGCTTGATGGACGCCATGCCTCCTGAAATGGCGGCAGAAAAGCAGACTCTGTTCACGCAGGCAGTAGCCAGCTACAAGGGCCACGAACACAAAGGCATGATGATCGGCAATGATACCCTGACAGGAATGATCGTGCATTTTGCTGGTTCCTTTCCGCCCAAACTGCTGCTGCAGGGTATTGACGAGATTCTCTCGGAAACCAAAGCCCACGCCCAGGATCAGGACGCTAATATCAGCCTGATGGGGCAGAGCGGCAGCCTCAGCTTCACTTCCGCTTATCAATTCGAGCTCTTTGCCCTCTTACCAGTGCTCGAACAGCTCGATCCCGACCGCGCCAAACAGCTTTTGGACGAGAATCAGGCTCTGCAAGCGCAATTGCAGCAGTACCCCCAGGGAATGAATTCGTTGATGCCGCAAGGTCCGGCCACAGCGTCTGCTCAGGCAACGCCCGGAGCCGGAGTGCCTGGCCCCGGAGCGGGTAACCCTAAACCGACCGGCACCACTCGCATGACATTCACCATCTCCACCCCGGACAAACCCGGCTCGGCTGGTCCGGTACCCGGAATGCCAACCAGCAACCTAATACAGGACTATCAGCGGCGCGACGCCCAGGCACGATTGGAATCGATCTCCCAGGAAGCGGAAACCGATCCAGTGCAGGCGATCGCCCATAGCATGACGCTCCCGCTCACGATCGATGGCGGTCTCCCCGGCCAGGGTTCACCTCGGGCCGATGCCCTGGAAAGGATCGCGCGGGCCAACGTGAAGAAGAACCCCGGGGGAGCCGAATCGGCACTCACCGATCTGAGAAAGGTGGTCGTCGACCTGCCGCCGCGCATGCAGGTGCAATATCTCTCCGCGGCCGCCGATCTTTACCTCGAGATGGATGACAAGAACAAAGCGGACAAAGTCGTAAGCGAGGGCTTCAAAGTCGCGGAAAAACTGCTCGAGGCGGACGTCAATCCCGACAGCCCTAACGAAGCCTTGAAAGCCTGGTGGCCTTCGACGGACGCTTACCGCCGGTTTGTCGATGTCGAGACCAAGATCTCCGACCCCGCGACCCTCAACGTGTTGAAGGAGATCAAGGACCCGGAGATTCGGACTACGGAGTCCATCATGTTTGCCCGCTCCCTCCTGGGGTTGCCGCTCAAGAGGTTTACAGTCGTCGAGAAGCGAGGAAACATGACGTCATCGACCACGACAGACAGCAATTAAGACCAGCCGGTTTGCTCTCAAGTACCTCTCCCGTCAGTGGCCTCTGGCTGCGCCCGCAGTGTGCGATGACCGCGTGCTCACTCGGCCTTTCGGTCATTTGTAATCGCCTTGACCGGGTGGTACCATCGCTGTCTTGGAGGTAAGCGATGTCAGACAGAGATAGCGGCAATAACTTCATCTGGTTTCTTGCGGGACTGGGCTTCGGTGCCCTGATGGGCGTGCTCTATGCTCCCCGCTCCGGCCGGGAAACACGCGAGGCCATCCTGACCGGTGCGCAAGAAGGCAAAGAGTACCTCAGAACCCGCGGCCGCGAAGCCCGTGAAAACGTGAATGAATGGGTGGACCGTGGCAAGGACGTGGTCAACCGTCAGAAGGACCAGTTCACCCAGGCCGTTGAAGCAGGACGCCAGGCGTATCGCGAAGCCAGCAGCGAAGGTAAGAAAGGGTAACGCCGGGGGGCGCTGGCAAGCTCAGTGAACACTCTTACCGTCATAACCGCGCTTGTGGTCTTGGCATCCGATCCAGTAGCCAACGGCACCATGTTGGCCTTTGTGATTGTGGCTGCAGTCGCTATCGTTCTGCAGACGGCAGTTTTGTATAGCCTGTACAAGATGATGAGCCAGACCACCTCTCGCATGGAGAGCCTTGCTGGACGCCTGGAATCACAGACCACGCCGGTGTTGGCGACAGCGCACGCTATCCTCGATGACGCCAAACCCAAGATCGCGGAAATCACCAACAACCTGGCGGAGAGCACCAGCACGCTTCGGGAACAAGTGACCTCAATATCGGAAGCCACCGGTGAGATCGTCGATCGGGCGCGCATGCAGGCAGCGCGCTTAGACGAACTGATCAGCAACACCGTCTCGAAAATCGAAATCACCACCGATTTCGTGCAGAACAGCGTAGTCAGCCCGGTGCGCCGGATTCATGCGATCGCCCAGGCAGTCAGTGCAGGCATTGGCTTTCTGCGGGCTAATCGGGCTCGCCGCAGGCACGAGAACAACGGACCGAGTGCCGGTGTGGACGAAGAGATGTTCATATAGCGTGGGTAGTTGAGTAGTTTCTTGAGTTGGTGACTCAGAATACACCTACCAAATTATCCCATTCCCTCACCTTCCAAATCTCACCACCACATGACCGCCAGGAAAGACACGGGCACCTGCCACCGGCGACTGTTCCTGCCCCACGCCGCTGCCGCTCACTTCCAACTCGATTCCTGCAGCCTCAGCCTCTTCGAGTGCCGTGCGCACGCCTTTGCCGTGAAAATCGGGTACCACCACGCCGCCACCGACGTCAAGCACCACCGTCCCTCTTGGCGGTGACGTTGTCAAGGCGGCTAGCTGCGAAGTTGTTCGCGTCGAGGGCTGGGACGGAATCGCCTCCTGAGGAGGAGCCGGTTTCGGCATTTCCTGGGCTGTCGATTTCTTTTCTGTCGCGGGCGCAGGCGAGATCGGCGCTGCGGTAGGACTGTTTCCAAGTTGGGAAGGGTCGCTTTCCTGCGCGATATAATCCGGCGCGCCTTCGCTCACATCTCTATCGCTTACCCGTGCCCTCAGCATCAGCCGGCGTCTCGCCTGGTCTTCGAGTTCAATGTCGTGGGGCACATTGAGATAGCTCAGAACCTGCTGGGCCACGCGACCAAACACCGGCGCCGCTGCGGTTCCCCCTTCGTGGGTTCCCGAAGGCGAGTCTAAGATGACCAGAACGCTGACCGCCGGATCGTTGACCGGGGCAAAGCCGCTGAACGAGGCAATGTACTGGAACTTGGAGTAGCGTCCGGTTGTGGGGTCGGTCTTCTGGGCAGTACCGGTCTTGCCTGCCGCGCTGTAGCCGTCGAGAATCGCCTTCACTCCCGTCCCGCGTAGGATCACGCCTTCGAGCATCCGCTTCATCTCGGCGGCTGTCATGGTGGAGATCACGCGCCGGCCTTCCGCGGGATGGAAGGCGATCAACTGCGGCGTACTGCGCGGCGGCGTGGTTCCAGCGGCGATCCGCGGCGGCACGAAGAGGCCGTCATTCGCAATGGTGGAGACCATGGAGATGAGCTGGATGGGCGAAACACCGATCTCCTGGCCCATGGAGATCGCTCCGATGCTGACCTTGGACCAGCGGCTCACCGGCTTGGTCAAGCCGCGTGTCTCGCCCGGCAGCTCGATCCCAGTTTGCGAGCCGAAACCGAAAGCCCGAATGTAACGGTCGAAGCGATCGTCGCCCAGGCGCAACGCGATCTTGATAGCGCCAACGTCGCTGGAATTTTCGAGCACCTGAGAGACCGTGAGCGCGCCATACGGCTTGTGGTCATGGATGAGACGACCGTTTACGACGATCGAACCCATCTGGCAGTCCACGACTTCGTCGGGATGGGTGACGCGCTCCTCGAGCCCCGCGGCTAGAGTCACGATTTTGAAAGTCGAGCCGGGCTCATAGATATCGCTGACAGCACGGTTCTTGCGTGCATTGGGATCCGCGGAGTTAAAGCTATTGGGGTTGAACCCCGGCCAGTTAGCCAGCGCCAGAATCTCACCGGTCCGGGGATTCTGGACAATAATCGTCCCGGCGATGGCGTGTGTATCGCCGATGGCCCGGAGCAGTTCTCGCTCGGCGATGTACTGGATCTTCTCGTCGATCGTGAGAACCACGTTCTCGCCAGGATCGGGATTCTTCTCCACGCGGCCAAACCAGCGCCGTTTGTTGTCCAGGGAGATCAACATCTTGCCCGGTTTGCCGGTGAGCTTGGTATCGAACTGGCGCTCCACGCCGCCCAGGCCCTCGTCATCCACGCCCACGTAACCGAGCACCTGTGACGCCAGTTCGCCCTTGGGATAGAAGCGCTTAGGCTCGCGTTGGAAATAGACACCCTTCAGGTTCAGTGTGCGAACCCGCGCGGCAGCGGCGGAATCGACTTTGCGCGCGACCCAGGCAAACGCGTGTGAAGCTCGCATGCGGGCGTCGATTTCCTCGGCATCGCCGTTCACGGCGCGGCTCAGCAGAACGGATGCGCGGCGAATGTCGGTGATTTCGGAGGGCACGGCAAAGATCGAGTCCACACTGACGGTCATGGCCAGCTCGTTGCCGTTGCGATCGTAGATGTTTCCGCGAATGGGGGCAACTTCAATGCTGCGCTGTTGCTGGCGCGCGGCGCGTTGGGTGAAGTCGCCGTAGTCAACTACCTGCAGCCACACCAGACGCACACAAATCGCGAGAAACCAGAAGGCCAGGAATCCGGCGCACCAGTAGAGACGGACAGTGGAGTTCGCGGACTTTGCGGCCATAGGAAGAAAGCGATCAGCAATTCGGCACTCAGTCGTCAGTCACAAAACTCTTTCCTCGATCAGATACCGAAGCTGAATGCTGACTGCGGAGTGCTCCGACAAGAACACATGGCGGCCCCAGCAGGTTTTCCGGAGTCCGCCATCAATTGGGTCCGACTATACGGCCCAAACCGTTACGAAACTTCGTCGCGGCAATCCTACTGCGCCGGAATCACCGCGACGGGAGACATCTGTGCCATGACGCGACCGCCTTGGTCGTCGGCATCTAGACGAACCACTTGACCTGGCTGCGGCGCCGTCAAACCCATTTGCCGAGCCAGAGGATCAATGCGTCCCGGATCCCGCAAGGATGCTTCTTCGAGCTCGAGAGCACGATTGACTTCTCGGAGCCGATCGCGCTCCGACTTCTGCGACTCGATGCGGTAGCCGTATTCGATGGAGCGGAAGTGCTGCCAGGTGTAGAACATCAGGACGACGAAGACCGCGGCCACGCTGAGGGAAAACATGCGAATCTCGCGCCGGCGCTGCGGGTCGGAGATCTTGACCACGCGCGAGTTGTCGATAACTTTGGGAAAATAAAATTCCGGCGTGATCCCGGCAACGCTGCGCGGCCCGCCCGCGCGCACGCTGACCGGCGTGATCATGCCTGTAATGGTGAGTGCCCCAACTGCCATTTACGCCACCTCGACGAATTCCTGCATCTCCATCCGGCGCACCGGATAGTCTTCAAAATCTACTTTTTGCTCGCGCGCGTGTTGTTCAGCGCGCTCGACGCTTGTGATCAATTCTTCAATCGTCATTCCTCGAAACATGTCAACCCTCCGTGTCTGGGGGAAATCTTTAATTCCGGGGCGGCGCCGATGAAGAGGCAGGTCCTGAAGTTTTCGCCCAAGTCTAAGGTAGGCAGCGCCTCCCCGGAATCTTGTTGCCGCCATCACTTCCTGGCGGCGGAACTTTTGATTCTCTCCGCGGCCCGCAGCTTGGCGCTGCGCGACCGGGGATTGCGATCGATCTCTTCCTGGCCCGCCAGCAGTGGCTTGCGGGTCAAAACCTTGTAGAGTCCAGCTTTGGCTCCGTTTCGCATCGCGTCTTTGACGATGCGGTCTTCCAAGGAGTGGAAGCTGATCACCACCAGCCTCCCCTTCGGTCCGAGGACGCCTGGGGCCGCTTCGAGCAGCGCCTTCAGGTCGTCCAACTCGCGGTTTACGAAGATTCGGATAGCCTGAAAAGTTCGCGTCGCGGGATGAATCCGTTCGACATTCATTGACCGGAGCGCGGCCGATATGACTTGTGATAGATGAGCGGTATTTCGTATCGGCCGCGCCCGGACAATGGCTCTGGCGATTCTCCGCGACCTCCTTTCCTCACCGAATTCGTAAATCACATTCGCCAGGTCGCCCTCGCGCATGTGGTTTACCACTTGATCGGCGGTGGGGCCGGAATGCGTGTCCATGCGCATGTCCAGCGGTCCCTCCGCCTGAAAACTGAATCCGCGGCCGGGATCTCCGAGCTGCAACGAACTCACGCCTAGATCGGCCAGCAGCCCGTCCGCTCGGGCGGACGGGAAATGCTGGGGGAGATCGGCAAAAGAACTGTGCAGCAGCGTGATCCGCGGATGCTCGCTTTTGATCGTGGCGAGCTTATTGCGGGCCAGTTCCAGCGCCTGCGTGTCTTTATCGAAGCCAATCAAATGACCCTGTGGGCCAAGGCGCCTTGCGATTTCTAAGCTGTGGCCGCCCAAACCCAGGGTCGCGTCGATATAGGTTCCGCCGCGCCGGATTGCTAAAAAGTCGATCGCTTCTTTTAAAAGAACCGAAACATGGCCAGCTTGCCCACCGCCATGCGCCCCCTCGGGAGCTTTGTCCAAACCAGAATCCTCGTCCGCCACTAGATGCCCAGTTCGTCGAGAGTCTTCTCATCCTCAGCCGTGAACGGGTTCTCTGCGATGTCCTTGCGATACGCCTCGATGCTCTGCACTTCTAGATAGGTCAGGTTGCCAACCACCGCCACTTCGCCCTTGATCCCCGCCGACTCCCGGAGAATCGCCGGCATCAGCAGTCTGCCCTGTCCATCGATCTCTACAACTTGGCCGTAATAGTTGGTGCGGTTCAAAAACTTCTTTTTTGTCGGATTGAAATTCGATAGCCGAGCCAGCTTTTCTTCGATCCGTTGCCACTCCTCGAAGGGATAAACTTGTGCAACCTTTCCGTCCAAGCTGGTGATGTAAAATTGCGTTCCGTACTTCTCGTCGATCAGACGTTTGAACTCGGCGGGCACCTTGAGGCGCCCTTTTTCGTCCACACGAGTTGGATGGTTGCCGCGAAACATGTCGTCTGACTATTGCTCCGGCCCAAGCCGGTAAAAAGGAGGTCCAAAGCGCTATTTCTTGTTCAATTTCGTGCTCGGTCACCGCGTTTTGGGGGTTGCTCTGGCTCATTTGCTCCGTCGCTCTACTTTGGACCACTTACCCCTTGATCGAGCCATACAAAACCACTTTCAACCACTTTTGACCACATCCTACGCCTAAATGGTTACCTGTCAAGGGAATTCTTCGAGGTCGTCGGTCGAATCCGCCTTAGGAAAGGGTGGTTCCCTGCTCTTGGGTGGATCCCTACTCTCGACCGCAAGATATAGTGTTTACGCTCTTGAGTCCGCTGCTCAGTGAGCGTCCGATGACAGCTGCAAGTTCGTCTGTTCAAGCCACGAAAACGAAAATTGGGCCCAAACACATCGCAAGCTTCCGGATTCGACGGCATCATCTCCGGAATGAGCTTCGTGGAGACGCCGTCACCGTAAGCGGCGATGTGTGCGGACTACAGGCGCAGATTATGTCGGCAGCGTTTCTACAAGCGTGGACGCGCAATCATTCGATCACCCGCACCGAAATCGAAGACGCGCTGTGGAAAAAGAGAGTGTTGGTCAAGACTTCGCTGATGCGTCAGACACTTCATCTCATTCCCGCAGATCAATTCGATTTCTACATCGCGGCTCTCAGAAGCAGCCGCGTTGCCGCAGTCCTTGGCGTCATGTCGCGCTTTGGCATTGACCGTGAGGAAGGAGAAGCGCTGACTCCACTCATCATGGAGATCCTGTCTCCCGGGCCGCGGAGCCGGGGAGCGATCGGCACGGCCGTTCGGCCAAAAGTCAGCAAAAGGGTGCGCGCCTGGATGGACAGGGTATGGAGTATCGTGCGCATTCCTGTCGCCGAGGGATTAATTTGTTACGCAGGCGGTGAGGGTAACGAAGCAACGTTTGTCCGGGTCGACCAATGGATGAGGGGCAAGCGGCGAACCATTTCCGAAGAACAGGCCCGGGCGCGATTATTACGTTGTTACCTACGCGCTTATGGTCCGGCCACGCTCAAGGATTTCGCGCACTGGTCGGGCATGCCGGCCGGCCAAGTGCGTCCGCTTCCTTTCCTTCTCGCCAAGGAACTCGAGGAGATCACAGTTCAAAAAAAGGTGCGTTTGCTGTTGCGCGATGACGTCGGTGCTCTGGCTGCGAGCATTGCTGAAACGAATTCTGTTCGTCTGCTTCCTCACTTTGATCCCTACCTTCTCGCGCACCGCGAGAAAGATCATCTGGTCGCTCCGCGGCACTATAAACGTGTATATCGGAATCAGGGCTGGATCTCGCCGGTGGTTCTGGTGGATGGCACCGTGGCCGGCATCTGGGGTTACACCATCCAGGGCAAGAAGCTCATGGTTACTGCTGAGGCTTTCGACAAGTTCTCCACTGCCGTGAGGTCGAAGATAACCGAGGAAGCGGAGAACCTTGCTGGATTTCTAGCGACAGCATTGGGGGCTTGCCGGGTAACCTAGGCTAAGCATTTGGTAAGCAGGGCCTCGGAGAACTCCCCCGAGGCCACATTCAGCCAGAAAAAACCAACCAGCAACAGAAGTTACCAGGTCCTTGCGATCGTTGTGGATGTCGCGATTGTCCGCGCGGATATCACGACGGAAGGATCATCTTCCGCCTCAATCGAAGTTCAAATGCGGCCTGGAATGAGCGCGTGCCGGCTGAATCCTCAGCACGGTCCCAGCGAGTGCGGGTACAGGAGAAACATGGCTGGCGAATTCTTGCGAATATCCTGCGTAAGATCCAGACTCCACCATTCCTGATGCGAAGTGGGCTGCGGCTCTACCAGCATTCGATAGAAGCTATCGACGGCATTGGCCACCAGCTGTGCCCTGGATCTCACGAATTGCTGGATGCTTGGGCTGTCCATCTTGTCGGAGAACTTTTTGGAATCCGGGTCGACCACCGCAGCCACAAGCCCGCCGCTGTTGGAAGTCAGCGGATAGAAATCTTCGTCTCCCAAGGAGTAGGTGAGAACGCCGGTGTCCGGGGTGCTCAAGGCCAGCCCCTGAGAAGTCGTAGATGTGGTGAAGGCGCTGGCCGTAGGATTTCTGGTCTGGATCGGGCCTAAAGCCAGGCCAAACATGCGAATATGGTGATCGGCCAATGCCTTGGCTACAGACTTGGCATTGGACTTGTGGTTTCCTTCCGTGTTCGGAGCAATCACGACGATGGCATCGCCGGCATGCGGATCGGCAAACCATTCGACGCCTTCCGACACGGCATCGAGTACTCCCCGATTTTTGCCTTGGGTTGAGTTCGTCTCCCCGGCAACTGCCTCGGTGATACTGGCCCGAGTGTCGCCAAATTTAACCGGGCCGCCAGGACCTAGCGCAGTCAGCAGGCCCACAGAATCTTCCGGCCGGATCGCTGCAAGGAAGGTCTTCAACAACTCGACTTCTGCTCTGCGAAGATTGGCCGGGAGTTTTCTGCTGGTATCGACCACCAGCAACACGCGACGCGGACCAATGTCATAAGCAATCGATTTGACCGAGACTGAGCCTTTTTGAGTTCGGGCCAAAAAGTCCTGGGTCGCGAGTCCGCGAAAAGACTCGCCACCAGAGTTGATAACGCCCACCGGGATCTCAACATTCTTGCAGGCGTCTTGCTGAGCCGCCGCCATCGCAAACAATCCCAACATCATCACGATAAAGACAAGTGCGCGTCTGAACATCGAGCCCCCTTAGATGAGCACTTAAATCGCGCCCATGGTAACAAGTAATTCCACTAGTCTATCCTGACTCGAACCGGATGGAAGGTGCCACGGAATTCTCTCGCATCCGAGGCCATATTTTTGACGTTGGCTCGTGGGTCTCGGGGAGCAAACTATGGAACAAACAATCTCGATTTTGTCACTCGCCGCCGTCCTCTTTCTGGCTTCCGGGCCTTGCGTCTTTTCTTTGCCACGCGCGCCATCGCACTGATGGCTTTTTGATTGCCCCCGGAAAACAAAATAATCATTTTAAATTCAGCAACTTAGGTAGTTTTCCACGGGTGCGGCGAGGGTCTCATGAGTTACTATTTCGGGGGTTACTTAAGTAACGTTAGACCGATGGCGCAAGCGCGGGCACGAGGAAGACTTTCGAAGTTTGAACTCTTCGGCACGAAGAGGGGATGTGTGCGTGGTCGCCGAGAATCGCAGCCAGGGCAAAGTGACGTCATCAAGCAAATCTCGAGCTGGGGTTACGCTGACCGAACTCTGCGTAGTGACTGCCATGATCCTGGTTCTGACGGGGCTCTCTCTTCCCAGCCTTCATCGGATTCTCGATAACGCGAGGGTTAAAGCCGCCGCCGGCCAACTCGCCAGCTTTTATGAGCAATCGCGGATACGCGCTACCCAGGATGATACTTACTACGAATTGCTGCTTAGCCCGCCAGGCGTTACGCCCTCTCAAGTTTGTCTGGACTTGAACGGAGATGGCGTTTGCGGTGCGAACGAACCCCAAGTTGAACTTTCACTAGCCGTAAGTGTCGCTGATGCTGGAGCCGTGCCACCTGCGCTCGCGCTCGCCCCTTCGACCCTGGGTTTTTCGCCGCTGACTACGGCCAGTTCCACCATGTACAACCAGCAGAATGGATTGGTTCCCGGACTTGCATGGAATGGGCGCGGCCTTCCTTGCCAGCGAACCTCGCCCACCTCCACCTGCTTAGCCATCAGCGGCAGCGGCTGGGTCCAATACCTGCAGCTCACGCGCTCGCCGACCGACGAGATTTATGCGGCAGTTGCTGTCGGACCCACGGGAAGGATCAAGGTCTGGACCACGGGAGGCAGTAATAATTGGTTCTGAGAGCTCACCATCGGCAGCTGTCGCTTGCGCCTCAAGCGTTTGTTGCAACGCATGGGATAAGAGGATCTCGCGGCTTCAGCTTGGTCGAATTGATGATCGCCATGGTGGTGCTGGCGGTGGGACTCCTGGCCGCCGCCGGGTTGATCTGTTCAGCGATGGCCACCAATTTGGTGCCAAAGCTGGGCTCAACGTCGGCCACGCTGGCCGAGAGCACGATGGAAAGCATCATGGCCATCCCACAGGACGCGACCGGCGCTGCCGCGTCCACGAGCCTGACGGATTGCGCCGGCAACACCTTTATCGTCAACACCGTTGTCGGGGGCTCGCTGCTTGCCGGCGGTTCGTCGCAAGTGGCGGTGGATTTTCAGCAACCCTCAGTGCCCGGATATTCCATGCAATACGTCAACTGCGCTTCCGACCAGAGCATCACCTACGACGTTCGTTGGACCGTCGAATCCGGACCTACGCCCTCGACGCAGCTGATCACGGTGAGCGCCAGAGTCTTGCCAGGCAGCGCCGGACCGCAAGGCGTGTACTCTCAGACAACCACGTTGCGCACGCTGCGCGGGGGGGGATAACGTGCGTCGGCAGCGGAATTCAAAATCAATCGGATCGCGCGACCGGCAGCGCGGTTTCACCCTGGTGGAGCTGGTGGTCAGTTCTGCGGTGTTGTTGGTGGTTACGGGGGCCGTGTTCGAGCAGATTTCGCAAATGCAGAAAAGATCTAATGCGGAAGGGTTGAAGATGGACATGACCCAGCAAGCCCGCGAGTTTGCCGATCAGGCAGTCCGGGATCTGCATGCCTCTGGATACCCTTCTACGTCTATGTACGCCGCCCAGACCGACAATACAGATCCCAATGTGGCGGCTGGATTGGTTTCGGTTTCGCCGACCCAAATCCTGATGGAGGGCGCCGTCAACGGTGACGGCGTGGTGTACAGCGTGAATATCTCGTACGTCCCTGCGGATCCGAGCGACGTGACTTGCCCCTGCATCCGGCGCACGGCGGTGCAAAAAATCTGGGCCAGTCCCCTGGCTCAGCCCACTACCAACGTCTACGCAGAGACTTCGCGAGTTTTGTCGCCGGGAACGGGCCCAGGCCAATCGGGGCAGGATTTGTTCGCGTTCTATGACCAGAACGGAAACCAAATCGATGTCAGTACTGGCCCGGATATCTCCACCGCGGGCGGGCAGGCCACAATCTCGTCCATCAAGACGGTCAAGATCAATCTCAGCCTGCAAGCCGACCTGCGCGTTGCAGGATCGATCGGGATGGCTGGGGCATCCATTTCGGCGATTGCCAGGGTCGGCCAACAATGACCTCTACGCGTAGAAAACGGCAGCTCAGGCATCGGGGAGCAGCCTTGCTGCTTTGCCTGTTCGCGTTGCTGTTGGTGTCCGGGCTGGGATTGCTGATGGTGATCGAGTCGGGTACAGCAAAACGCGTGACCGCGAATTACGGAAGCAGTTTGAGCGCGTATTACGCTGCTCGATCCGGCCTGGAAGAAGTCCGCGACCGCATGAAGTACTTGTCGGTCCCCAATCCTCCGGCCGGTGGCCTGGGCGATCTTTTGCCTCAGGACGTTGCCGGCAATGCCGGCGGTGTGCTCTACGTCCTTAATCCCAAACCGGGCGAAGTTGTAGATCCCACCGACCCCACGAGCAGGTATTTCGACGATCAGCTCTGTCACGACTACGACTCCGGTGACCCGGCGGGATCCAAATGCTCAACCCTGCCGCTGGTCTCGGGTTGGGCTCTTCCTAATCAGGCAGCGATGTCGCCGGCCAGCGGTCCCCTCGCCTACAAGTGGGTGCGCGTGAACATGAAGACCAATCGTATTGCGGCGCCCTACTACGTGGATCAAAACGGGACAACTGCGCCACTAGACACACGCGTCTGTTGGGACGGACAGACTGAACAGCTTTCACCGGGCGGCTCGCAGCCAAGTTGCGACGCCAATGGCATGCAGAGCGTTTACATGCTGACCGCGCTCGGAGTAACGCCCGGGTTGGGCGAAGCCGCCGCGCGCCGGCTGCTTCGTTTTGAAGTGGTCGCTCCCGCAATCCGGCCGGCAGGTGCAGTGACGGTAAGCGGCCCAGGCTCCTGGCTCTCGCCAGCCCCCGTGCTCAGCGGAGGCGGCATTCCGGCGACAACCATTGATGGGAGGGCCCACAACATGGACGGCTCTCTCGCCGCTGGGAGCCGTTGTTCGTCGGTGGCTGCTTTGGCCACTGACAGCAATCGCCTTACTCACGAACTCGAGCGCGCCCTCAACACCCTGCGTTTGAGCATCGTTCAAGCCGCTAACCAATCTTGCAATCCCGACGGCAGCAGCATCGGCACCAACTTCTGTACGCCTGGATTGTGGTGGGTTCGCGGTACCGACGTCGACCCACGATTCAACACCACCGGACCGGCCTCTGCCCCCACACCTACACCTGCACCTTCACCTAACACCGGCCATACTTGGAGTGGGAACGGATCGATCCTCGCCATGCTTTCATGCCCCTCATCGACGCCAAACTGCTACGCCACGCTCAATCTGGCGTCGCCCGAGCTGATGGCGGTCTCCGCCACCGCTGCGCCGCACGTACCGGCAGTGATGCTTCCGCCAAATGCCAGCGCGCCGTTCATCGGCAGCCCGGGAAACCAGATCGATCCCGCGCTCTATCAACCAGCGTCGCAAAGGGTGCTCGGCGACGAAATCGCCGCGCTCAATTTATTATTAGGTGCAACCGCCAATCAGCAAAATTACTTTGCCGTGACCGCGGCTAACCTGCAATCGCATTATGGATCGATGGACAAGCCCGCGATCGTGGTAATCGGCGATCCCAGCCTGAAGCTCGAGAACACGGCTCTCAGCGGGTACGGCGTTCTCGTCGTCCCCAACGATCTGGAGATCAGCAACAGCACTCTGCAATGGACGGGAATTGTGTTGGTAAAATCTTCCGGCCAGCTGCTGGTTGGCTCCGGCGGGGGTGGTTTTATCAACGGCGCATTGATGCTGCAGCCGGGCTCCAGCCTGAACCTTCAGACGAGCGGTCCGGGCGCGAATGCGTTGCGCGTCACCTACAGCTGTGACGCCATCGATCTGGCATTCCAATCCCTGGCTTTCAAGATTGTGGCTACCTCGGAATTGACCTACTGACGAAGAGATTGGTCTTCGAGCACTCGGGAGTGAACCGTCAAGCCTAGGCGGTTCGTCTGCCGCGCAGCAGTCGTGATGGCAGAAAAATGATTGCCTTCACGAGCTCAAGCACTCCATCTACGGCAATGCCCACGATCCGGAATGGCAACAGGATCAGCCAGACCAACGGATACAGCACCAGGGCCAGCAGGGCCAATGGCCAGCAAAACACCAGCAGAAGACACCACAGCAGAAAAGCAACCATGATAGGGAAATATACGCCGGCCCAAACAACCAGGTTCCCTGTTTTTCTTACCCGTCCGTAAACTACGTCAGCCGAGGTCAACCCGCGGCCGGCAGGATCCGCTATACGCCGACAATCTCCTCGCGAGCATTCACATCAATGGTTGCGGCGCGCGAGACCTTGGGCAAGCCAGGCATGAGCATCATGTTCCCAGCAATAACCACTACAAACCCCGCGCCCGCCGAGAGCGATGCATCCGAGACGTTCAGCTTCCATCCCGTAGGAGCGGCCAGTAGCTTGGGATTGTCGGAGAACGAGTATTGCGTCTTGGCGATGCACACCGGGAGCTTGGCAAAGCACCAGCTTTGAAACAGCTTCAGCTTGGCACGTGCCTTATCGCTGTAGGTCACGCCGTCAGCCCCGTAGATGTTGCAGGCGACTTTGGCGATCTTGTCTTCGAATGAATCATCTAACGAGTAAATTGGTTGCACGTTGGGCGAGGGGTGGCTGTCGATGGTCTCCACTACCTTGGCAGCCAGAGCTTCGGCGCCGGCTCCGCCTTTGGTGTAGGCCTCGCTGAGAGCGCTGACGGCACCGTGTTCTCGACAGAAGTCCGTCATCCGCTGGAGTTCGGCCTCCGTGTCGTTCGGAAAGCGATTGATGGCCACCACCACAGGAGCTCCAAAACGCTTGAGGTTAGCCAGGTGCCGCGACAGGTTGGGGAATCCGCGTTCTAGATCGCCCTGGCCCTGGTTGCGCAGGCTCTGGACCGTAGTGACCAGGACCGTACAAGCCGGAGTGATGCCGGAAGCGCGCATCACGATGTCAAAATATTTTTCCGCGCCTAAGTCGGCGGCGAACCCGGCTTCGTTGACTACGTAATCCGCCAGCCGGACTCCCATGCTCTGCGAGATGATGCTGCTGGTACCGTGGGCGATGTTGCCGAACGGCCCGGTATGGACGATGGCCGGCGTGCCCTCGGTGGTCTGCACCAGGTTAGGGAGAATCGCGTCGTTGAGCAGCGCCATCATGGCGCCGGTCGCGAGCAGATCAGCCGCGCGCACCGGTTGGCCCGCCCGCGAAATCCCGATTACGATCGCTTCCAGACGCCGCCGCAGATCGTCGAGGCTGCTGGCAAGCGCCATGATCGCCATGATTTCTGACGCTGCGGTGATGACGAACCCGGTGTTGCGGGTGAGCGCGCCTTTTTTTTCTCCGATGTCGATGGTGATGCGGCGCAGCGCGCGGTCATTCATGTCCATGGCGCGCGGCCAACTGATCTCGTCGATGTCGAGGTCGAGGTCGTTGCCGTGAAACACGTGGGCATCAATCAAGGCGGCAAGCAGGTTGTGCGCCGAAGTAATGGCGTGGAAATCGCCATGAAAATGGAGATTGATCTTCTGGCTGGGTTCGATCTGCGACTTGCCGCCGCCGGCGGCTCCGCCCTTCATCCCGAACACAGGCCCGAGCGACGGCTCGCGCGAAGTGATGATGGTCTTTCGGCCGAGGCGCTCCAAGCCTTGCGTCAGGCCGATAGAAGTCACGGTCTTGCCTTCGCCGGACGCGGTCGGGTGGGTCGCTGTCACTAGAATCAACTTGCCGCGCGGCGCAAACGCAGGATCGGCAAGGATATCGAGCTTGAGCTTAGCGCCCGTGCGGCCAATGGGCTCGAAATAGCCGTCAGGGAGGTTCAGCTTGCGGGCAATCGCTGGAATAGGAAGCAATGATTGGTTCATAAAATCAAACAGACGAGTGTAGAACTTTGGGCACAGCGGGGCAAGCTGCTAAAACAGGTACGGCCCAGGGCATCGGATCTGCGGTCTCAACCTGCTGATGGCAAGGGCGTTCTCGGGCCTGCATATTGAATGCCCCGATCGGACCGAAGCGAGATCCAAGGCAAACAGTTTTGCTACCGACATCCTGATCAAACGCTTCAACGTTGACAGACTCGGATTCGAAATCACAGGCGAAAAGCCGATGATCAGCTTCCCCATCAAGTATCAACCTGTTGTCGATCAGCCAACGCCGAAGCCGGGCGCGCGGTACCGGTCCGGTTTTTGCTAACAATGATGCGGCTTCCCTCGTCCAAATAGTGAAAAGGGACAATCGCGTCTGCCGCTTGACGGTTTCGGCGCTGGGGAGGGCCCGTGGCCTCATTCTTCCAAGACCTGCGTTATGCACTCAGAATGTTGTTCAAGAGCCCCGGCTTTACAATTGTTGCGGCCCTCACTTTGGCTCTGGGGATTGGCGCCAATGTCGCTACTTTCAGCGTGGTATATGCAGTTCTGCTGCGGCCGTTGCCCTTCCCCCACCCTCAGCAACTCGTGCGCGTCTACGACGACATGCATGGCCCGAACGAGAAGGATGTAGGCATGTCAGTGCCGGAGCTTTGGGATTTGCAGGATCGCTCGGGCGTGTTTCAGGACATCTCGGCGGTGGCGCCGAATAGCTCGGCTGTCGCCGGTGGTGATCGGACGGTCCGCGCCGAAAGCCTCATTACAAGTCCAGATTACTTCACCCTGCTGGGAGCGAAATCCGAATTTGGCCGCGTCTACACACCCAAGGATGCCGCGCCGGGATTCATGGACCCCGTCGTCATCAGCAACGGCTTTTGGCGCCGCTATTACGGTTCGGACCCGAACATCATCGGGCGGAAGATGCGCCTCGATGGTGACATTTACACGGTTGTGGGAGTGATGCCTCCAGGCTTCCGCCATCCTGGGCCGACGCTGGATACGGACGTAGAAGTCTGGGTCGCTACGGGCTTCAACGGTCGTCCGTTTCCTGTTCCGGCGGTACGGTCACAGCGAATGATTCCTGGGGCAATTGGGCGCTTGAAGACCGGCCTGACTGTTCGGCAGGCTCAAGCTCGGCTCGACGCCTATGTAGCCGAACTCAGCCGGGAATATCCCACCGAGTACTCCAATGCCGCTGCCTGGGCCCTGCGGCTTGTTCCGGTGAAAGAAGACCTCGTTGGCTCCCAGCGCGCCGAGTTGTTTCTTCTTCTCGGAGCGGTGGGATTTGTGCTACTGATCGCTTGCGTCAACATCGCCAACCTTCTTCTGGCGCGCTCCTCCGCACGGCGACGTGAGATTGCTATTCGCTTGGCAATGGGTGCAAGTCGCGCACACCTGGTGAGACAACTGCTGACGGAAAGCATACTCTTGTCGTTCATCTCCGGAGTCGTCGCACTGGTTACAGTTCTCTTCTTGAAGACCGCCATTCTAAGCCTCGCTCCCGCAGATATTCCTCGGCTCAACGAAGTGGGCATGAGCGCCGGGGTGCTCTCTTTCGCTTTCCTGATCTCGATATTCACAGGCGTCCTTTTCGGTCTGTTTCCGGCGCTGCAAGCTGCGAATGCTGACCAGGTTGAGAATCTGCGCGAAGGCGGCCGAGGGTCGGGGGTGGGCAGACGCCATACTCGAGTCTCGCGGGTTCTTGTGGTTTCCGAGGTGGCGCTTTCGATTGTTTTGCTCGTAGGTGGCGGCCTTCTGCTTCGCAGCTTCTGGCGGGTGCTCCAAGTGCGCCCCGGATTCAATCCCGACCATCTGACGACTGCGCAAATCTGGATTCCACAATCCAACAATCCGGCCACGGATCCTTATAGCGTCGAGGAGAAGCGCGCCGATTTCCTGCTCGAGGTCTATCGCCGCGTGTCTCGTCTGCCGGGCGTCGAACTCGCATCGATTTCAGGGAACGACACGCTACCCATGAACTCTGGAAGGAACTACTCTCCCTTTTCCATCCAAGGACGTGCCGCGGACTCGGACCGCAGCCCAATTGCGGACATTGCCGTAATCGACGCGAATTATTTTCGCACCATGGAAGTTCCTTTGATCGCCGGACGCAATTTTACGGACCTTGATACGTATAAGACACAACCGGTTGCCGTGATCGATCAGACCCTCGCCCGACATTATTGGCCGGTTGAGAGTCCCCTTGGACAACAACTTAAGTTTGGATTTGGACGAGGTCTCGAAGGGGTAAGGATTGTCGGCGTGGTAGGTGATATCAAGTCGGACGGGTTTGAAGCCCCTAACGTGCCCCATATTTATGTTGCCTTGGGGCAATTTGCTCCGGTCAACGCCGTGGTTTTTCTCCGCAGCAGCGCCGAGGTGCAGTATCTCGGCGAAGCCGTGCGCCACGAGGTGCAAAGCGTCAATACCAACGTTCCGGTGCACAGCATCAGCTCCATGAATCAAATCATCGCCAGATCCATGGCAGACCGCCGCTTTGCTCTCGAGCTGCTGGGTGTTTTTGCGGCAGTGGCGCTGCTGCTCGCCGCTGTCGGCATTTACGGGGTGATGTCCTATTCTTTCAGCCAGCGCAAACACGAAGTCGGAATCCGTGTCGCCCTCGGCGCCCAGCGCCTGGACATTCTGCGCATGGCATTCGGCGAAGGCATGAGGATGGTTGTGCTCGGAATGGCTTCAGGCCTGGTCGCAGCCGTGATAGTAACGCAAGCTTTCCGGTCTATGCTTTTCGAGATTGGGCCAGTCGATCCAACTACCTTTCTGTCGGTTTCTGCCATTCTTGCTGGCGTCGCGGCTTTCGCTTGCTACATTCCGGCCCAGCGCGCAACCCACGTCGATCCTCTTATCGCTTTGCGCGAAGAGTGAAACCGGAGAAGCGAAAGAGAAACACGCATTGAGTAGCCATGTGGCCATCATTAGCCACAACGCACGCAGCGCCTGAAAGGCTCCCAATCGAAGTCTTTTGCTTGTGCCAATCCTAGGAAGGGATTTCTGTGCACTTTGCGCTTCCTGCTGCCAGGATTAAAGCAGGTCGGTCGAAAGGGTTTAAAGAGCCTTCTCTGGCGGAGTAACCCCCTGCTTAGAAATTAAATTTGCTTGGTTCAATTGAAACGCGAGTCGTACTTAGAACACTACTTGTAGCATGTAGCCCAATCACTAATTCTCCGAGGGTGCGTCCGTGATCAAACATAAACCGGTGGGGCGATAGAACCAACAGGGCGCGGCGGTCTTTTCCATGTGGTGCCCGAGTTGTTCACGAGCGTGCAAGCTCTGATAAACGGAGGCACGGCGGCAAACGAGCATGATAGTGCACTCCTTGCAGATGCTCGACTGTGAATACGAGACAGACACGATCTCAGAAGTACGGACAAACGACAGCAATCACTAGCTAGGAGGGCGAGTATGCCGCCAGGACTGGACAACCTAAAACATATCGTGGTGTTGATGATGGAAAATCGATCATTTGACCACATGTTAGGCGCCATGAAAAAAGAAGACCCGCGTATTGACGGCCTCAGCGGAAGTGAATCCAATCCTGATTCAACCGGTGCCCCGGCTACTGTCCAGCCGTTGGCGGATTTTCAGAGCCAGCTTGATCCCGATCCAGATCATCACTTTCCCGCCGTCGACATGCAATTGTTCAATGGGAGCAATTCGACTCCGCGGGTGCCAAACATGCAGGGATTCGTCAATAGTTATTTTCAGCAGCGGCGTGACTCAGACCACTCGCACAAGATCATGTACTATTTCACGCCGGACAAGCTACCCGTCCTGACTACGCTGGCCACTCAGTTTGCAGTCTTCAATCGTTGGTTTGCTTCCATTCCCGGCCCCACGATCTGCAACCGCGCCTTTGCCCACTATGGCACTTCCTTCGGCCACGTGGGTATGGATGTTTTCTACGTGAACACCGTCTATTCGAGTATTTATCAACGGATGCAGCAAGCCGGCCGTACGGCAAAAATCTATTATTACGATCAAGCCAGCTCGACGATGGAAATCGTCAATTTGCTGAAGGATCAGCCTCAATTCTTTGGTACTTTTGACCAATTTCTCGCCGACTGCAAGGCGGGAACGCTTCCCGACTACAGTTTCATCGAACCCAATTACAGCGACCATGACGGAGACAGCGGCGAAGTGTTGGCGTCAGACCAGCACCCCGACCACAATGTGCAGGCGGGCGAAATCTTCATGGCTTCCGTCTATAACGCCATCCGACAGAACCCTAGCCTTTGGCAGAGCACGGCGCTCTTGATTCTCTATGACGAGCACGGCGGTATCTACGACCATGTTCCTCCCCCGCAATGTCAGGCCGACGGTTTTGTAGCGCAGCCAAAAGATACCGGCACGGGAAGTCCCTTCATGTTCGACCGACTGGGACTGCGTGTCCCCGCGGTTCTGGTTTCGCCCTGGATTCCCAAGGGGACCGTGGTTTCCCCATGCAATGCGGCAGGCACGATCGACAACCAACGCATCTTCGAACACGCATCGATTCCCGCAACCGTCACCAGTTTCTTCTTAAACAACTACGACCAGCGCTCTCCACGGGAGAAAAGCGCGCAGACATTCTTGGATTTGCTTTCGCTCGAGGACATGCGGACAGACGACGTTTCCTTTGACTTCTGACGCGCCTTGAGAACTGGATGCCTATATGACGATAATCCGTGTCCCCAAACCGGCAGCGGGAGCTTTTCACAAGCACCGGCCGGTTTCCGACTTGCTGAGGTGGCAGATCAGGCATATGCATGAAGCCGAAAAACTTCTGCCTCACGATCATCGCACTGGAATCAATATTGATGCGATCAAGACCGAGGGTGAAGCCAGCTCGTACATTCGCAAGGTCACCGAGAAGCTGGTGTCAAAAGTCCACTTGCGCCACGTATTCCCGGTTCCTCGTCCTCAGCAAGGTTCGATGAACAAAGAACGGCCCATTTCGCAGCTGCGCAAGCAGCAGATGACGCATTTTCGCGAAATCGAGAAAACGTGGCCCGCAGCAAAACAAACCGGTATCGATACCGAGTTGGTTAAGACCGAGGCCGAGGCAGCCGTTTACATCCAGAAAATTACGGCGATGTTACATCCCATTGTCAGGAAAAGCGCCGCAGGTGCCGGAAAAGGATAGGAAAGAAATGCTGCGAATTCTCCTTACCATCTTATTGACAGCCGGAACGCTTCTAGCGCAACAAGCTCCGCAGCATGAGACCGCACTCGGCGGAGAGTTCCGACTCGAGGGCGATCGCTTCCACGATAGTTGCGTGCAGTTCTCCATTGCATCTTGCGCCGATCTGCTTTTCACCGATCATCCTCTCCACATTGCGGTCGGCAGTATCGCTCCCCAGAACGGGTTTGGAAGCGGCTTAGCTCTGGTCACCCACAGCGATTTCAAGACCTGGCTGTTTAAATCGGATACAGACGTCATCGGAACCGCCAACGGTTCTTGGCGAGTCGGCACTTACATGAAGATAATCCCGACGACGGCTCCAAAGATCCAACCACACATCAGCACGGGCCAGCAGCCGGAGCAACCGCTTAAATCCCACCTGAGAGTGCTGGATCGGCCCTTGTTCACGATCTATGCCCAGGCCATTTCATTGACCAAGCTTGATTTCTTTGGCCTTGGCCCCGGTACCAGCCAGGCAGGACGTTCTTTCTTTGGCATGCGCGAAACCATCACAGGCGGCAACGCGATTGTGCCTATTCCGATGAGCAATAAGCTGAATCTCTCGTTTCTCGGTGAGATGAACGGCCGTTTCGTTTCGATCCGGGGCGATCGGGACGAGTCCAGCCCCTCGATCGAACAACTCTACACGCCGGTGACTGCGCCGGGACTCGCCACCCAGCCAGGTTTCATACAATTTGGCGAGGGGCTAAGAATGAAACCCGTTCTCTTTGCTGGCTATCTGAGGTTGAATTATCTAGCGAACTTACAACAGTTCGTTGCGCCCAGCAATTCAAGTTTTTCATTCCGGCGGTTCACCGCAGACCTGTCGCACCAGGTTCCTCTTTACCGGACCACCGTCCCCAGCCCCAAAGACGCGAACGGCCCGGACGAGTGTGGGACCGACGACAAGAGCCTCACGTGCCCTTCCATTAAATCGATTTCGCGCAACCGGTACGGAACATTGGACTTCCGGTTCTTGCTTTCAGAGTCCATCGCATCTTCGGGAAGCGTCGTACCCTTCTATTTCGACCCCACCCTTGGTGGCGCGGATATTAACGGAAGCGCTTCTCTCAGCAGCTACCAGGATTACCGATTCCGTGGACCGGATGTGATGCTTTTTCATGCAGGGCTCGAGCACTCAATCTTTAGTACTCCGGTAGGCTTCATTTTTGGCGCGGACGCGGGCAAGGTCGCGTTGACCCGAGGTGAGCTGGGACTGGATCATCTAAGCCACAGCTTTTCCACCGGGCTCACCTTGCGAGCCGGCGGCTTTCCTCAGGTATTCCTGCTGTTTGCTTGGGGAGGACAAGAGGGTACGCACACAATCGGTAGCCTCAACACCTCGCTTCTCGGAGGGTCAATACGGCCCTCTTTATATTGATCCCGGTACTGAGACCCTGGGTATAGCGACCCAGGCCAGCAAAAACTTGACCGAGCGGCGTGTGAAGGGCGCCGTGGCAAGAGACAGCACCGTGCAGATGGCGACCATCTTGATCGTAAAGGGCGGCCGACTTTTTCTCGCAGTCACTTGGCCGCGGAAGCTACAGTCGGTAAATCAGGATGTGAAAAAGCTCACTTCTTCAGAGGTAGAGCTCAGGGAAAGTTTGGGGGCGACGTTGCGGCGCCGATTTACGGTGAAGCGGGAAAGACCTCATCGCCGGTCGGCTCGTAGTGCTGCACATGATTCATCGTCTGCCGCAAGGTCGAAAGCTCCTTATACATGTGCTGGCGGGCGCGGCTTTGGTTGCCCAACGGACGATGCTCGGCAATGCAGTGCCAGGGGTTATACGACAGGATTCTCGAAAACGCGAACTGCTCGGGCGAGTCGAATTCCTGTTGCGGTATGCGCAGCACCGCGGCAGGGACGCGCGGCGAAAGTCGCGTTGGCCAGAAAACGCCGTTGTTCTCGATGGGCATGCGGTAGGGATCGGTCTGTACCTGAAGTAAGATGTCGAACTCGACATCCTGCTTCGCGAGCGTGGCGATCATTGCGTTCCGCAGATAGTTGTCTGGCGGCCGGAGCGGCAGGCGCGGTATCCGTGTTCTCGTCTTCAGCCGGGACCGCACGGAATACTGCATCGCTTGTCCTTCGCCGAGCAGATATGGAACACAGCTGAAGTACTCGCTTTCGAGCGGGCTGCTTTGAGTTTTGATCCACAGCGACTGCATGATCAAGTCCAGCACGTGGGGTTGGGAAAAGTTCACAAAATGAAAGATCTGAGCGTTCTTATAGCTCCACTGCTGTAAGTGCGCGTTGGCCTTGGTATCCGGCGTGACAAACGTTGGGGTGGAAACGCCAAACATGTCCTGCGTGAACTTTTCGTCGTCCAAAAGTTTGGGGCCAGGTACACCCATCAGCTTGATGCTGATGCTCATGAAGCCGACGTCGTCGATGTCCGGTGTGATGTAGGGGCCCGGTCCGGAGAAACGTACCCAGGCCTTGTAGATCTGCGGTCGCGCGAAGATGCCGCGCCGCAAGTGCTCCGGGAGATCTTCGCGGATCGTAAGCTCACCGCGGACGATGCCGTGGGTCTTAGTGTTTCCGCCGCGTTGGAAGTCGCCTGCCCGCCAGAGTCTGCGCATCTGGTTGCCCATGGCGGTGATGATTTCCTCGAGATGCGCCGCTTCGTCCGGCAGAATAGTTTCTTCCGCCAGTTTGAGATTTCCGTTTTTCGTGCGTTGGATGTTAATCAGAGCCGTGGTCAGGTTGGTGAGGAACTGGCGAAGCAGGGCATCGAAGGGGCGGCGGAAAAATGGATCGAACCGGCGTTCCAGGTGTACCAGGAAGGTCGATGCGTCGGCGATCCAATTAAACAGCCGCACGCCGGTATCGGCGGGCGGCAGACTGTAGCCGTTATTGGTATTCGAACGCACGGCTGAGGCGTCACAGTATACAATGACCGCCAATCTTTGGATCACTTTTAGTGATTGAAGGACGAAAATGAGTTCGGCAACGTCACGACAGGCGGATTGCGAATATATCGTTGTCGGCTCAGGGGCTGGCGGCGGCACAGTTGCGGCACGATTGGCCGAGTCGGGGCGCTCGGTCGTACTGCTTGAAGCCGGCGGCGATCCTCGCCAGCTCAAGGGTGGCGATCCTGTTCAGCCAAACTGCAATCGCCTTCCTCAGGACTACGATGTTCCCGCGTTTCATGGCTTCGCTTCGGAAAACGAAGCGATGAAGTGGGATTTTTTTGTCCGCCACTATACTGACGACAACATACAGAAGCTTGATCCGAATTACATCCAGGAATCGCAAGGCCGGCAAGTAGACGGCGTTTTGTATCCGCGGGCGGGTACGCTAGGTGGCTGCACTGCCCACAACGCCCAGATCTTGATTTATCCCCACAATAGCGACTGGGACAATATTGCCGACCTCACGAGAGACCCTAGTTGGCGGCACGAAAAAATGCACGCTTATTTTGAACGACTGGAGAATTGCAATCATCGGCCCGCTCATCGCTGGCTCTCCAAGCTGGGTCTCAATCCAACCCGTCACGGGTGGAAGGGATGGCTGCATACGGAGAAAGCAATTCCCATGGCGGCCCTCCTTGATAGAGACCTGTTCCTCACGATGGCTGAATCCGCTGACCGGGCCCTGGCCGATTGCGGCAACCTGGTCAAGAGGCTGGGATGGTTTCTGGAAAGTTGGGGAGACCCGAATGATGGACGCCTGGTGGAACAGAACGCCACTGGGTCGCGCTATACGCCGCTTACCACGCGCGACCATGCCCGGATGGGATCACGGGAACGCGTCCTCGAGACCTCGCGTGAACATCGCAATCTGAAAGTTGAACTCAACGCGCTCGCCACCAAAGTGCTCTTCGACGAGAACAACCGCGCGATCGGCGTTGAACATCTTCACGGCGAAAGGCTCTACCGTGCAAGTTCCCATCCCAGCGAACATCCAGCCGAGACGCGCTCTATCTATGCTTCAAAAGAAGTCATTCTGGCGGGCGGAGCATTCAATACGCCCCAGTTGTTGATGCTCTCCGGGATCGGCCCGCGCGAGATGTTGGAGCGCCACGGAATCAAGGTGCGCGTCGATCTTCCGGGTGTCGGCAAGAATCTGCAGGACCGTTATGAGGTCGCCGTCGTCAATCGAATGAATTTTCCTGAGTGGCATGTATATAAGGGCGTCACGTTCTCGCCCGGGGACCCACAATTCAAGCAATGGGAGACCTGCCGTTCTGGAATTTACGCCACCAACGGAGCCCTGCTCTCCGTATTCAAACGCTCCCCCGTGGCGGAGGGGCCGCCGGATTTGTTCTGCATGGCCCTGTTGACGAGCTTCCGGGGCTACCGTCCCGGCTACTCTCAGGCGCTAGCTACCGACCTTAACTATCTCACCTGGGTGGTGCTGAAAGCGCATACCAGAAACCGGGCCGGCGAGGTCACGCTTCGCTCGGCGGACCCGCGCGACGTGCCGCATATCAATTTCCACTATTTTGAGGAAGGCGCGGCTGACGACCTCAAAGCCGTCGTAGACGGGGTTCGATTCGTCCGCCAATTGACTGCGGATCTCAAAAAGCAAAACCTGATCGCCGAAGAAGAACTGCCGGGAGATGATTTAAAGAGCGATGAGCAACTGGTGGAGTTCGTTCGCCACCATGCCTGGGGACACCACGCGTCCTGCACCTGCGCGATTGGTCCCAGAGACAAAAATGGCGTCCTGGGAAGCGATTTCCGGGTGCATGGTGTCCAGGGTCTGCGGGTGGCCGATGCTTCAGTCTTTCCAAGAATTCCAGGAGTGTTTATCGTCAGCGCGGTTTACATGATCGGCGAAAAGGCCGCCGACGTCCTACTTGCTGATTCATGAAGGGGGGCGAAGCGGGTTTGTCTCTTTTCGAGAGACCTTGCGGCAATTCCAGAAATGGGAAAGAGATTGACAAACGACGTGCGTGGTTTCATAGTTTCAAGCGCTTCCAACCGACTCGCGTCTTCTGGTTTTCTGCCCTCAGGGCGGAACGGCCCTGGGTTCCCTCTAATTTCAGCCAAGGAGTGACGGATGGCTTACGACGTACCCCAATTGCTGCAAATGTCGAGTGCAGATCTGGATACGCTCTTCTCCTCCAGCCCGGCCGGCGACCTTCCCGATGGTCCCGCCAAGGGTACGGCAATCATAGCTTCCGGCACCCAGTTCAGCGCGGAGATCGCGGAGGTCATCAACATTTTTGCGTGGCAGGGCAAGACCTTCGACGCGAACCGAGGCGTGCTGAGGAACCGCATTCTTCCCATCGGGCTGAACGCCATCGTTGCCACCGTCTACAAAGGCCCGAGCTGGCTGGACAACAAGGACTGCATCGTACTGGACTATTCCGAAACTTCGCTGGTGGCCCACTGGGTCCGCGACGAAATCCGCTTGATTGGTCCGGGCTTTTATCTAGGCCGCGTTTATTGGGACAAGAAACCCTTGATTCACTTCTGCCTGCAATTCGGCGCGGCAGCCGCACCGGCCCAGCCCTAATTCAGGCGAGTTGCCGGAATGAGAGTCCTTGAAACGAAAGCAGCATGAGCCTCACGAGATAAAGGCAAGCTCACGCCCCCATGATGCCGCAATCCAATGTGATGGTCACCGCTTCTGTAAAAATGGAGCGCGAAGCTGAGTTAAGAAGCCTGCTCGCTTCGATGAATGAGGTTCGGGGCAAGGTTAATCCTGCCAACCAGTTGGTGCCCTTCGAGGAGTTCGAGCAGCTGCATTTTGCGCGGTTCGTCATTCTCGAAGACCAGACGCTCGAGGACATTCACACCGCTTACCGGTTGCCGCGCGTGGACTACCCCCTGGCTCTTGCCTTCATCGCCGACGTTGATGGAACGGCTGATGATTTTCGAAACGACCTGGCGCGGCGGGCCGCTGACGGTTTGCTGCGGATTTTCTCCTGTTGCCAGGGCTTCACGCCGGGCGAAGACCTGGCCCGCTGGATGAAAGACCACGAGAACCCCGCCGCTGCTATGTACAAGAACTGGCGTGGACGGACCGTCCGCCAGATTCATGAGGAAAATGCGCTCCGCCTCGCGCTCGAGGCACACTTGCAAAGCAACCCTCCATCCATTGCCGGCAAGACGCAGCATCAGATTCACCAGGCTTTGCGGAAATTTGTGCATGTGGAAGCCCTTGCCGGACGCATCAGTTTGACCGATACACCGCCCACGCCGTTCGGCTGGTGGCTCAAAAACTTGATTCATTTCATCGGCGTGCCCCTTCTCTTGCTGTTGCTTACGCCTTTCCTGATTCTTTATCTTCCTGTGTTTATCTACCAGCTCCGCAGCCGGGAAAAGACCGACATGGAAATCGCTCCGCCAGTAGGCCTCAGCTACGAGCAGAAACTCGCGCGTCTGGAGGACTACGACGTGACCAACCAGTTCACAGTCATGGGCGCCATCAAGCCCGGGCTTTTTCGGCTGTGGACCATGAGCTTTCTGCTCTGGGTGCTGGACTGGACCGCCCGGCACATTTACATCCGGGGCCATCTGGCGCGCATTTCCACGATCCATGCTGCGCGCTGGGTATTCCTGAACGATAAGAGGCGGATGGTTTTTGCCAGCAACTATGACGGCAGCCTGGACAGCTACATGGACGACTTCATTAACAAAGTGGGATGGGGGCTGAACCTGGTCTTTAGCAACGGCGTTAGCTACCCCACCACCAACTGGCTGGTTCTGGATGGCTCCAAAGACGAGCAGAAGTATAAGTACGTCCTCCGCCGGCACCAGTTGCCGACTGAGGTTTGGTACAAGGCATATCCGGGCCTCTCAGCATTCGATCTGAAAAGAAATACGCTGATTCGCCAGGGTATTGAACAACCCGACATGTCCGAAGATGAACTGCGCCAATGGGTAGCGCTTTTTTGAACAAAGGGAACATGCCTTCTTCCGTGGATTACGCTGATGTGCAAGGTCTGGTGCGCTTCGGCTTCGCGAAAATGACCGAAGCCTGCTACCTGCTCCTCCGGATCAAAGATCCCGCCGCCGCTCGCGAGTGGCTCAGGAGCGCGCCCATCACCACAGCGGAGGAAAAGAAACCTCTGCCCCAGACCGCATTGCAGATTGCGTTTAGCTGTGACGGTCTAGAAAAGTTGCAGGTTCCCGACGGCGTCATGGCGGGATTCTCCGCCGAGTTCAGATTGGGCATGGCGGGCGAGGAGAACCGCTCGCGGCGTCTGGGCGATACCGGAGCTAACTCCCCCGAGCGCTGGCAATGGGGCGGCAGCGGCAACGTCCCTCATGCTGTCATCATGCTGTTTGCCGAGCCGGGGCGGCTTGAAGGATGGAAGCAATCCATCCGGGGCAAATCCTGGAATGCAGCCTTCGATGAAATTGCCTGCCTGCCGACAACGGACATGGGAGGAGTGGAACCGTTTGGCTTCATTGACGGCGTCAGCCAGCCGGAGATCGATTGGACACGGACCCGCAAAGTGTCAATCAATGGTGACCAACTTCAATACGGGAATGCGGTTTGCCTGGGTGAATTCCTGCTCGGATATTCCAATGAATACGGACGTTTCACCGATCGTCCGTTGTTAGACCCGCAGGAACGCGGAAGCGAAGCCCTGCTTCCGGCCGCAGACCAGGCGGGAAAGAAAGACCTGGGTTTGAATGGAACGTTCGTGGTGATGCGCCAACTGCAGCAGGACGTCCGCGGCTTCTGGCAGTTCCTGGACAAGGCATCGAACTCCGACCGTGATGCGCGGTACAGACTGGCCGAGGCTTTTGTGGGGCGCTCGTATGCCGACGGCGCGCCCCTTGTGCCCCGGAGCAGGGCGTCCATCCCCGGCGTGGGAAACAGCGGCAACGACGCGAAGCGGAAGCAGGACATCGATCGCAACCAGTTCACCTATGATTCTGACGCGGACGGCACTCGCTGTCCTTATGGCGCCCACATTCGTCGCGGTAACCCGCGCAATGCGGATATTCCCGGGGACCCCAAGGGATTGATCTCGCACTTGATTCACATCCTTGGCTTCGGCGACAAGAACATTCGGGACGATCTGATTGCCTCGGCACGTTTTCATCGTGTTCTGCGCCGCGGCCGCGAGTACGGAACCAAACTATCACCGGAAGAGGCGCTGCAGCCGGTGCCGTCCGATGACGGCGAGCGGGGACTTCATTTTGTGGCCGTCAATGCCAATATCACGCGGCAATTCGAGTTCGTGCAGAACGCCTGGATGGCACGCACCAAATTTGACGGACTCACCGAGGAGAGCGATCCACTTCTGGGAAACCGGGAAGCCGTTCAGGGCTGTCCTTTTACCAATACCTTTTCTCTTCCGCAGGAGAACGGAGTGCGCCGCCGCGTGATGGACGTTCCCCAGTTCATCGTCGTGCGCGGTGGCGCTTACTTCTTCCTGCCAAGTCTGCGGGCCGTGCGCTATTTATGCAATATAGGCAGTTGATCGCGGACAGAGACTGAGAGCAGTTCATCGTTAAGTAGTTAGGGCGCCACAATCGGGCAAGGAGGCAGGGTCGATATGACAAAAAAACGAGGTCGGGCGGCGAAGATGTTCCTGAGTGTTTTGCTGCTTTTGATTTGCGGCTGCGTACTACTCTACACGCGCTGGTGGTATAACCAGCCACGCCCCGGGCACGTGAAGGATGAGGCCTTACTTGCGGGCCGCGATGCCTCCAGCTTCCCGGCAGCGGATGAGGATTACTTCCATGATATGGATGGCGGCATCGCTCTGACTGCGGACGAGATCAAGGGTCGCAACACCTGGCTGGTGTGGACCGCGGGCAATGACCACCTTTGGGATACGTTGATCTACAAGAGCGCCGGGGCCCTGGACTTTCTGAAGATCGTCTCCGCTCACCCCGAACTGCTGAAGATCGACCCTAGATTCAGTCGCGACAAACGCTGGGAGTACCTGGGCCTGGTCAATGATCCCTGTTTTGAAAAAGCGACCGGCCCCGATCCAGAGAGATGGGGGCTGTGGATCGATAAGCGCCGCGTGGACTGCAAACCCGATCCATTCGAGAATGCGCAGAAGTATCCGGGCGTGCAGATTGGCGCGCGCGGTAAAGCCGTTGGTCCCAACGGCGAACAACTGGCAGTGGGCTCTTATTACGGTTATGAGACCGGCATCGTAGGCTTGCGGCTTTTCCCGAATCCTGACTTCGACGAGGCTGCGGCCAAGAACTGGGATGCAAACAGGTACTACACGGACAAGGCTTACTACGAGAACAAGAACCTGGTGAGGCCATATCGGGTAGGGATGTCGTGCGGCTTCTGCCATGTTGGACCAAACCCGGTCAAGCCGCCTGCCGACCCCGATAATCCCAAATGGGAAAACCTCAGTTCCAACGTGGGCGCGCAGTATTTCTGGATCGATAGAATCTTTTACTGGGAAGGAGAGCAGGATAACTTCGTCTGGCAACTCTTCCATACTTCCCGGCCGGGTTCTCTGGATACGTCTTTCGTTTCGACGGACAACATCAACAATCCGCGGACGATGAATGCCGTTTACTTACTCCAGGAGCGCCTGGACAATTCCCTGCGTTGGGGCAAAGAGACACTCGCCGGGGGTCAGAAAAACAATAAGCAGTTTAACGACTATATCAAGGACGGGCCGCTTACCCATTACTACCAGTCTCCGGATACCGTGTGGACGCCGCGCGTCCTCAAAGATGGATCAGACTCGGTGGGGGCTATGGGGGCGCTCAATCGCGTTTATCTGAATATAGGCACGTTTAGCGAAGAATGGCTGCTCCATTTCAATGCTTTGGTGGGCGGCAAGCCCATCACTCCGATCGAGATTTCTGTCGCCCGGGCAAACTCAGCCTATTTCGCCGCCACCGAAGCCCAGACGCCCGACACAGCACTCTTCTTTCTCAAGTCCACCGAGCCACATCATCTTAAGGACGCGCCTGGGGGTGCCGCAGAGCTGAAAAAAGACGAAGCTTTGGTACCGCGCGGGAAGATTGTATTCGCCGAACGATGCGCGCGTTGCCATTCCAGCAAATTGCCAACTCCGCCTCCTGACGTTGCTGCTATCGCCATCGACCAGGGACAAGGATGTGCCGGGAAGAACTATCTCGATTGCTGGAACAAATACTGGAGTTGGACCAAGACCGACGATTTCAAGAAAAAAATGCTGGCTATGGTGGAGGCGCCGGATTTTCTGGATCACAACTATCTTTCCAGCGAGCTCCGCATTCCTGTGACGCTGCTGCAAACCAACGCGTGCAGCCCCCTGGCCACCAACGCGCTCGCCGGCAATATCTGGGACAACTTTTCGTCGCAGTCTTACAAAGACCTGCCCTCGGTGGGAAGCATCACCTGGTATCAGCCATACACCGGTGAGCCCAGAACGTATGTGATGCCCGCGGGAGGCCGTGGCTTTACTCGTCCCCCCTCGCTTATCAGTTTGTGGTCCACAGCGCCTTTCCTGTTGAACAACAGCGTGGGCGAGTTTAATCCCGACCCCTCGGTAGAAGGACGGCTGAAGTCGTTTCAGAATTCCATCGAGCAGATGCTCTGGCCGGAAAAGCGCGACAAGGACGAACTGCTGGGAGACCGTATCCCCGGCAAGATCGACCGCACCACCGAGACAAGTTATCTCAGGGTTTCTTACGGCTATCTTCCTGACGCGCTGCAGCAGCTCCGGGGCATCGCTCGCTTCTTCCCGTGGCTGATTGATGATAAGGACAAGATGATTCAGATTGGCCCCATCCCCAAAGGCACCCCGGTAGGCCTCTTGACCAACGTCAATCCGCTCTCGGAAAGCGCGGATCCAGCCGAACGTCTGGAACATGACAAGAAACTGCTGGACCTGGTGCTCAAGATCAGCGGCGATCTGCAGAAACTGCCTCCGGGCGCCAGTGATGATGATGCCAAAAAAGTTTTTGCCAATGTGGTTGACCAGCTGCTCGAACTGAGCAAGTGCCCGGATTTGATCGTCAACCGCGGTCATTACTTTGGAACGGACAAATTTACGGGCGGAGAACCAGGCTTGAGCGATGAGGAAAAGCGAGCGTTGATCGCGTTCTTGAAAAGATTTTAGAGCTCTACGGACCCAAAGGCGCGTTGTTCGGCTCGACACGCGGCTGGGCCGCTCACACAGATTGTCTATCATCCTCGCCCAACAAGCTGGAATGACCTTGGGCGCGCTCGGAAACACGTCGGCAAGTCGGGAGATCGATAGGGGAGACTTTCCATGCCATCCGATTACATTACAAGACTTGTTGCTCAGGCCTACGCGAAGATGACAGCGGACCCATCGAAACGGACATTCGAGGAGCAGGAGCACATCAAAGAGATTCTCCGTGATCTCGATCTCGCCGAGCCGGTTTCCGCCGATGAGATTCTGGCGAAATTGGAAGTGCACCCCGATTTGCAGGCACGCATCGCGTGGAAGACCGGCTATACGCCCAGCAAGTGGCTTTTGGAAAATGAGCTGGTCGAGGTCAATGCGCGGCGCAAACAACACCAGATAGAGCCGGTAGAGACGAACGGCGACGCCTATGCCCGCGCCGCCGCATCAGGCCTGACGGGTATTTGTTTTTCCGGAGGCGGCATCCGCAGCGCTACCTTCAACCTGGGCATCCTCCAGGGACTGGCCCAACTTAAGCTTCTGCATTGCTTCGATTATCTTTCCAGCGTTTCCGGTGGCGGATATATTCACCAGTGGCTTGCCTCGTGGAGCAAGCGCGAAACGTTCAGCGACGTTGCCCATAAACTGATTCCGTTACCGGAAAGCGGCAGCCCCCACAGCCACCCTGAACCCATCCGCTGGCTGCGGCGCTTTAGCAATTATCTGACCCCGGAACGCGGCTTTTTCACCACCGATACCTGGGTTGTACTTGCTACCTGGCTTCGCAACACCATTCTCAACCAGATCATCGTCATAGCCGGCTTGCTTCTCCTGGTGCTGATTCCCCACATACTCACCTTTCCTTCCATCATTCCGCATGCGGGCCCGGGCGCGGCCATGGCCATTGGCGCCATCTTCTATCTCGTCCTGATGGCCACCTTTTTCTTAGGACAGAACCTCTCGTTCTTCGGCCGCCACCCCGCCGCCGAACATGGGGTTTTCGGCCAAACGGGAGTGCAACTGGGTCTGGTGATTCCTCTGCTGACCGCCAGCCTGCTGTTCACCTTGCTGTTTCCTATAACTTCAAGCGCTCTGTTTGGGGTAAATCTTCTGTTGTGTTTTGCGGCCAGTGCGTCGCTCCTGCTGGCGTTGGCTCTGACCACTGTCTTTTGGGGAGGCGCGCTTCTTGCTTACTTGAAGAGCCATCACCGAACCTCGCACTACAACAGCGTTCGTGAGTTTTGGCGGCAGAAGCCTAAGTGCATCGCGCACGTGGAGATGATTTTCTTTATCGGCGGCGTGGTAGCGGCGGCCTTATTTGCCGCTTTCTGCGGGGCCGCCTGGATTACTCTGACAGATTGGGGAGTCGCCACACTCGTGTCTCATCCCGGCGACGGTTGGTGGCGCCTGGCGCTGGTCATCGATCCACCCCTGGTGTTGATAGGGCCTCTCCTCACCGTGCTTCTACTGCTGGGCCTCTTGGGGCGCCCCTTTGAAGACGCACGACGCGAATGGCTCGCTCGGCTCGCCGCCTGGATGAGTCTGTACGGTCTCATGTGGATGGTCGCTGTTGGCTTTTCTTTATTTGGATATGCTGCCGTCGCGTGGTTTTGCGCCCACGTCAGGACGATGATTGGCGCTCTGCTGACATGGGCCGGCACCAGCCTGGGGGGCTTGCTGGCCGCCAAGAGCACCGGCACCGCGGGGGCGCAGGACGACAAGGCGCCATCGAAGTTTAATCCGCTGGAAATTCTGGCCCTGGTTGCTCCTTACGTATTTATTGCCGGGCTGCTTCTTTTGCTGTCCGCGCTGGCTGAAATCATGATTCAACCGCTCGGATGGGGGCGCATCCTCATCGCCATGGCTGTGACCGCGGCCATTTGTGCGCTGTTCGCGTTGCGGGTGGATATCAATGAATTCTCCATGCACGCTTTCTACCGCAACCGTCTCGCACGCTGCTATCTCGGGGCATCCAATACAGACCGCGATCCAAATCCGTTCAGTGGCTTTGATGAACGGGACGCGGAGGTCGCTGTAAGCGATCTGCTTCCCAAGAAGGGTTATGACGGACCGTTCCCGATTTTCTGTACGGCCCTGAATCTGACCTACGGCGAGGATCTGGCTTGGCAGGAGCGCAAAGCCGCGTCTTTCGTGTTTACTCCTCTCTACTCCGGCTACGATGTCGGCTGGACCGCAGCCAAAGGCGAAAGGCCAGACCTGAGGTTCAATGGCTTCGCCAAGACATCGACCTATGCTTACCCGGAACCCGGGATTCACGTTTCCACCGCAGCCGCCATTTCCGGCGCGGCCATGAGTCCCAACTCGGGATATCACAGCAATCCCGCAACCGCTTTTCTGATGACAGTGTTCAACGTGCGGCTCGGCTGGTGGTTGAGGAACCCGCGCGCCGTGGATGAGAGTGGCCAACGGCTGAACATGGCGAAAGAAGATATCAGCCCGGCCCACTCCTCTCGGCTCTTCCGGGGACTCTATCCCTCTCCTTCTCCGCGCTTTTCTCTGTTGTATTTGACCAGCGAACTTCTGGGTCAGAGCGATGATACTCGTCAGTTCGTGTATTTGAGCGATGGCGGCCACTTCGACAACATGGGGCTTTACGAGTTGGTCCGCCGTCGCTGCCGCTACATTGTCATCTGCGATGCCGAGGACGATGGCGACCTTCAGTTTGACGGCATCGGCATGTCCATACGTAAGTGCCGCATTGATTTTGGCGCGGAAGTCGCGCTTGATCTGCGCCCCCTCCAGCATAAAAGCGATACCCAATACAGCAGCGCTCATTGCGTGGTAGGAACAATTCGGTACCCCGAAGATAAGCCTGAAGATGACCCAGCGATCGTTGTGTACATTAAATCCTCCCTCACCGGTGACGAGCCCGCAGACATCTTGAATTACAAAAAAGAGCACACCGCATTCCCGCACGACACCACGCTAAACCAGTGGTTTACCGAGTCCCAATTCGAAAGTTACCGCCGGCTCGGCCATCATGCGGCGTTTTCCGTATTTGAGCCCGCTCATCCAGCCCCACATGTTTGCAGCAAGCTTGCCCAGCGAAAGACATATTTCCAGACTCTTCGGGGGATTTGGTATGCTCCGACACCGGAGATGGATCGATATTCCTCCGACCATAGCAAACGATATGAAGCCCTGCTGACGAGCATCCGTGAAGATGCGCTCCTGCCCGGGTTCTTCGATAAACTATTCGCCCCGCTCACCGATGCGCTCACCGTACCCTGGGAACCTGGCCGCAGTCCCGAACAAGTTGATCATGCTCGAGGCGTTTCCTCTGCGCTGATCGAGTTTATGTTCGTCGTTTATCTGGAGCTGGACCTCGTCCTGCCGGAAAAACGCAATCATCCTTTTTCAGAGGGTTGGTACGCGATTTTCAAAAAGTGGGGCAAGATCGATGCAGTCCAGGAGGGCTGGCGAATTTATCGCGGCGGGTATTCAACGAGCTTCCGCCTCTTTGCTCAACAGGAGATTGGCTTGCCTGCGTTCGCCGAAACCGTCCGGCCGGCGTGATAAGCGTCCGCAGCCCGGTGCTCCATGAAATCGCTAGCGTCTCTTCGGCCCAGATCGTAAAGCGAGTCGATGGCGGCAGGATCGGTATAGTCCCAACTGGCGATGCGCGGCTCTTCTGACGGCTCAACCAACACTAAGCCGGGCCGGGGCTTGAGGTCTTTGCCTCTTGTGGTGCGCAACACCAGCGCCGTGCCCGCTTGTTCCGCTAGCCCGCTCAGGGGAATGCTCTCCATCAGCCCTCCATCCAACGCCGTGCGCCCTTGGAACGAATAGAGAGGCGTGATCGGCGGTGTGCAAGAAGAAGCCAGGACCAGGTCCGCGAGCTCGGCCGGGGTCCGGCACTCCTTCGCCGAAATGAACTCCTTGGAGAACCCGAATCGCCGAAGCGGCGCCGCCCAGGTCTTCCGCGGGCTGAGATCTCGCAACGCACGGATTGCGAGCCCGGCAAAAACACCTGCATAGCCCGGCAATGACGGCCAAGTCCTGGTGATTAACACTTGAATTTCAGGCCCAGAATGCAACGCCGCGATTGCCTCCTGATTGAACGTCTGGAGCAGGCTTGCACGATAAATCGTCGCCTGAGGGAAAATCGGCCCTTTCTTGAACAAGTGAGACAGATAGATGTTCTTCCGATTGTCGGCTATGCCTGATCGAAAAATCTGGATGGCCGATTCGAGTCGGCCCGAAGCCATCGCGCAGGCCACAGCGGAGCTCGCACTGACTGACCATATGATCTTCGGCTTGAGGGCGCTCTTCTGCTCGAGAACTGAGAGGAATCCCGCCTGCCAGGTGCATCGAGTTCCACCTGCCTCCAAAACGAGATGTTTTATCTCCGCTAACATGGATTCGCCGTTTCACGATTGTATGATCTCAAGATGCTCCAAGGCGCCCAAAAAACGGGCCGTCGAGGAAGAATCGTTCTAGCGTTACTATCTCACCCAGCAATCGGGCCAAATTCTGCACTCGGGCACCGGACTTCTCAGGTCTTGTTGCTCGACGACATCGCCTGCACTTGCCAATCTGTTCGTGGCTTCGCGCACGCCCGTGCAGCCATGAACTTTCGTAATCAAGTCTCTTCGACAGGAGTTCCTTACATCCCTGCGCACGTTCCGAGCGGAAGTTTTTACCGGAATCTCTCCTCACGCGCTTTCTCAAACGCGTTTTCACGCTGCATTTTCAGCGCTGGGTTATCTGGCAAGATACTTGCAATACTCTGTAATATCCGAGTCATTTTCGCGTAAGTGCATCACCTTACGTGGGTTCTGCGCCACGCACCCTACGTCTGTTGAGCGAGATCTTCGAGAACAGCAATACCACGCCAACACTAAACTCGCACGGTCGTGCACCTCATCATGCGTCCAAGGAAGAGGACAGCATGGCCGAACGAGTGAAGAGATTGAAGTTGGTTGTTCGCGCTGCTCGTTGGCAGCAATAAGCTGGAGTTCACGAACGGACATCCGGTAGTCGGCGCCCTTTCCCCCTGCGCGCTGGAACTTCCCCAGACAGGAGTCGTTTCCACAAATGCAGCAGGAAAAAACGCAGCTAAAATCTGAGTCCACCTACCTCAATTCTTTAAAAACCTTGCTCGCTCTGTTACTGGCCGCGCTGGCGTTGTTCGCGGCCGCGTGCAGCGGAGGATCGTTGCAAGCCGTCGGTCCTACGCCTTCGCCAATACCCACGCCATCGCCTTCACCCAACCCTTCGCCGACACCTGCCCCGTCGCCGACGCCAAAACCATCGCCAACACCAACACCGTCACCCACGCCTACACCGTCGCCGACTCCGAAGCCTTCACCCACGCCTACGCCCTCACCTACGCCCACCCCGTCGCCAACACCATCAGGAGCCCACTCGGTAACGCTGATGTGGGATCCGAGCCCATCTTCGAACGTGGAGGGTTATAGAGTTTATCGAAGCCAGGTTAGCGGCGGACCCTACTCCAGCATATCGGGGACGGTGTCTGCAAGTTCGCTGCAGTTCACCGATTCTTCCGTCGTCGACGGACAAGACTACTTTTACGTGGTTACCAGCATCGACTCGAACGGCTTAGAGAGTGCTCCATCGGCCCAGGTCAACGCACAAATACCCTCCTCCTGAACAACGGTGGGTCGATCCTGCCTTCCCGCAAAAAGCAACAATTCCGGGAGCACGCTGAGTTTCTCCGGCGGGTAGCCAAGATCAACAGCTAGGTGCGAGAATTCGACGCACAGGGTTTCCGAGCCGGGGCGATGTATCGCAATCAGGAGTGGTTCGACTCCCTGGCGGCAGCCTATGACATGTCAGTGCCGAATGCCGCACACCTTGATCCGCAGAGGGGAGGCTGTTGTACGATCATGCCGTACTTCGTCGGCAAGGTGTTAGAAATCCCTGTCACTACCACACAAGACTACACACTGTTTCACATCCTCGAAAACTATTCGATCGATCTTTGGCAGCGCGAGATCGGGATAATCCGAAAAAAACACGGCCTTGTCAGCTTTGTGGTTCATCCTGACTATCTCATCGAGGAACGGGCGCGGGACACGTATCGTTTGCTCTTGCAGCATCTCAAAGAAATTCGCGGGGAAGGTAGCGTTTGGTTCGCTCTTCCGCGAGAAGTCAACGAGTGGTGGCGTCAGAGAAACGCCATGAGGCTGGTTCGCAATGGCAGCGGCTGGACCATCGAAGGTCCGGGCAAGGAACGGGCCCGCGTTGCATACGCTAGGTTGGAAGAAGGCAAGGTTGCTTACAGCCTCGAACCCTCCTTATCGCAAGTCAATTTGACTTAGAGTCGGCTTTTCGGCTAGGTCCGCTAAGGAAGGGTCGCCGACCAACTGGGAAATTCGGTCCAACCGGTCCGGGCCCGTCCGGGGACGACGTGGATCGTCTG